>NZ_JBIDBC010000036.1:0-72172 GCF_043202835.1 Streptomyces sp. NPDC048142
CACACCCGCACCAGCCACTTCGCACGGCTTCGCCCCGCCGACCAAACGATCGACGGGGCGAAGAAGACGCAGGCCCCGAATTAACCAACAGCGTCTTCCCGCACCGGGGCCTCGCGCCGCCTGGGGCGAGTGGTGAGTGAGGTGTTTCAGGAGGCCGAAGCCGCGACCGCGCGGAGGATGTCCGCGTGGTCGAACGCGAGCGGGGGCAGGGCGCTCAGCGGCCACCACTCGGCGCGGGTCGCGTCGTCACCGGCCTCCACGATCGTTCCGGGGAGGACGGCCAGGTGGTAGGCGACCGTGATGTACCGGCCGCGCGGGTCGCGGTCGGGCCGGTCGAACGTGCCGACCTGCTCCAGCTCGCCCGGTGCCGCGTACACGCCGGCTTCCTCGGCCAGCTCACGGGCCGCAGCCTCGCGGCTGGTCTCTCCGGGGTCGACGTGACCGCCGGGCAGGGCCCAAGCGCCCTTGTGCGGGTCCCAGCCACGCTCGATCAGCAGAACGTGTCCGTCGGTGGTCGTGACGACGACATCGGCGGTGAAGCGGATGGTCTCGAAGGTCTCGGTGCTCATGTCTCCCCTTGGGTCACAGATCCGGAAGGTGGTCCGGCTCCCCTCAACCCCGCCCGTACAGCACCGCGTGAAGCGGACTGGACGGGCGGAGGAGGCAACCGGCCCCGCGATAGCCACGGGGATCACGGTCCGTACATGCGGCCCGTACTGCTCGGCCGCCGACACAGAGAGGCGCTGTCACCCGCGCCGGTCCAGCGCGGGCAACGCCCTCGTACTTCGCTTGATCACAGGTGCCTCCGAAGTGATTCAGGAGGTGGGCAGACGCTCGGTTCTCGTGTTCGCTCGGCGCTGCTCGGTCCGGGGAGATCCGAAGTCCCGGACGTCTGAGGCGGCAGCTTCAAGGTGTGCCGTAGCGGTTCTTTCAAGTCGGTGGCGTGTCCCTCATCTGAGGTGTCGGGCCCCGGTGTGACGGGGGCCCTTTCTCGGCCGACTGGTCTCCACTCGCCTCGGCCGGAACGGACACGGCCGCCGTACTGCGGTGGATCACGCTGTGGAGTTGTTCTGCCGGAACGCCCGGACAGGGGCCCTCCTTCGCTTCTGCCTGACGGCTGATGCGATACCTGTATTACAGGTCCTACATTGAGGTTCTGTCAAGCGAAGCGGTGGCGACTTCTTGTTTCGCGCCGAAGCTCCCTGGCGCACCATCAGCATCGCCCCAGGTCGGGGGCGTTGTTCACCCCGTCCGTGGACAGCTGAAGTTCATCTGGCTACCTTCGAGAGGTCCCAAGACGTCCCTCGGGGGTTGAGATGTCCAACGAACGCTTACGGTCGGCCCTGCTCGCTCAGGGCGTGACCATCCAGGAACTGGCCGACTCGATCGAGGTCAACCCGAAGACGATCGAACGCTGGATCACGCAGGGCAAAGTCCCGTACAGACGTCATCAGTACGCCACAGCCGCGAAGCTCAACGTCGATGTGACGACTCTGTGGGACGACTCGCGCGCTGTCGCTACGTCAGCCGATCTGAGCAAGGCTGAGATCGTCACCATCTACCCGCACCGCCACCAGGTGCCGAACGCTTTGTGGCGCGAGATCTACGAGCGAGCCGAGTCTCGGGTTGATGTCCTTGTGTACTCCGGGCTCTGGCTTTCGGAAGATCCCTTGTTTCATGACCTCTTGAAGAGGAAGGCGGAAGAGGCCACGCAGGTGAGGGTCCTGCTGGGGGACCCGGACTGCGAGGCAGTGCGACAGCGCGGCATAGACGAAGGTCACCGCATCATGGACGGCAAGATCCGCAACGCCCTGGTGAACTACCGCCCGCTCTTCGCCAGCCACCCTGACATCGGCTTCCGCCTGCATGACGGGACGCTCTACAACTCGCTCTTCCGGTCCGATGACGAGATGTTGGTGAACACTCACGTCTACGGAATCGGGGCCTACATGGCGCCCGTCCTGCATCTGAGGCGACTGCCAGGCGGTGGGCTCTTCGACACCTATGCGAATAGCATCGAACAGACCTGGGGCAGTGCCCGCCCGGTCTCGGACCACGACATCACGGGAGCCTGAACATGGGACGCATCGACTACCTTCACGATCCCGACGCTCCGCCGGCCAACTCGGTCGTGCCGTCCGTCGTGGCCTTCGTCCAGAACGACTCTGGCGAGGTACTGCTGATCCAGCGGTCGGATAACGGCCGTTGGGCACTGCCCGGCGGCGGGCACGACGTGGGTGAGTCCATCAGCGACACCGTGGTGCGCGAAGTGTGGGAAGAGACTGGTATCAAAGCCGAAGTCATCGACATGTCGGGGATCTACACCGACCCCGGGCACGTGATGCTGTACGACGATGGCGAGGCGCGCCAGCAGTTCAGCATCTGCTTTCGCGCCCGCCCGGTCGGTGGCGACGTCCGTACGAGCGACGAGACGACGCAGGTCCGATGGGTCAGCCCATCGGACCTGCGGGAGTTCGACATCCACCCCACCATGCGGCTCAGGATCGAGCATGCCCTGGACCGGGAGCGGACTGCGCCCTACGTCGGCTGACGCTTGACGGTTGCGAGTCGCTCAAGGACGCGCACCGTGCAGCCGAGGATTTCCGGTTCGGCTCGGCGGATGAACGTCCCGATCAAGCTCTCCGGACCGTAGCGACCAGCGATCTCAGCGATCCGGTCCACCGGATTCGTCGGGGTGCCGTCCGGTGTGGTGTTCATGTCGCAGAAGCAGAGAGCATCGCTCAGGTGGGGATCCTCCCGGGGGAACTCCTCTTCCAGTTCGTCCCGGAGCCCTCGGGCTTCCGCCTCCATCCACGCGCAGGAGTGATGAGCCACGAGGCGCACCACCCTCTCGTCAGCACGAGCGACATCCCGCAGATACCGCGCCCCGTCCAGCGGGTGAAAGCCGGTCTTGGCGAGATCGGGCGCATAGCCGACGTCGTGAAGCACGGCCGCAGCTTCCAGAAGATCGGCGTCCGAACCGAGGATCGGGCCAAGCACACGGGCTCTCTCTGCCACGCCCTGCGAGTGCGCCCATCGACGCGGTAGGGGCTCGGAGAGCAGCGATTCGGCAAGAGGGTATGCCCAGTCGGTCAATGCCTTGGTGCTCACGGGCTGGCACTCCCCTCTCGCTTCGGCAGGGACAGTACGGTGCGAGGTTTGCCCTGCTTGCCTTCCGACAGAAGCCCTGCGGCCTCCAACTTGTGGAGCGCCTTGGCCAGGGTGGGCCGGGAGACGCCGAACCGCGCACACAGCTTGGTCGCGCTCGGGAAGGTCGCCCCCACGGGGAGTGGGTCATTCGTGATCACGTCGGTGAGCCGTTCGGCCAACGGCCGGCGGTCGACGGCTTCTCCGCGTCGCACCACTCGCAAGCGACTGCCAGCAACGCGTTCTGCGACGCCCTGCCCCTGGAGGGCGTCGAAGACCCGGAGAGCTACGCCTCGGGAGACGCCGAACTCGCTCATCAGCTCCGCAGCCGTTGGCAGCTCGGTCATCTTCGGGTCGGCATCGATCCGAGCCCTGACGACTTCAGCGATCTTCAGGAAGGTCCCGCGAGGGCTTGCCTGCTGCGACACGAGTCGCCCCTCTCTCCGTCGTAGTCGGTCCAAGCTTGCCATGCTCCTCCATCTCGTCGGTCCGGCCGATCATGGATGCCCGGACTGCCCGGCGGGCCATGAATCGCGACGTGGTGGGCCATGTGTGGGCCACGGTCGAGCAAGACAGGGAGCCAATCGGGGAGCCACCCGCCTCGACCAAAGGCACATTCACGTGGACGTCCGTGGACGGTGAAGCCCCCCGACATGGGCTCCACTCCTCCTCAGCGGCCTCTCACCTGAGCACCCTCTTAGCCCACCCTTAAAGCGACCATAAGGATCGCCACCACTCCGTCCCAGCAGGCCTTTTCGGCTTTCCGGGCGGCTAGCTTGCTGATCGCCACCCGCATAGCTGTGCCGCTCAGAAGGAGATCCACCCATGACCGCTCGTCGCAAGGCCGCCGGGATCCTCGTGTTCGGTTTCGGACCGCTCGCACTGGCCGGGCTGACGGCCGCTCCGGCCGCCGCGCACGGTTCGCTCACCGATCCGGTGAGCCGGGTGTCCGCGTGCTTCGCGGAGGGTCCGGAGAGCCCGAAGTCGGCGGCGTGCCGGGCGGCGGTCGCGGCGGGCGGGACCCAGGCGCTGTACGACTGGAACGGGGTGAACATCGCCAACGCGGCGGGCAAGCACCGTGAGCTGATCCCGGACGGCAAGCTGTGCAGCGCGGCCAACGACAAGTTCAGGGGCCTGGACCTCCCGCGCGCCGACTGGCCGGCCACCGCGATGTCGGCGGGCGAGCACACCTTCCGATTCCGTGCGACGGCTCCGCACAAGGGCTCGTTCGAGCTGTACATGACCAAGCCCGGTTACGACGCCACGAAGCCGCTGGCCTGGTCGGACCTGGAGGCCAAACCTTTCGCCGAGGCCACCGACCCGGTGCTGGAGAACGGTTCGTACGTCTTCGACGGGACGGTCCCCGAGCGCTCGGGGCGGCAGCTGGTCTACACGGTCTGGCAGCGCTCCGACTCCCCCGAGGCGTTCTACGCCTGCTCCGACGTGACGTTCGGCGGCGGTTCGGCGGGCGGCGGGGCGGAGAAGGAGGAGGGGCAGCAGGGAGCAGGCGGCGCCTCCGGTGCCGAGGCCCCGGCGCCCGCCCCCTCCGCGCCGTCCGAGGACGCGATCGCCGAGGGTTCCGGGAAGTCGTCGGTCGAGCACAACGGCCACGGGGACGACGACGCGGACACCGGGGCGAAGGTCAACACCGCCGCCCCGGCCGGCGAGGACCCGGTCGAGGACGAGGCCGCGGGCAACGCCCCGGAGGCCAACGCGGCGGGCACCGAGGAGGTGCTGGCCGAGACGGGCGGTTCCGGCAGCAGCACATACCTGGCGATCGGGGGCGCCGGGGTCCTCGCCGCCGGTGCGGCCGTGCTGTTCGCCTCGCAGCGCCGCCGGGCCGCCGGATCGGCGGGCCGCCACAGCCGCTGACCGCCGCAGCGCCCCGATTCGTACTCCTGCCGCGTCCCTCCGGGACGTCGGGCGCGGCAGGCCGTGACGGGCCGGGGTCCGCCGTCCGCCATCGGACGCCGGGCCCCGGCCCGTCGTTGCGCGGCGGGTCAGCCGATGACCGAGACGCAGGTGGTCGGGGTGGCGCGGGCCGGATCGAGGGCGTTGGCCACTTCGTGGAAGGCGATGCGGTCGATGGTCCCGATCGCCACATGCTCGGACAGGTCGAGCGGGCACAGGTCCTGGAGGAGGACGTTGCGTACGTTCGGCCCGTCCAGGTACTGCGTGCGGTACGGGGTCACGACCTGGTCGTACTTGGTCGCGATGACGGTGTAGCGGACGCCGGGGACGGTGTCGCCGCCCGCCGTGAGCTTGGTGATGAAGGGTGATCCCGCGATCTGGTCGGCGAGTCCGGGGGTCTTCTCGCTGATGAACTTCTCGACGCCGGGGAAGAACGGCAGCAGCTTGGTGAGGCCGAGCAGCGTGGTGCCGTGGTTGTCCGGGGCGATGCCGACGAGGGCGTTGACCTTGTCGGCGCCGCCGAGGAACTTCAGGTAGTAGTTCGGCATCATGCCGCCCTGGGAGTGGCCGACGAGATCGGCCTTCGGGGCTCCGGTGGCGTCGAGCACCTTGTCGACGAACACGTCGAGCTGTTCGGCGGACTTGTCGATGGGTCCCAGGCCGTGGAAGAACGGCACGCCGGGGAGCTGGCCGTAGTCGAGGGAGAAGACGCAGTAGCCCCGGTTGACCAGGTAGGGGGCGAGGACCAGCCAGTTGTCGATCGAGTTCCCGAAGGTTCCGTGGACCAGGACGACGGGGCGGGGATGGGCGGCGGAAGGCTTGCAGGAGTAGTCGTTCCAGCCACGCGAAGTGGCCGCGGCGGCGGCCGGAGCAGCCGCGTTCGCGGTCGCCGCGGGGGCGACGAGGACGGTGAGGGCGAGGAGTAGGGCGGCGAGCAGGCTGCGCGTGCGGGGAACACGCGCAGCACGGATCCAGGGCAGCATCGTGTGGTCTCCTTGCGGCTCAAGGGAGGTGCGATGGCGGTGCGCCCTGTGGCCCGGACCACAAGCTTTAGGTGCTCATGCCAAATTACGCACGAGTAAGGCGGAGAGGGAAGTTACGCGTCGGTAAAAACTGCCGGACGAGCGCGTGAGCGGCCGGCACCGGGGCGAGAGGCCGAGAACCACGCCCCCGGTCATCAGACTGACCGCCCTGAGTACCCCACGCATCCGCAACCGAGTATCCGGACCCACGCGGCGGGCAGCGGAACCGCGTTGGATCGAGGCATGAACACAACAGCACCGCAGCCCGCATCCCCGGCCGAGGAGGCCCCTGCGTCCGGGGAGACCCCCGCCGCGGACCGCACGCGCTTCTGGTCCGGCCTGTGCGCCGGCCTCTTCGTACCCGCCGCGCTGTTCGCGGGACTGCTGACCCTCAGCAGCGAGCGGGCGGGGCGCTGCATGACCTACGGGGAGCAGTGCGGCGATGCACTGCCCGGCTGGCTGTTCGGCTGGAGCCTCGCCCTGGCCGTCATCGCCTGTGTCGTCACCCTGGCGGCGGCCGCCGTACGCGTGCGCCACGTGGCGTTCACCGCCCAGCTCCTCGCGGAGTTCGTGGCACTGACGGTGATCCTCAGCCACACGTGACCCGCGGAGCGGGCTCTGACGGAGGATGCCCTGACCCGCCGAGCGGGCTCTTACCCTCCGAGGGTGCCCTGACCCGCCGACACGCCTTACGCCGTTCGGCCCGCCCCGCCTGCGTGGAGGCCGTCCCGCCCGGAGGGTGGGGGCATGACTTTCGTCGACGAGGTGAAGAACGCCGTCACCCCACGGGCCGCCCTGCTCGTCATCGGTGTGCTGGGCCTGCAACTGCTGTTCATCGCGTCCTACGTCGGAGCGCTGCACAAGCCGAAGCCCACGGACGTCGCCTTCGGGGTGGTGGCCCCGCAGCAGATGTCCCAGCAGCTCGTCGACCGGCTGAACGAGCTCCCCGGCGGACCGCTGGACGCCCGCACCGTGAGCAGCGCCGCCGAGGCGCGCGAGCAGATCCTCAACCGCGACATCGACGGAGCCCTGGTCGTCTCGCCGGAAGGCCGCACCGACACGCTGCTGGTCGCCTCCGGCGGCGGAACCGCGCTGACCACCGCCCTGGAGCGGATCCTCACCGAGGCCGACGCCTCCCAGCAGCGGACCGTGCGGACCGTGGACGTCGCTCCGGCATCCGGTGATGACTTCAACGGACTCTCGTCCTTCTACCTGGTCGTCGGCTGGTGCGTGGGCGGCTATCTCTGCGCCTCCATCCTGGCGATCAGCGCCGGCGCCAAGTCCGCCAACCGGCAGCGCGCGGCGATCCGGACCGGCGCCATGGCCCTGTACTCGATCGTGGGCGGCATCGGCGGCGCGATCATCATCGGCCCGGTACTCGGCGCCCTGCCGGGCAGCTTCTGGGGTCTGGCCGGCCTGGGCGCCCTGGTCGTCTTCGCGGTCGGCATGACCACGCTCGCGCTGCAGGCTCTCACCGGCATCGTCGGCATCGGTCTGGCCGTCCTCATCATCGTCATCGCGGGCAACCCGAGCGCGGGCGGCGCCTTCCCGCTCCCGATGCTCCCGGACTTCTGGCGGGCGATCGGCCCGGCCCTCCCCCCGGGGGCGGGCACCTGGGTGGCCCGCTCGATCGCCTACTTCCAGGGCAACGCGGTCACCGGTCCCCTGCTGGTGCTCTCCGCCTGGGCCGTCGTCGGCACGGCGCTGACCCTGCTGCTGTCGATGCGGCACCGGACGGAAGCCGGTCCGGCGGACCCCACGGGCACGACCGCCGCCGCCGCCCCGGCACCGGGCACCGGCGGGTCGACCGCGGTCTGACGGCAGGCCGTCCGCCTTCTCCTCACGCGCACACGACACGGACGCTTCGCACGCGGGGCGTTCGCCTGCCCCGGGTCCTGCCCCGCCGGTTCCGTCCGCGAACATCCGGTGCAGCCGTCGGCGGCCCCCGCATGAGGATGAGGGGTGTCCGGTATGCGCCCCTGCTGGTCCGGATGGCGTACCCACCTGTCCGGATACCGACGGAAATCGCCTGCTCAGAACCTCCCCTGCCGCTCGCAGTTCCTGGCACCGAACAGTCCCTGTAACGCCTCTGATGGGTCATCATCGAAACGGCAGCACACGCCGGGCACACCGTGTCCGGGCCGGCCGGGTGACCGAGCGGAGGAGGAACGGGTGCGCAATCGGGTGCTCGCGGCGGACGGGCGGCATCTGATGGTGGAGCGGATGGGGGACCCGCGGGGAAGACCGGTCTTCCTGCTCCACGGCACTCCGGGCAGCAGGCTCGGGCCCGCTCCCCGCGGTATGGTGCTGTACCAGCGCCATACCCAGCTGATCGCCTACGACCGCCCGGGGTACGGCGGCAGCGACCGGCACGAGGGCCGCCGGGTCAGGGACGTCGCCGAGGACGTCCGGGCCATCGCCGACTCCCTGGGCCTCGGGCGCTTCGCCGTCGTGGGCCGCTCCGGCGGCGCCCCGCACGCGCTGGCCTGCGCGGCCCTGATGCCCGAGCGGGTCACCCGTACCGCGGCCCTGGTCGGTCTCGCTCCCCGGGACGCGGCCGGTCTCGACTGGTTCCACGGGATGGCCGCGTCCAATGTGGACGCGTACTCCACGGCGGCCGCCGATCCGGACGGGTTCGCGGAGACCTTCACCATCCGCTCGGACCAGATCCGGCGGGACCCGGTCCGGCTCCTGGACGACCTGCGCCGGGAGCTGACCGACTCCGACCGGGTGGTGGTCAACGACGTGGGGATCCGGTCCATGCTGCTGCGCAACTACAGCGAGGGGCTGCGCACGTCGGCGTACGGCTGGATCGACGACGCCATCGCGTTCTGCAGCCCCTGGGGATTCGATCCGGCCCGGATCAGCGGCCGGGTGATGCTCTGGCACGGGGAGAAGGACGTCTTCACGCCCGTGGGCCACTCCCGCTGGCTGGCCGGGCAGATCCCGGGCGCCACCGCCGTACTGGAACCGGCGGCGGCGCACTTCGACGCGCTGTCCGTACTCCCCCGGGTCCTCGACTGGCTGCTGGACTGAGGGCTGTCCCGGGACCACACCCCTTGGGCCTTACGTCGAACCGTCGCCGGCCGGGAGGGGCGGCCCTCCCGGCCGCAGGCGGTCACACCGACATCGGCTCCAGTTCCCGCCGGAACCGTTCCTGCGTCCGGGCCATACGGGTCAGCGGATGGTCGTCGCCGAGCTGGCGCGACAGCTCGACGACGATCTCCGCCCGCAACTGCGCGGCCTGGTCCTCCCGGCCCATGGCATCGAGCGTGACCGCCATGTTCGAGGTCATGGCCAGGGTCTCCGGGTGGTGCGCCCCGAGCGCCTCGCGCAGCTGCCCGGAGAGCTGCTGCTCGGTCTCCAGCGCGATGTCCAGCTCTCCCCGGTCCGCTGTCGCACCGGCCAGGTTCATCACACAGAACAGGGTGTTGGGGTGCTCCCGGCCGAACGTCTCCTGCATGGAGGCGACGACCAGCTTCAGCACCCGCTCCGCCGTTTCCGGCTCCCCGGCCCCCGTCAGATAGACGCCGAGGTTGTTCTGCGCCGCCAGGGTGTACGGGTGCTTCTCCCCCGGCACCTTCATGTACTGGTCGACGACCTCCTGCGCCGTGTCCCGCGCCTCGGCGCTCTCGCCCGCCGCGAACAGGTCCGCGGCGAGGTTGAGGTCGCAGGCCAGCGAATCGGGGTTGGCGGTGGTGTACTTCGCCCGGTAGCGGGCGCGGGTCGCCACCGTGAGACGGCGGGCGTCCTCCAGCCGGCCCGCCCTGCGCAACGACACCGCGAGGCTCTTCGCGGCGCTCAGCGTGGCGGGGAAGCTGCGGCCCATCGTCTCCTTGAAGCTGTTGTACGTCGTGCTGAGCAGCCCCACCGAGTCCTCGTACCGTCCGACCTCCCGCAGGTCACGGGCGAGGTTCATGGCGGAGGACAGGCTGTAGGGGTGTTCCGGTCCGAGCACCTGGGAGCGGAGGTCGTAGACGTCCTGGTCGATCTCCCGGGCGCGGGCGTACTGGCCGACGCTGCGGAGGTTCAGGGCCAGGTTGTTGGCGGCGGCCAGGGTCCGGGGGTGGGAGTCGTGGAAGATCTGCCCGAACCCCTCGTGGGCCTCGGTCGCCATCTCGATCGCCCGGGAGTAGTCCCCCAGCAGACCGAGGTCGATCGCCAGGCTGCTGGTGGTCATATAGGTGTGCGGGTGTTCGGGTCCCAGCACCGCCCGCTGCCGTTCCAGGGTGAACTCGTCGAGATTCTTCGCCTCCACGTAACGCCCGCGGGTGCGCAGGATGTTGGAGAGGTGGAAGCAGAGGTAGAGGTACTGCAGGTCGTGCTCCCCGAGCTTCTCCTGCCAGATCTCCCGCAGCTCGTCGCCCAGCGCCCCCGCGGTCCTGACGTCGCCGCGCTTCCAGAGGTAGCGGACCCGGTCGATCAGGAGCCTGCGGGTCTCCGGCTCCTTGCAGTTGCGGGCGTCGGAGGGGCCCAGGTGCGGCCAGATCGTCGTGAAGCGCGGCCAGGTGTCCGGGTTGTCGATCGGCTCGTCGTCGTCGGGCCGGGCGCCGGCGAGGATGCGGTGGACGACGTGCCGGGCCTCACGCTGCTCCTCCTCGCTGAGCTGCGCCTTGATCACGGCCTGGACGAGGCGGTGCACCTGGATGGAGTTGGAGACCTGGTCGACCTTGGCGAGGGCGAACCGGCCGATCTCCCGGATGACCCGGCCCAGCACCAGCTTCTCCTGGAGCGAGGAGTCGTACGGCTTCAGCGCGTCGATCATCTCCTTGCTGTAGAGGAGGTTCGCGGAGATCGGTTCCGGGGCGAAGAAGGCGCAGAGCTGGAGCAGCCGTACGGCGGCGGGCGAGCGCTCCTTGAGCCGGGCGATGGAGATGTTCCAGGTCGCGGCGACCGGTTCCGGGTAGCCGGCCGGCTGGTTGAGCGCGAGGACCCGGGGCGCCTGCTGGGCGAGCTGTTCGAGATAGGCGTCGATGGGGGTGGCGGTCTCCGCGATCCAGGCGGCGGCCTGCTCCACGGCGAGCGGCAGGTCGCCCACGGCGGTCGCCACCTGGGCGGCGTCCTCGTCACTGAGGCCGGGGGCCCGGCGCTGTAGGTGCTCGATCGACTCCTCACGGAGGAAGACGTCCACGGGCAGCGCGTCCCCGTGCTGGGACCAGCTCTGGTTGCGGGAGGTCACCAGGATGTGGCCGGAGCCGCCCTGCGGGAAGTAGCGGCGCAGCTGCTCGGGGTCGTCCGCGTTGTCGAAGACCAGCAGCCAGCGGTCCGAGGGCACACCGCGCCGCAGCAGGTCGACGGCCTCCTGGGAGGCGGCCGCCATGTCGTCGCCGCCCTGGGCGCCGAGCCGGACGGCGAGTTCGGCGAGCGAGGCGACCACGTCGTCGGGCTGCTCGGACGATATCCACCACACCAGGTCGTAGTCGGCCATGAAGCGGTGCACGTACTCCAGGGCCACCTGGGTCTTGCCGACGCCGCCGAGTCCGTACAGGGTCTGCGGCTGTGGCAGGACGACGGCCAGGCCGCCGCCGAGCTGGTCGCGCATCCGTTCCAGGACGAGTGAGCGGCCGGTGAAGCCGGGGTTGCGGGGCGGCGCGTTCCAGATCCTCGGCACGGTGCCGGGAAAGCGGGGTCCGGGCGACACCCCGTCGGCCACCTGCACTGGGCGGTCCAGGGCCCGCATCACCGCGGTGGTGGCGTGCACCTCGTCCAGCCGGAAGAGGTCGACCGGGTTGCGGTCGATGTACGGAGAGGACAGGCGTACGTCCCCGACCCGCAGGGGGACCAGCCGGCGGCGGCCGCTGCCGACGGCCTCGGCGGCGGTGCGTTCCCACAGCCGTACCGCGCGCTGGGACTTCAGGTAGGCGCTGGAGAGCAGCACCACGGTGCGGGCGGTGTTCTCCGCGGTGGCGTCGGCCTCCTCCTCCGGGGGGCGTTCGGCGGAGACGTCGCGCGGAACCACCCGGAAGCCGGCCCGGGTGAGAATCGATTCGAGCCAGTCGGCCCACATCCGGTTCTCCGCCACATAGCTGAGGTAGAGGTCGGCGGGCAGAGCGGGCCTGCGCCGGGTGAAGGCGTCACGGATCCGCAGGCGGACCTCCTCGCCGATCGGGGGCATCGAGGTGATCTCCCGGTCGGTGATGACCGCGGTGAGCCGTTCGAAGGCGGAGAGCAGCGAGTTGGTGAGCCCGGCCTCGTCGCCGAAGGTGGAGAGCGTCTCCTCGTAGGCGTAGTAGGGGCGGTAGGGGATCTCCACCGCGCCCCAGTAGGCGGTGAGTTCGTCGCCGGACAGGTCGCGGGGCAGCCGGTCGAACTTGAGCCGGGCCAGCGCCCGTCCGGCGTCCGCCTTCTCCTTCTCGCCCTCGTCGATGCGCATCGGGACGGGGTAGAGGGCGATGGGGCGGCCGGTATTGCGCTCGGCGATCTGGCGGGCGACGGAGGCGGCGCCGTCGATGGACTGGTCGCTGAGGGTGAAGCAGTCGACGAGGATGTCCGGGAGGTGGACGGTGCAGATGTCGGCGATGTCGCTGAGGCCGGTACGGCTGTCGATGAGGACGTAGTCGTAGTTGGCCTTCATGTCCTCGCGCAGCGCGTCGAAGAAGTGGCCGCCGCCGAACCGGTCGTAGAAGTTGTCCCAGTCGAAGGTGGAGACGGTCGCGGAGTATTCGCGGTTCTGCCGTCCGGCGGAGACGAAGTCGAGCGTGCCGCCCTGCGGGAACTCCCAGCCGAGCGACTCCGGGGTCAGCGACACGGCGTGCGGCTGGATACGGGCGTAGTCGCGGTGCCAGTCCTCGGCGCGCTGGGCGGGGCTGGTCGCGGCCCAGGCGTACTCGGTGATCAGGTCGATCACGCCGGTGGTGGCGCCGAGCGTGGCCGGGTCGAGGAAGGGGTGGAAGAACCGGTGCAGCCCGGGGGCCTCCAGGTCCCAGTCGACGGCCAGCACCCGCTTGCCGTTGGCCGCGAGGATCCAGGCGGTGTTGGCGAGCGCCATGGTGCGCCCGGTGCCTCCCTTGTACGAGTAGAAGGTGACGATGCGCCCGTCACGACCGGCACTCATAGGTCCTCCGCTTCCGTCGCAGGGTCGTGCGGGTCGGGGATGTAGCTCGTCCTGCCCATGGGGCCGGCGAGCCGGGGCCGCTCGCCGGATCCGCCGCCGGGTCCGGGAGGGTAGGCCTTGGCGTACTTGAGGTACTGCTGGGCGGCCACCTCGACGACCTGGGGCAGGAGTTGCCCGAACGCCTCCATGGTGGGCACTCCTTTCGCCGCGGCACGGCACAGGGCCCGGCCCTGACCCATCTTGATCGGCATGGTCGCTTCGAGCCTCTCGACGAGCTCGCTCTCCGCCGCTCTGCTCTGGTGGTCGTCACGGCTCCACGGCACGACCATGGTCACCCAGGGCCGGTTCTCGGCGTCGAAGGCGGCGAGTCTGCGGCGGTGGTCCTCGTCCCGCAGGGCCCAGCGGTCGACGAGCAGGATCTCGGGGGTGCTGGGCGGGGCCTTGCCGTCGTGCCGGTCCTCGTCGAAGGAGGTGATGACGGCCTGGTAGTTGAGCGAGCGGACCAGTTCCTCGGCCACGTAGGCCAAGGGGCGGGCGGCGGCCGGGTAGTAGGGGTTCCAGTCCTGGGGGTGGTCGCCGTAGTGGTCGCTGCTGCGCCCCTGGGGCAGATCGTGGCGGGTGGGCGCGGCGATGGTGATCTGCATCGGCCGGGGGGCGCCGACTCCGCTGCTGGGCGAGCCGAAAGCGCTGGGCGCGAGGCGGTAGTCGACGGGCCGGCCGGTGTCGATGCGGACCGAGTCGGCGACGCTGACGATGCGTTTGGCCAGTTCGTATACGGCCCGTTCGTATTCCTCGGCGAAGAGCCGGAGCTTGATCAGTCCGTAGAGGCCGTCGCTGACGTACCGTTCCCCGAAGTCACGGTGGTTGAACTGCAGTCGCTCGGCGGAGCCGGGCAGCTGGCTCGGCGGCACCGGCACCCAGAGCGCCGGGACGATGGCCTCGGCCGGCTGGTTGGAGCGGGCGCGGTGGTGGATGGCCCGCTGTTCGAAGGCGTACCACTCCTTGCCGCACATCTCGCTGGCGAAGTAGCGCGGTGAGAACAGCGGGACGAAGACCCGGCAGGTGGCGAGGACGTCGCCGAGCCGTTCCGACCAGCCCTCGCCGGAACGTATCTCCCGGTCCATGAATCCCGCGGGCGCGCCCGCGGGTAAGTCGGTCATGGCCATCACATGGCCGCAGAGATCCTGGAAAAGCCGCTCGACCCACATATCGGGGTCCGCCCCGCCGCCGTACCCCGGCGTGTGGGCGTAGCTCAGAAAGAAATACGGCCGATGGCCCACCGCTCGCTGTTGCGTCGATGCGTGCACACGACCCCCGTCCTGTGTGAGCACTCGCATCCCAGAAGGAGGAAGGGAGTGCAAGCGAACTCATCATTCCGGAGCGGACCGCTTTCCACCCCCCTGCCGTTCGGTCATTCGAACGTCACTTTCCGGTCAGACGCCAGAACGTTCGATGCGTGACCGGACGGCGGGAAGTCCCGGCCGCGTCTTTCCCCGGCCGCACTCCGTGTTCCGCTGATCTCCTTGCGGACAGCGGCGATCAGCTGTTTTCCGTCGACCGTCACCTCCGCCGCGTTTTCGATCATGTCGAGTGCTTCCGGAACACCCGCGAGGAAGCGCGGATCGTAAAGCCCGAGCCCCGCCCGTTCGCATGTCTCCGCCAGCAACCGGGAGAACGTCACGTCTTCGCTCCCCCAGGGCGTCCGATGTTCCCAGGTACCGTCCAAGGCGTAAAGATCCGTCACTTCACCGAGCGCCCGCAGTTTCGCCCGGCGGAATCCGCTCAGCAGGCCGAGTGCCGGCTCCTTCCCGTCTGCCGTCTCCCCGATGCCGAGTGCGCCGGGTCCGTGCCGGCCCGGCTCGGCCGCACCTCCGGCCAGCGGGGTCACCGTGGTGAGCGTCCGGGCCGCCTCGGCCGTCTGGTCCGGAACGGCGTCGGCCAGCAGCGACCAGGCCTCGGCGATCCGGTGCGCCCAGGCATCGGCCCGCTCCGCCGTGAGACGGCCGGTGGCGGGGGTGGCGAAGCAGTCGCGGAAGGGATCGAGGTCGTCCAGCAGGAGGGCGGGAGCCGGTGCCTGCCGCAGGACGCGCAGGGGCCGCCAGTGCGGACCCTCGGGTTCCTCCCGCGCGATGCGCAGCTCCGCGGGCAGCGCGCCGGGCGGGCCCTCCTGCCTGCGGACGAGGAATCCGTCGCCCGTGGCACGCAGCACGGCGGCCCCCCGCTCCCCCGGGTCGCCGATGACCACGGTGCCGAGGGTGGGCAGATACAGGCTTCCGTCCCGGTACGCCACCGGCACGGGCAGGTCGAGTCCGGCCCGGACGGCGGCGGCGGCCACGGTCGCGGCGAGCCGTTCGGTGGCGGGCCCCGTCATGCCGCGGCCGGCCTGGACGTCCTCCAGGGCGCCGATCAGCCAGGTGCGGGTGTAGGGGTGCGCGAGCACCGCGTCGAGCGCCTCGGCGCCCGGGGCGTCCGCCTCCACCGCCGCCGCGAGCCGCCAGGCGTCGTCCCAGAGCTTTCCGCCCCGCCCGTCGAGGGTGTCGTGGAGCACCGCGAGCAGGGTGCGTGTCAGGTCCTGGTGGGCGGCGAGCAGCTCATCGGGCGCCCGGACGGCGGGCGACTCGGTGGCGGCGGCCGTCCGCTCCTCGATGCCCCGGATCAGGGCGGCCAGGTCGGCGCAGTAGACCGACGGGTTGTCGAAGCCACTGCCGGAGCCACCGCCGGGGCCGGGCTCGGAGCGGTACCGGTGTGTGTAGAGCCCGCCGCCGCACGATCGTACGACCGGACAGCGGCGACAGGTCTCGCTGACTCCGGCCAGACCGAGCTGGCGCGCCCGGACGCCGGGGTGGGCCGCGACCTCGTCGAAGGTGTTGCTGAAGACGTCGAAGCCGGTGGCGGCGGCGCCCTCGTAGGCGCTCTTGAGCGAGTCGACCTGTTCCAGCTTCCCGTCGGTCTCGATGACGACGAGGTCGGTGGGGGCCAGACCGAGGGACTCGGTGAGGCTGGGGCCGCCGTTCAGGCTGGAGAGCACCGAGGCGAACATCCGGACGGGCATCGGACGGCCCTGGTCCGTCCAGCGGTCGAAGACCGTCAGGAGCCAGTCGGCGTACGCGGTGGGCGATCCGTCCGGCCGAGGGGGCGGGTCGTCCCAGGTGGCGTGCGGCAGCAGGAAGTCGACCAGCGGGGGTTCGAGTCCGGCGAGGGCGTCGTGCACGGCCACCGGATCGTTGTTGATGTCGACCGTGCACAGCAGGCCGAGGTCCAGATGGCGGTAGCGCTCCTCACGGAGCAGTCCGACCGCTCGCATCACCATCGGGTGGCTGCTGCGCCCGTTGGCGAACCGGCGGTGGCGGTCGTTGGCCGCGCGGTCGCCGTCGAGCGAGATCCCGACCCGGACGTGGAACTCGTCGAAGAGGTCGAGGTAACGGGGGCTGAGCTGGACGCCGTTGGTGTGGATCCTGAGGTCCAGCTCAGCGATGCCGTTCAGAGCCGATCCGAGCTCCTCGCAGACCCGTCGCAATCGCGCGGGCCCTGCCAGGAGCGGTTCCCCGCCGTGCAGGATCACTGTGACGGAGGGAAGCGCATGAGTCGTCGCATGCTCGGCCAGGCGCCGGGCAGTCCAGGAAATTGCTTCGTCAGAGATGGTCTTGGGGCGGGTCAGCCAGCTCTGATCTGCATGTTCGTAGACGTAACAATGGTCGCAGGCGAGATCGCACCTGCTGTGCACCTTGAGAACGAATTCACGGAAGGGGACCAGGGGTCCTGTCATTCCGCCATTCTAGCCACTCCTGACGCCGGCTCAGAGAGCCGAACTGAAAGTGGAGATCCGGGTGGAACGGGCCGTTGTCGCACCGATTGCACGGCTGAGCTTCCTGACGGCCTCGGCGCTGTGGACGTCGGTCGCCGCGAGGGTTGCGCGGGTCTTCGCAGGGGCGAAGGCGGGAGTGGTTCCGTAGGTCTTCACGGCCGTCCTAGGGTGATCCTGAAGGGGTCTGTTTCCGGACATTGGAACGCTGCCGGATTCCGCGTCATCACACGGCCCGGCACGCGCACTTTACTACCGCTGAGGCCCTTCCACATGCCGGCGGACCAGCCTTCACGCCGGGTTTCGAGAGTCGAAACACGCCTTCCGTTCGACCGCTCGGGTGAGCGCCCGTTCAACCGCTCGGGTGGGCGGGGAATGAGCGGTGCGGCCCGCGGGTCCGGGAGCCGGCTCCGCCGCCGCCGGCCCTTGCAGGTGGGGGCCTTTCCGGCGTCGGCGAAACCGCCCGCGCAGATGCCGGGCACGGCCGCCGCGATGCGCCCGGCAGGGTCCCGGCCGCCGCTTTCCGGGGCGTCCCGGCGGGGACGGCGGTTCACTCGTTCACCGGTTCTCCGCCGGGGGCGTTGTGTTCCGCCCGGGAGCCGCGCATGCAGTCCAGGACGCGTTCGTGGCTGTCGCCCACGACGTCCGTGACCCGTACCCGGATGTGCAGCGCCTCGACCCGCTCGACGCATCGCTGCGAGAACACCCCCACCGGCACGGTGTCGTAGTTCCCGGTGCCGACCAGCGGAAAGCCCGTCCCGAAGGCGATGAGCCGGTAGTCCCGCCCCACCGAGAGACCGGCCGCCGTCAGGGTGGCCACGACGTCCGATGCGGCGGACCAAGGCGCCGTCGCCGCGTCGGACCCGCCGCGCAGCACCACGCGGCACTCCCAGCTCTCGATCACGGCGATGTGCTGACCGCCGTTCAGTATCCCCACGCGCCAGGCGGGTTCGCCCTCGGCGAGCAGCCCCTTGCGCCAGGAGCCGCGCCAGCCGAGGTAGGGACGGACCGTACGGGCGTACTGCGCCCGCGCCAGCACGGCGCCGGCCGCCACGGCCAGCAGGCCTGCCGAGCGCCTCCATGTCCAGCAGTCGCAGGCGCCAGGGCCAGTCGTCCCGGGCGCCGGGCGAGACGTTGGCCCGGACGGCCTCCCACAACAGGATCAGGATCAGGACCGCGAGCAGCGCCAGTGGAGCGGTGAAGAGCAGCGGGCTGCGGCGCACCCTGCGCCGGCTGTCCCGGAGCGGCATGTCGTCGTCCACACCGGCACTCCTGTCCCCGTCCCCCTCGATGGCCCCTCCCCCGCCCGGAGGTGATCGCACCCACCGGAGGAGTGGCAGCAACTCACCAGCTGAATAGCTTAGTTGGGAAAGACTGCCACAGTGCCGCCGCGCGAGGAAGGGCGCCTGCGCGGAAGTGGCCGAACCCCGCCGTAACGGCCGCCCGGGAAGCCGGGAGGCTCTTGCCGCGCCCGGCCCTCCCCCCTACTCTCGTGGCCCCGGGCGGGGCAGGCGCAACGGCCGGCCGGGTCATACGACAACTGCAGACGGAGGCGACCATGACGGCGTTGCCCGAGCCGCTGAAATCCATGGTCTTCAGGAACGACGACCTGCCGGCCCTGTTCCATCACACGGACGCGGTCGCCGTGTCCCGCCAGCGCGAGGCCGTGAACACCACCCGGATACAGCTGGCGCTGCTCGTGGCCGGCACGGTGCCCGCGGCGCTGCCCTGGGGCGCCGACGACGGTCCGGCGGCCCGTGCCCTGTACGGCGCCGCGGTGCTGGCCTACCTGGGTGCGCTCTTCGCGACCTTCCTCGCCTCCCACCGCAAGGCGAAGTCGCACTGGCAACTGAACCGCTCGGCCGCCGAGTTCATCAAGTCCAACTGCTGGCGTTACGCGGTCCACGGCGCGCCGTTCGACAGCGCCTCCGGGCATCCGGAGGCGCTGTTCGCCAATCGCCTGGAGGACGGACTCCAGGAACTGCGGAAAGTGGGCTGGACCGATCCGCGCGAGGAACTCGCCGATTCCGGCGGCCTCATCACGGAGTCCATGCGCGCGTTACGGAACAAGGCCTACACGGTTCGCAAGGAAACGTACGTACGGGACCGGCTCATCGAACAGCGGCGCTGGTACCGCAGACGTCAGCACGCCTCCCGGCGTGGGGCGCTCCTGTGGTCGGGCGCCATTGTCGCACTGACGCTCCCGGCGCTGGCGCTGAGCGTGTTCCAGACCTTCGGGGTGGGCCGGTCGTTCGGCCTGACGGGGGCGCTGTCCGCGGCGGCGGCGGCCTGTCTCGCCTGGAACGAGATGCGCCGGCACCATCCGCTGATATCGGCGCACTCGCTGGTGGAGAAGGACCTGGAGTCGATGCAGGCCGCCATGGAGACCGCCCTCACCGAGCGGCACTGGCCGGCGGCGGTGTTCGAGACCGAGCGGATCGTGTCGCCCGAGCACACCGACTGGCTGGTCAGACACCGCGTGTGAGGCGGGTGCCGGAAGTCCCGCTCCCGTACGGGCCGCACCGGCGGGCGGCCTCCGGTCAGCCGCGCAGGACCCCGTCGCGCCAGATCACGGTGACCGGGCGGCCCAGGGTGCGGGCGTACGTCACGATGTCGCCCGTGCCGCCGAGGCCCCGGGCCGGGAGGCCGTCCCAGACCGCGAGCAGCCGGTCGCAGTGGTCGGCGATGTAGGCGCCCGCCGCGTAGTACGCCTCGTCGGTGGAGTGCGGGAAGTCGAGCCGGACCTCCTGCGCCGCGCGGGCCTTGAGCATCCGGTAGCGGGCGAGGTCGACGGCGTTCTCGAAACAGGCCTCGTAGTCGCCGCTGGGGATCACGGCGGTCAGTTCGGCGCCGCAGGTGAGGGCCAGGTCGGCGAAGAGCTGGTCGGCGCCGACCGCCAGGCTGGAGAGCGCCTGCGTCGCGCCGTCGAGGCCGCACAGCGCGGCCCGCAGGCCCGCGAGTACGTGGGCCTCGGCCTCGGCGGGGATGGAGCGGTGACCGGTCACTCCGATGCGATTCACGGACCTGCTACCCCCTGATGCCAGCGGAGCGCACCCCGGGGGCGGGCCCGCCCCCGTCGCCCCGTCACGACGATCCGTCGTGGCGACATCCTCTCAAGAGCCCCCCGGCGAGCGGGAGCCCCCGTCCGGAATTCCGGACGGGGGCACGTATGTACGGACAGCTCCGTACCCGGCCGGGGTGGGGCCGGTCAGTACACGCTGACGCCGTAGGCGCTCAGCGCCTCGGTGACCGGCTGGTAGAAGGTCGTTCCGCCGAAGGTGCAGTTGCCGCTGCCGCCGGAGGTGAGACCGATCGCCCGGGTGCCGGAGTAGAGCGGGCCGCCGGAGTCGCCGGGCTCGGCGCACACGTTGGTGCGGATCATGCCGCGGACGATGTCGCCGCCCCCGTAGTTGACGGTGGCGTTGAGTCCGGTGACCGAACCGCTGTGGGTGCCGGTGGTGGAGCCGCGGCGGGTGACGGACATGCCGACGCCGGCGTTGGCGGCGCTGGTGATGTCCTGGCCGCCGACCGTGCCGCTCTTGGGAATGCTGGTGTTGGTGTAGCGCACGATGCCGTAGTCGTTGTTCGGGAAGCTCGATCCGGCGGTCGTCCCGAGCACGGTGGTGCGGGCCGAGTTCGCCCACCAGGTACCCGCGCCGTCGGTGCAGTGACCGGCGGTCAGGAAGTAGTACGTGCTGCCACTGCGGACGTTGAAGCCGAGGGAGCAGCGTCCGGTGTTGGAGTAGATCGCGTCGCCGCCGGAGATCAGCTTGGTGAACTTGCCGGGGGTGCGCTCGATGCGCAGGGCGTCGGCGTTGGCGCCCGCCGACTTCTTGAGCCGCTTGATCTCCGCCTGCGAGACCCTGCTGTCCACGGTGACGACGAGGCGCTTGGACTGCGGGTCGATGTTCCAGGCGGTGCCCGCGATGTCGGCGCCGAGCACGGCGTCGCTCGCCGCGGTCAGCTGGTTGACGCCGAAGGTACGGGGGGTTTCGGCGTTCGCGGTGGGGATGGCCATCGCCGCGACGGCGGCGAGCCCCGCGAGTACGGCCGTGGTACGGACGCGTGTCGCCGTGGCGGAGCGGCTGTTGGTGCGCTTGATCCTCACTTCGGGTTCCTCCGAGGGGAATCGGGGGCCCTCCTGTGGGGTGGCGGGCCCGTGAGGCGCAGTCGGGGGCTTGTCCGGATTCCGGAGTTGCCGTGCCCCTGACAATCGCTGACCGGAGTATCGAGGGGGCCGGAGGGAACGCGCAAGAATGCCTTTCAGCCACGCGGATCACTTACGTACCCGGCCCCGGGAGCCGTGCGGCCCGGGGCCGGAAAAGCCTTTCGCGGGTCAGGCTTCGATCCGGTTCCGCTCCCCCGCCGGGATCGCCGCGGTGAGCGTGTTGCCCGGGGGCGGGAAGGGACAGATGAAGTGATCGGCGAAGGCGCACGGCGGCAGCAGCGCACGGTTGAAGTCGACGTTCACACGGCCGTCGGCGGCGGGCGCGCCAGGCCGCAGGAAACGGAAGCGGTAGCTGCTGTTCCCGCTGGTCGCGTCGGCGAAGACGGCCCACAGCGACCCGTCGGGTTCGACCGCGACCTGAAGCGTGTGCTCGTCACCGTCCACCGTGAAAGCGATCTCGCCGCCGAGCCCGAGACCGCGCTCGACCCCGTCCGCGTTGGCCACCCGCACGGTCCGGTCGCCACCGTGGCGACGGAAGGTCCCCGACAGCGCCCACCGGGGGTCGTACGGGGTGGCCTCGATGGTCGAGAAGGCACGCCGGGCCGCCGATCCGGGGTCGAAATCCCGTACCGCCCAGAGCCCTTCGCGGCGGAGCACCATCAGCCGCCGCTCCCCCTGCGCCACTCGGGAGTCACCGACGGGCCCGCGGTCCGCGCCGAGCCGGATCCCGCCGGTCAGCGGCTTGCCGTCGACAACGATGCCGTCCTCGGCGGCGGCTGTGAGGACCACCTCGTCGCCGTCCTCGCGCCACTGACCCGGGACGGCCGGAATTCGCCCTTCCGGGTAGTCGGAGAGCCAGTGGGTTCCGGTCAGGGAGAGCGGTCCGTACGGAGCGGCGACGGCGACGACGCGCCCCTCGTGCCACCGCTGCCATTCCCGCGCGGCGTCCGGTCCGCCGCCCTGCTCCTGCTGCTGCGCTTCCGTGCTCATGCGGTCAACCCTTCCATACCGGCTCCCGGAGACCGAGGCACGACCGCGGCTCTGTAGACATCCGTTGGCTGCTGTCGTGGCGTTGGCAGCGGGGTGTCCCCCGGAGGGCTGCGACAGTTGCGGACTTGCGGGCGTACAAGCAGGGGCGCGTCGACTCACCGTTGAATCCGCAGCGGATCGGCGGAACGAAGTGGAACCGGCGCCCAACTCCTTGTTTCGCGGTTCATCGCCGCGAGTGGATCAGCAGGACGCCGAGCCGCCTGAAGCGTTGCGCCCTCCGGGAGCGCGTCGAAGATGGCCGGCCATACGCAGCGTTCCTGCCTCACACCGAGCCTGCTCGCGTCGATCCGTGCCACCGTCTCGGGGGACGAAGCGATGGATGCCCGGGTGCGTACCGCCCCGGCCGATGTCCTGGCAGAGGGCCCCCCGCTGCCCGACGAACTTCTGAGGGGGCAGGTGCGCGACCTGCCCGAAAAGCTCGACCTCGTCCTGGGCGACCATGCCGCCTTGCGCGAAGAAGACGACGGAAGCTACACACTCGGCTTGCGCGGTGAGGTGACGCTCGAGGTGAACCTGCTCCCGCAGAAGGAGGTCGTCCCGCAGTTCGACGCCGACGGCCACCCCCCGGGGCGCCTGCCCGACGGCACCGACGCGGTCACGTCCCACTTCGTCCCCCGCCTCGCCACCCGGGGCCGGCTGCGTCTTCCTGACGGGACCTGGCAGCCGGCGCACGGCATGACCTGGTTCGAGCAGGACTGGGGCGGCAGCCCCTACCTCGCCCGCCGCGAGCGGGGGATCCGTGACCACAGCTGGTCGTGGGGCTGCGTGCAGCTCGACAACGGGTGGGACATCTCCAGCATCCGCGCAGAGCACACCGATCCTGCCACCGAGAACGCCGTCTCCGCCTTCGCCGGGGCCACGGCCGTCGCCCCGGACGGCACCGTCAGCTACCACACCGACATCACCTGGGAAACCGTCAGCCACTGGACGTCCCTGGCCACCCTGGAGACCTACCCGACCGCCCTGCGGGTCAGCGTCCCCAGTCTCGCCCTGGAAGCCGAGATCGCCGGCACCGACGGCCACGAGATCCGCACCATCCTGAAGAACGGGTCCCTGTGCGAGTGCCCGGCCACGGTCAGCGGGACCATGGGCGGAGCAGCGATCTCCGGCGCCGCCCACCTGGAGTCCATGCCATCGAGCACCGTCGGCGACGTCGAACGCCACATGCGCCGCATCTCCCACATCTCCATCACCGAGGCCGCCGCCGTCTACCCGGCCGCCGCACCGCACGCCGGCGCCATGCCCGTGCGGGCAGCGGCACCGGTTCGTCCCGGAGACCCCGTTCAACCGGGAAGGAATCTGGCAGCGGGCGCACATGAGCGATGACGGCATGCCGAACCCACATTGGGCTGCGGGCCAGCGGGTTTGAATGCGGCACGGGGGCTTGAAATGTGACTGATCGGCTGGGTGGTGCGCGCTGGTGCCGCAGGGCCGCCGCCGTACCCCCGGCCGACGGCCTGGAGGACGGGGTTGCCGCAGAGAGGCCCAGGACCGCGAGCAGGGCTCCAGAAGGGCTCCCGGTACGAAGCCGAGCACCACGAACACCGCGGTGAGCCAGAGCCCGGCGGCGTGTACGGGCGTGGCGCGAGCCGGCCCACCAGCGCAGGCAACCCCACCGACGCAAGCCGACTCAGCAGTCGCAGCCGCAGGCGTCCCCGCAACAGCAGCAGCCCTCGCCGCACTGGCCGCAGCAGTCGCACGCCTCGCAGCAGTCGCCGCAGTTCTCGCACGGCGCCTGCCGCCGCTCCCTGCTCCAGGGATCCTCGAAGGTCCCGCAGCACATCTGACAGGTGCAGGCGAGTCCGACCCACACCAGGCATCCGGCGATCAGACCGCGCCGGTCGCGGGGCGGCGGAGGCGGGGCGGCCGGGCCGCCGGGAGGCGGACCGTACGGGTGGCCGGGGGTCGGGCCGTACGGGTTCCCCGGCGGCGGCCCGAAGGAGCCGTCGGGCACCAGCAGCCCCTGGCCCTCCCGGTGCGAGCAGGAGGAGGTGCCGAACGCCCGGTCGACCGAGCGCCGCAGCTCATGGGCGAGCAGGACGTGGACGAGCTTGCCGTCGGTGAACTCCACCTCGCGCAGCGCGAGCCGTACGCCGTGCAGCGCGTCGTCGCAGAGGCGGCGCGCCTCGGACAGCGGGGTGCCGGTGGCGGTGAGCGGGTTCCAGGCGCCCGACGCGGCGTCAGCCTCCCGGTCCTCGACGGCATCCAGCAGATGGGCGAGCCGCCCGAAGAGCCGGCCGGCCTCCGCGAGCGACGCGGCGTTCTGCGGCTTTCCGGCGAGAACCGCGGTGTGCGCGAATGCGGCCGCGGTGGCGGTCTCGGTCGGTTCGGTGACCGTCAGCAGCGGGGTACCGGGCCCGGCGAGCGTCTCGATCCCGGTCTGCCGGTCGACCGCGTCGACCAGGAGCGCGGTGTCGAAGCCGAGGGCCGCCCCGGTCCGCGCGCCCGCCCGGTCCCATCCGGCGGCCACCCGGCGCGCGGCGGCGGCGACCGGGCGGCGGGCCAACAGCCCGTCCCGGTCGGCGACGTGGTCACGGACCTTGGCCGAGGCCAGGACGAGCGAGACGGCTGCGGCGAGCCGCGCCCCCTCCCCCTTGGCGACCGGCGCGGTGCGCATGGCGCGCAGTGGACAGGGGCCGGCGGTGCGGCGCCCCTCGGGCGAACGGCCCGCCTGAGCCTCCGTCAGAACCGACACGATCAGACCGTCATAGTTCGTGACGATACGGGCGAACTGTCCGCGATCCGCCCTCAGGGCCAGGCAGAGGCCGCAGAGATGGGCCATCCACTCGGTCCTGAGCCCTTCGGAGAGCCGATGGACACAGGGCCTGACCATTCCGAACACGACGATCCCCCGGGAGCCGTTCAGCCGGTGCGCGACGCTCGCTGCACCGGAGCGTCGTGCATCGTACCGAGCGACCCGTTCACCCGTACGTCCCCCGGATCACCCGTACGGCCGGGAGCATCATATTTTCCTTCCGCAAGCCCCCTTACGCAGGAGGAACCCTGACGAATCGCCACATCTTCTGCACCAGTAGCGTCACGAATCGCCTGCGAGCCGACTATCCACTTGGCGCGGTATCCGCATCATGGACGACCATAGGGATACGAAAGAGATGCGGAACACCAGGGAACCGCGGTGAGAGGAGGCGTCCATGGGATCGGTGCGCAAGGCGAGTGCCTGGCTGGGCCTCGTAGAGGACAACGACGAGCGGTACTACGACGACGAGTACGCCGAGGGTGCGGAGACCGGTACGGGCAACCAGGCCTGGGTCACCGACCCGCGGGTACAGGTGGCCACGGAGGCGGCCGAGGAGCGGGACCGCCGGATCGCGACGGTGACCCCGGACAGCTTCCGGGACGCACGGGCCATCGGCGAGCTCTTCCGGGACGGCGTCCCGGTGATCGTCAACCTGACCGCCATGGACCCCGCCGACGCCAAGCGCGTGGTGGACTTCGCCGCCGGGCTGATCTTCGGTCTGCGCGGCTCGATCGACCGGGTGGCCACCCGGGTCTTCCTGCTGTCCCCCGCCGACACCCAGGTGGTGGCGGGCGAAGCCGCCGGCCGCAAGGCCGACGGCTTCTTCAACCAGAGCTGAGCAGGGCGCTCGCCGGAAAGATCCGGTCGACGCATCCCGTCAACGCGCGCGGTCAACGCATCCGGGCACGCGCGTACCGGCGGGTCGCGTTCACCGGAAGGCGTCGAGACCGGTGAGCGCCTTGCCCAGTACCAGCTGGTGCATCTCCACCGTCCCCTCGTAGGTGAGCACCGACTCCAGATTCGTCGCATGCCGCATCACCGGGTACTCCAGCGAGATCCCGTTGGCCCCGAGGATCGTGCGCGAGGTGCGGCAGATCTCGATCGCCTCCCGTACGTTGTTCAGCTTGCCGAAACTGACCTGCTCCGGCCGGAGCCTGCCCGCGTCCATCCGACGGCCCAGGTGGTGGGCGAGCAGGATGCCCTTGTGCAGCTCCAGGGCCATGTCCGCCAGCTTGGCCTGGGTGAGCTGGAAGCCGCCGATCGGCCGGCCGAACTGTTCCCGGCTCCTCGCGTAGTCGAGGGCCGACTCGAAGCTGGCCCGCGCCGCACCCATGGCGCCCCAGACGATGCCGTAGCGCGCGTGGCTCAGACAGCTGAGCGGGCCGCGCAGCCCCCTCGCGTCCGGAAGCACCGCGTCGGCCGGCAGCCGCACCTCGTCCATGACCAGCTCGCTGGTGACCGAGGCGCGCAGCGACCACTTGTGCCGGATCTCCGGGGCGGAGAAGCCGGGGGCGTCGGCCGGGACGACGAAGCCGCGGATGCCCCGCCCGTCCTCGCCCTCGTCGGTCTGGGCCCAGACGATCGCGACCCCGGCGACCGAGCCGTTGGTGATCCACATCTTGCGGCCGGTGAGGATCCAGTCCTCGCCGTCGCGCTTGGCGTACGTCCGCATCCCGGCCGGGTCGGAGCCGTGGTCGGGCTCGGTCAGGCCGAAGCAGCCGATGATCTCGCCGGACGCCATGCCCGGCAGCCACCGCTGCTTCTGCTCCTCGGAGCCGAAGCGGTGGATCGCGTACATCGCCAGCGACCCCTGTACGGAGACGAGCGAGCGGATCCCGGAGTCGGCGGCCTCCAGCTCCAGGCAGGCGAGCCCGTACTGGACGGCGCTCGCCCCGGCACAGCCGTAGCCGTCCAGCGACATGCCGAGCGCGCCCAGCGCGCCGAGCTCCCGGGCCAGCTCACGGATTGCGGGCAGCTCGCCCTTCTCGTACCACTCGGCGATGTGCGGCAGGACGCGGTCGGTGGCCCAGGTGCGGACGGTGTCGCGGATCGCGAGGTCGTCGGGGCCGAGCAGGTCGTCGATGCCGAGGGGATCCGACGCGTCGAACGGCGGGAGCTTCGACGGCTTCGCGGACTCGGTGCTGGACATGAGGGTGCCTCCGGCGGCTCGCACGGTGCTCGGAGGGACCGGGAGACGCCCGCCCTCCGAAAACTAGCAGTGGTAGTCAGGGCGTCGTGCTGACGTTACGGCTCAGGTTGCCGCTCGTCCAGAGCCGGTCACCTCGGCCGGCTCGCGCCGCGCGGGCAGCAACGGGCGCGGGGCGGGGCGGTCCCGGCCGGCCGGACGGACCGCTTCGGCGGCCCGGTAGCCGGGGGCCGCGGCCTTCGAGGCCCGGGAATCGGTGGCACCGGGCTCAGCGGCACCCGGCTCGGCGGCACCGCGCTCGGCGGCACCGGGCTCGCTCCGGAGGCAGAGCTCCTTCGGCGGACAGTCCATGACCTTCGGCAGCCGCAGCGCGGCCAGCGCCCCGAGCAGCAGCAGCCCCGCGCTGACGAGGAGCGTGATGTGGAGTCCGCCGATGAAGGCGTCCCGGGCCGTGGAGCGCAGCAGGTCGCCCATCGGGCCGCCGAGCTGCGCGGCCACCTGGTAGGCCTCGCCCAGCGAGTGGGAGGCCTCCACCCCGGCGCGGGCGGGCACGCCCTTCTCGTGCAGGGAGGCGAGGCCGGGGGCGTAGGCGGCGTTCATGACACTGCCGAGCAGGGCGATGCCGAGGCCCGCGCCCAGCTGGTAGGAGGTCTCGCCGATCGCCGCCGCGCCGCCCGCGCGCTCCGGCGGGGCATCGCTGAGCATCGACTCGTACGCCCCGAAGAGCGTGGTCTGCAGTCCGAAGCCGAGCAGCACGAACGCGCAGGTCAGCAGCGCGGGCCGGTCGTGCTGGCCCATCGAGGTGAGCAGCAGTACCGAGGACGCGGTGAGGACGAAGCCCCCGCCGACCATCCGGCGCGGGCCGACGCGGCGCAGAGTGTACGAGCCGGTGGCGCCCGCGGCCATCGCCGCGAAGGTCAGCGGAAGCAGCCGCAGCCCGGTCTCCAGCGGGCTGAGTCCCAGCACCAGCTGGAGGTACTGGACGGCGATCAGCTGGAGGCCGACCAGCGCCAGCATGGCGAGCACGATGCAGCCGACGGCGGTGGAGAAGGCCGGGCGGGCGAACATCGAGACGTCGACCAGGGGATGCCTGCGGCGCTTCTGACGGCGTACGAAGAGGATCAGGAGCGCGAGTCCGAGGGCCAGCGGGCCCAGCGAGGCCGGGTCCAGGAACCCGGCGCCGCCGCCCAGGCGCTTGACGCCGAGGACGACACCGAGCACGCCCGCCGCGGCGGTCAGCGCGCCCAGCACGTCCCACGGGCCGTCGTCGCCGCCGCGCGACTCGGGCAGCAGCCAGCGGCCCAGCGGCAGGATCACGACCATCAGCGGGATGTTGATCAGGAAGACCGAACCCCACCAGAAGTGCTCGACGAGGAAGCCGCCGACCACGGGCCCGGTGGCGGCGCCGACCGCGGCGACCGCGGTCCACACGCCGATGGCGAGCGCCCGCTCCCGGCGGTCGGGGAAGACCTGGCGCAGGATCGACAGCGTGGCGGGCATGATCATCGCGCCGCCGACGCCGAGGAGGGCGCGGGCCGCTATCAGGACGGCGGGGGTGTCGGCCATGGCGGCGAGCCCGGAGGCGACGCCGAACAGCGCGTAGCCGAAGAGCAGCACGCGCCGTCTGCCGATCCGGTCACCCAGCGTGCCGAAGAGGATGAGCAGCGAGGCGCAGACGAGGGGGTAGGCGTCGACGATCCAGAGGAGGGCCGTGCCGCTCGGGCGCAGGTCCTCGGTGACGGCCGGAACGGCGACATGGAGCACGGTCGCGTCCAGTGCGACGACCAGGAGACTGAGGCAGAGGACCACGAGGACGACCCAGCGGTTGGCGTCGTCGGCGGCTTTGCGCAGCCGGACCCCGGCCGTGGTCGTCCCGGACATCTACGTACCTCCCGATGAGTCCCTCGCGCTCGGCGGACCGACGGTGACGTGGGGTGCGCGTCCCCAGGGCCTGTCGTCGGACTGCCGTCGTCGCCCCAAGGGCGGCCGGGCGGCGTCTGGTGCGTGCGATCGCAAGGCGCCGGAATGGTCTCGTAGCGGAGCTACTAGGGCATTTCGGCAACACCGCGAGCGTGCCAGACGCCGCCCGGCAGACGGCAGTCCGACGACAGGCCCTGGGGCCCGGCATCGACGGGCGAGTGAGCCGTCAGCGTACGCGAGTTCGGTGTGGTCACACGTGGTGCACGTCATACCCCGGTCCGCCGCACAGTGTGGCGTACGCCATTTCGGGCCCGGCCGGGG
Organism: Streptomyces sp. NPDC048142; assembly: GCF_043202835.1. Lineage (NCBI taxonomy): Bacteria > Bacillati > Actinomycetota > Actinomycetes > Kitasatosporales > Streptomycetaceae > Streptomyces > Streptomyces sp. NPDC048142. The sequence continues at coordinate 29,300 of NZ_JBIDBC010000036.1, forward strand.
GGCTCCCCGTCCGAGGCGCCGGGCGCCCCGCCCGGCGGGGGTCCGGGCGGTCGGGGCGGGACATGGCGCGACGGCGTGCGCCTCCCCCGAATGGCGGGATCAATTGCCACGGATTCCGGTGCGGCCCTTTATCCGAGAGATCAAACACGCTTACGAACGGAACCGGCGGGCTATTGGGTGCAAGGTCACGGAGATTCTTCCCGGCGCCCGGAAAAGACGCCGTTCCGAGACAGAATCCACATCACATCGTCATCACGAAGAGCCCGGATTGGCCTGCTCACACGCTCACTCGCTGTAACGTCGATTGGGTGCGTACCGACATCTTTGCCCGGCTGGACCGGGAGCCGGAACCGCCGAAGATAGAGGCACCGCGGATGAGCCGTCACCGCATCGCCCTCTTCGGCGGGACGCTGGCGTTCTATCTCGCCATCGTCTGGGCGGTGCTGATCACGTCCTGGCTGGTGGCCCTGGACTGGAAGGTCATGCTGTTCCGGCCCTACCAGCAGTGGCCCGAGATCCACGCCTTCCTGGACTACTACGTCGTGCTCGGCCAGCGCGGCCCCACGGCGGTGATGGTCGCCTGCTGGCTGGGCTGGCGCTCCTGGCGTCAGCACACGCTCCGGCCGCTGCTGGTCCTCGGCACGTCCCTGCTGCTGCTCAATGTGACGGTGGGTGCGGTCAAGCTGGGGCTCGGGCGGCTCGGACCGCACTACGCGACCCAGGTCGGCTCGGCCGAGATGTTCGCCGGCGGCGATATATTTCCCTCCGGGCACACCGCGAACGCCGTCGTGACCTGGGGAATCCTCGCCTATCTGGCCACCACGCCACGCGCCAGGCGCTATCTGTCGGCGGTGTCCGCGACGGTCTCGCTGGGCGTCGGCCTCACCACGGTGTACATCGGTACGCACTGGCTCAGCGATGTCGTGCTGGGCTGGGCGGCCGGGCTGCTCATCCTGCTGGCGCTGCCCTGGTTCGAGCCGCTGATCGCCCGGACCGAGGCCTGGGTCTTCGCGATGCGCGAGCGGTGGCGGGAGTATCGCCGCGGCGCCCGTCCGGCGCCGCCGGCCGAGGCCGGGCCGCAGCCGGTGCTGCTGCCGCAGTCGATGGCCACCGACGGCCTCACCGCCGAGGCCGTGACCGTCCCGGCCGAGCCGGGGCTCCCCTCCGGATATCCGGCGGCGGGCACCAGGGCGCGGGCCCATGGCGGGCACCCCGCACGTCCGGGCGGGATGCCGGTCGCCCCGGCGGGCGTCCGCCGTCCGCCGCCGCACACGGAGCGCGCACCGCGCGGCGCCGGCAGCCCGGCCCGCCCGAGGTCCGGCGGCTGACCCGCCGCTCCCCCGGACCAGCGGGGGACGGGTGCGCACAGCCTCTCCACGACGGACGAAGGCCCCGACCGAGGTCGGGGCCTTCGTCCGTCGTGGACCCGGTGCGGCCGGCCGGTCAGCCCACCCAGCAGCGCGTCACGGTGTCGTCCTCGACCTGGAAGTTGATACGGCCGTGGCGGAACTCCATGGTGAGGAACGTGCCCGGGGGCACAGCTCGGACCGTGTCCCAGCCGCGGCTCCTGGCCTGCCGCTCGGCGGCGTCGACGGCGAGGCCGACGTACGACTCGGCGGCGTCGTCCGGCTGGGCTGGAGGGGTCGGTAGAGATGCCATGCCTTCACCGTAGGCGGCCCCGGACCGTGACGGAAGGCCGGGCCGAAAGGGCGTTCCCCTGCAGCTCCACATGCCGTGGCGGTCACGCTTGTGTCACAGGATCACCACACCTCCATACGCGGTTCTCCTCATTCGAACGGACCGGCCGGAAGCAGCTGTGCGCAATAGCGGGCGCCCCCGTTCACGGGCCTGACGGGGGCATCGGGAGCCTTCCGGAATCATGGAGGTGACCTGCCTCTTTTATCATCGCCGGGGAGTGTCACCCGAATGGCCTGGGGCACCGAAATGGCCCGCCTCCTCGAACCGGCCTTTCCTTATTCGCGCGTTTCCCCCACCCCGCCGGAGCAGGCGCGGCAGTCGTGGCCGAGATCTCCAACCTGCTGGCGAGCCTGCCGGGGAGCGCGGACAGCCCCCGTCCGCTGTCCCCGCCGCTACGCCGTCCTCCCGCCCGGCCGGACCGGCGGCGCAGTCGGCCCGTACGGCGGTGAGCTCATGCGGACTTCCCCTTGCGGAGCGCGTCGGCGGCCTTGTGGCGCAGGGCGTAGGCCCCGTCGAGGGCGCTGCCCCGGGTGCGGTGCAGCGCGGTCCGCAGGGTGCTGTGGGCACGCCCCCGGGCGCTGCGGGCGAGAAGTTCGGCGAACAGGCTCTCGTGGCGCTCGGCGATCCGTGCCGGGTCGAACCGGGCCGAGGCGCTCAGCGCGGCCCCGCCCATCCGGTGGCGCAGTACGTCGTCCTCCATCAGCCGGAGCAGCGCGGCGGCGATCGGGTCCGGGTCGCCGACCGGCACCAGAAGCCCGTCGACACCGTCCTCGATGATCTCGGCCGGCCCGTGCGGGCAGTCGGTGGCGACGACCGGCAGACCGCCGCGCATCGCCTCGACGACGGTCATCCCGAAGGACTCGCGGTCCGAGGTGACGGCGGCGATCGACCCCTTGGGCCACTCGGCCTCCATCGGACTGGCCGGGCCCATCAGAAACACGTGGTCGCCCAGGCCGAGCTCGTCGACAAGGGTGCGCAGCGCCGCCTGTTCGTCGCCGCTCGCGTCCCCGCCGCCGTAGATGCGCAGCCGCCAGTCCGGGCGGGCCGCGGAGACCTGGGCGAAGGCCCGGACCAAGAGGTCGTAACGCTTGACCCGGTGCAGCCGGCCCGCCGCGACGACCCACTTCAGGTCGCCGCCCGCGGGCGGACAGGCGGGCTCGGGCACGGCGTTGGGGATGGTCTCGATCCGTAAACCCGGCAGCTTCAGCCGGCTGCGGTAGCCGTCCGCGTCGGCACGGGTGACGGTGGTCAGCGCGTCGAGCAGCGTGTACCGGTAGGTGATCTCGCGGCGCAGCCGGTAGCTGTGGCTGTCGAGCGTCAGGTGCTCCTGCCCGACACGCACCGGCCCGCGGCGGGTCTGCCGGCTGAGGTGCACGTTGAGACCGGGGCGGGTGCCGACGACGACGTCCGCCTCGACGGTCCGGAGATGGGCGGCGATACGGGCGTCGGTGAGCCTGCTGTACTGCTTGTGCCTGCTGTCCCCGCGCGGGAACACCACGGCGGGCCGGGCGTATTCGGCGTCGCCGCCGTCGTACGTCGCGCTCTTCTTCCGCAGGTCGACGAGGTGGCGCAGCGTCACTCCGTCGGGCGCGCCGAGGACGGGGGCGTCACGGTGCCGGAAGACGGACACGATCTCGACGTCGTGCTGCTCGGCGAGCGTCCGCGCGAGCGTGAACGTCGTCCGGATGGTTCCTCCGATTCCATAGGCATTGTGCAGAAGAAAGGAAATATGCATGGTGTCGCTGTTCCCCCTGTCGACCCGGCATGTCAAGACTGCGTTTCCGGGCAGATTTTCGCCCGGAACGCACCAGGAATCCCGGAGCACCCGAAAAGCGTGCGCGGGATCCCCGTTCCGCTGCTGTACCACCGCTGACCTGTGCGTTCCGGAAGCTGTGGATCCGGATGACCGCGGGGCCAAAAGTGACGGGCCGCATCCGCGGGTCACCGGTGCGGCATTCCGGTCACCTGCCCGCCACCCCTTGACCAATTCTTTCCCCGAGGGGGACGTAGGGCAATACCGGTAGGTTGCCCGCGTCCGGGCAGAACTTCGGGGCGGGACACGGAAGCGGTACGCCGACCGCGCGAACCCGCGGTACGTCGACTGCTCGACGTACCGATGTGTCGACCTGTTCCCCACTTCCGTCCGCCCCGGTGCGTGACCCCGGCCACGGATCCCGCGTTGTCTCTTCATGAGCCGGGAACCACCCGGCTCACGCACCGAGTTCGAGGAGCCCCCGTGCCGCGCATGCTCGACGTCAGCCAGGACGTACGCGCCGAGATCGGCGACGACGAAGCCGAACGGCTGCTCGTCGGCGACAACGCCCCGGGCAGTTACGACTGCACCTCCTGCCGCACCCCCGGCAACTCCGACCAGGAACGCACCAGCACGGTGCTGTTCATCGGCGACGAGACCGCCGTCCTCGCGTTCGCCCACGCGACGTGCATCCCCTCGCAGGTGGTCAAGGTCGCGGAGGACCAGCTCCAGGGCGCGGTGCGCAGCATCACCAGCAGCGAGCAGAAGAACACGGAGGGGCTCATGCCCGAACAGGCCGTCCTCGGCATCACCAGCGGACTCGTCCTCATCGAGGACGATCTCCGCCCGGCCCTGGTCGTCGAACCGACCGGCCCGGTCGCCCGGCCCGGCACCGACGGCAGCGGGGGCGACGAATTCCTCCAGCTGCTGCTGGAGCAGGGCTTCCGTCCCACCCCCGACATGAACCAGCTGCCGGAGGTCCTTCCCGGCTGGTCCGTGCTGCTTGCGGTGGGCCAGCTGCACGCCGTGCTGCAGCCGAGCGCCGGCGGCGGCAATCCGGTCGCCTGGTGGCAGGCCCACCAGCCGCTCCAGGTGACCGACGGCTGGCGGGCCGCGGTCAACAAGTCGCAGACGGTCCTCGTCTTCGCCGCCCCGGCCGGCACCATCGGCCAGCAGCCGCGCGAGGACCTGCTCCGGGACGCCCTGGAGAAGGCCGCAGTCAACGGGCTCCTGGTCGCCGCCTCGATGCCGCTGGCCGGGACCTGATCATGTCCGCCCAGCTCGGGTACCCCCGCCGAACAGCGTTTTCTCCGGCGGGGCCGCATCCGACGGGCGGTGAGGTCGTTGGCACCTACGTGCACTCATACGACTCCCCCCGCCAGCATCAGAGTCAGATCCCTGCCATGCGTCCTTCGCAGGATCCGTCGGGGGGCGTGTCCCCCACCCCGATCTACGACGCGCTGTACTCCGAGTACCGGCGCTCGTTCCGGGCGTTGCCGGGTGACCGGAGCGGCGAGGAGAATCTCGGCTTCCCGGCCTTCGGCGCCGGTCTCTTCGCCTCCAGGGCGCCCCTGAGCGCTCACCCCGCTCCCTCCGGGCACAACGGCCACAACGGCCACGGCGGGCACCATGGCCAGAGCGGCGGGAACGGGCAGAGCCAGCACACCAGCGGCCTCGGCTCCTGGCAGCGGGTGGGGCGGCATGCGGGGCGGCCCCGGCCCGCGGCGCTGCCTCCGGGGTCACGGGACTCCTGAGTCCCGACGACGGGGGCCGCACCCCGAGGGCCATGACAGAGGCCCCCATGACGAGGCCCGCACGACGAAGCCCCGGACGTTCTCGCGAGAGCGTCCGGGGCTTCGTCGTGCGCTGGTGCTACTTGTTGCGGCCGCGCTTCTCGCGGACCCGGACGGAGATGTGGATCGGGGTGCCCTCGAAGCCGAACTCCTCGCGCAGCCGGCGCTCGACGAAGCGGCGGTAGCCGTGCTCCAGGAAGCCGGAGGCGAAGAGCACGAAGCGCGGTGGCTTGGTGCCCGCCTGGGTGCCGAAGAGGATGCGCGGCTGCTTGCCGCCGCGGATCGGGTGCGGGTGGGAGGCGACGATCTCGCCGAGGAAGGCGTTGAGCCGGCCGGTGGGGACCCGGGTCTCCCAGCCCTCGATCGCGGTCTCGATCGCGGGGACCAGCTTCTCCATGTGCCGGCCGGTGAGGGCCGAGACGTTGACGCGCGGGGCCCAGGCGATCTGTGCGAGCTCCGTCTCGATCTCGCGCTCCAGGTAGTAGCGGCGCTCCTCGTCGAGGGTGTCCCACTTGTTGAACGCGACGACGAGGGCGCGACCGGCCTCCACGGCCATGGTGATGATGCGCTGGTCCTGGACGCTGATGGACTCGCTGGAGTCGATCAGGACGACGGCGACCTCGGCCTTCTCCACGGCGGCGGCCGTACGCAGCGAGGCGTAGTAGTCCGCGCCCTCCTGGAGGTGGACGCGGCGGCGGATGCCGGCCGTGTCGATGAACTTCCAGGTGATGCCGCCGAGCTTGATCAGCTCGTCGACCGGGTCGCGGGTGGTGCCGGCCTGCTCGTTGACGACGACCCGGTCCTCGCCCGCGACCTTGTTCAGCAGGGAGGACTTGCCGACGTTCGGGCGGCCGATCAGGGCGATGCGGCGGGGGCCGCCGAGGGCGGTGCCGAACTTCTGGGCCGGGGCGTCGGGCAGGGCTTCCAGGACCGCGTCCAGCATGTCGCCGGTGCCGCGGCCGTGCAGCGAGGAGACCGGGTAGGGCTCGCCGAGACCCAGCGACCACAGGGCGCTGGCGTCGGCCTCGCCGCTCTGGCCGTCGACCTTGTTGGCGCAGAGGACAACGGGCTTGCCGGCCCGGCGCAGCAGCTTGACGACGGCCTCGTCGGTGTCGGTGGCGCCGACGGTCGAGTCGACGACGAAGACGACCGCGTCGGCCGTCTCGATGGCGTACTCGGCCTGGGCGGCGACGGAGGCGTCGAGGCCCAGCACGTCCTGCTCCCAGCCGCCGGTGTCGACGACCTTGAAGCGGCGTCCGGCCCATTCGGCCTCGTAGCTGACGCGGTCGCGGGTGACGCCGGGCTTGTCCTGCACGACGGCCTCACGGCGGCCGATGATCCGGTTCACCAGGGTCGACTTGCCGACATTGGGGCGGCCGACGACCGCGAGGACGGGAAGCGGGCCGTGCCCGGCCTCGTCGAGGGCGCCCTCGACCTCCTCGGGATCGAAGCCTTCCTGCGCGGCGAGCTCCATGAACTCCGCGAACTCGGCATCGCCAAGTGCTCCGTGCTCGTGGCCCGAGCCGTCGGAGTGAATCTGGTCGTTCATGAAGTCCGTTCCTCTTTACATCATCATCGATGGACCGCGATCAGCGCGGTCCACTACTCAAGTCTCGCCTATCGCCCGGTGAGGCGCTTGGCGCTTTCCAGGTGGGCGGTCAGCTTCGCCTGGACCCGCAGGGTCGCCTCGTCCAGCGCCCTGCGCGTACGCCGCCCGTCACCGGCGCTCGCGTCGAACGCGTCACCGAAGACGACGTCGACCCGGCTGCGCAGCGGGGGCAGCCCCCGTATCAACCGTCCGCGGCGCTCGGTGCTTCCCAGTACGGCGACGGGGACGACGGGCGCCCCGCCCCGTACCGCGAAGTACGCGAGTCCGGCGCGCAGCGAGGCGAAGTCCCCTTCACCCCGGGTGCCCTCCGGGAAGATCCCGAGCGCCCCGCCGTTCTCCAGTACGCCGAGCGCGTGGCTGATGGCGGTGCGGTCGACGGTCGTACGGTCCACCTCGATCTGGCCGATCCCGTGCAGGAACGGGTCGAGGGGGCCGACGAACGCCTCCTTCTTGATCAGGAAGTGCACCGGCCGGGGTGCGGTGCCCATCAGCATCGGTCCGTCGATGTTGTGGGAGTGGTTCACCGCGAGTATGACGGGTCCGGCGGCGGGCACGCGCCACGCGCCGAGGACCCGGGGCTTGAACAGTCCGTACATCAGGCCGATGCCGATGGTCCGCCCGACGGCCGCTCCGCGCAGCGTGGGCGCGCCTGTGGCATCGCTCACGCGGCGACCCTCTTCCCCTCGACGAGGGTGACGACGCACTCGATGACCTGCTGGAGGGTCAGCTCGGTGGTGTCCACCTCGACGGCGTCGGCCGCCTTGGCGAGCGGCGAGGTCTTGCGTCCGGAGTCGGCGGCGTCCCGCAGGATCAGGGCCTCGCGGGTGGCGGTCAGGTCGGAGCCCTTGACCTCGCCGCTGCGGCGGGCGGCGCGGGCCTCCGGGGAGGCGGTGAGGAAGATCTTGAGGTCGGCGTCGGGCAGCACGGTGGTGCCGATGTCCCGGCCCTCGACGACGATGCCGCCGGCCGCGGCCGCGGCGATGGAGCGCTGGAGCGCGGTGATGAGCGTGCGCACCTCGGGGACCGCGCTGACGGCGCTGACCTTGGAGGTGACCTCCTGGGTGCGGATCGGCCCGGAGGCGTCCTCGCCGTCGACGGTGATCGTCGGGGCGGCGGGGTCGGTGCCGGAGACGATCACGGGCTTGGCGGCGGCGGTGGCGATCTCCTGCGGGTCGCTCACGTCGATGCCGTTGTTCAGCATCCACCAGGTGATGGCCCGGTACTGCGCGCCCGTGTCGAGGTAGCTCAGGCCGAGCTCGGCGGCGACGGCCTTGGAGGTGCTCGACTTGCCGGTGCCCGAGGGCCCGTCGATGGCGACGATCACGGAGGGGCGTGCGGTTTCCACGGTGGTGGACACCTTCCTGGTACACGGTGCGGGGCGGACGGGCCTGGGGACGGCCTCGTACCAGGTTACCGAGTGCCGGGCGCGCCCTTGTACCCCGTACGGGGGAGGCCGCCGGCCGGGCGGGTGGCGGCGCCCCGTCGTGCGGGACCGGGGTCAGCCGCGGATCGACCAGCCGCGTTCCTGGAGTGCGGCGCCGAGGACCGGGGCGGCACTGGGCTCGACCATGATCTGGACGAGCCCCGCCTGCTGGCCGGTGGCGTGCTCGATGCGGACGTCCTCGATGTTGACCCCGGCCCGGCCCGCGTCGGCGAAGATCGCGGCCAGCTCGCCCGGCTTGTCGCCGATGAGGACGGCCACGGTCTCGTAGGCGGCGGGGGCGGTGCCGTGCTTGCCGGGAACGCGTACGCGGCCCGCGTTGCCGCGGCGCAGGACGTCCTCGATGGCGGAGGTGCCCGCGCGCCGCTTCTCCTCGTCGGCGGAGTGCAGGCCGCGCAACGCGGTCACGGTCTCCGCCAGGTCGGCGGCGACCCCGGCGAGGACATCGGCGACCGGGCCGGGGTTGGCGGAGAGGATCTCCACCCACATCCGGGGGTCGGAGGCGGCGATCCGGGTGACGTCGCGGATGCCCTGTCCGCACAGCCGTACGGCGGTCTCGTCGGCCTCCTCCAGCCGGGCGGCGACCATCGAGGAGATCAGCTGCGGGGTGTGCGAGACGAGGGCCACGGCCCGGTCGTGGGCGTCGGCGTCCATGACGACGGGGACGGCCCGGCACAGGGCGACCAGCTCCAGCGCGAGGTTGAGCACCTCGGTGTCGGTGTCCCGGGTCGGGGTGAGGACCCAGGGGCGGCCCTCGAAGAGGTCGGCGGTCGCGGCGAGCGGACCGGAGCGCTCCTTGCCCGCCATCGGGTGCGTACCGATGTACGGGGTGAGGTCGAGGCCGAGCGCCTCCAGCTCGCGGCGCGGGCCGCCCTTGACGCTGGCGACGTCCAGGTAGCCGCGGGCCACCCCGTCACGCATGGCGCCGGCGAGGACGGCGGCGGTGTGCGCGGGCGGTACGGCGACGATCGCCAGGTCGACACGGTCCCGGGGCGGCTCCTCCGTACCGGCGCCGAGCGCGGCGGCGGTACGGGCGGAGTCGGGGTCGTGGTCCACGAGGTGCACATGGATGCCGCGGCCGGCCAGCGCGAGGGCCGCGGAGGTGCCGACGAGCCCGGTTCCGATGACGAGGGCGGTTCTCACTGGGCGATGTCCTTGCGCAGGGTGGCGGTGGCACCGAGGTAGACATGGCTGATCTCGGCACGCGAGAGGTAGGTCTCGACGTGCACGAGGATACGGACGACCCGGGGCATGGCCCCGTCGATGTCCAGCTCCTGGGCACAGATCAGGGGTACGTCGACGATCCCGAGGCCGCGGGCGGCGGCGGCCGGGAAGTCGCTGTGCAGGTCGGGGGTGGCGGTGAACCAGATGCTGATCAGGTCGTCGGCGACGAGCTCGTTGCGTTCCAGGACGGCCGTCAGCAGCTCACCGACCCGCTGGTCCATGTGCCCGGCCTCGTCCCGGTCCAGCTGGACCGCGCCCCGGACCGCTCGTACCGCCACGTCGTACTCCTCGCTCTTCGCTGCTCGTCGGCGCCGCCGGGTCCGGCGCTCCGCGGCGCGGCCGGCTGCTCACCTCAGACTAGATCGGCTGCGGCGGAGCCGGTCGCCGGTGTTCCGCCGGTGAGACGGGCCGTGGCGTGAAACGGGCGCCCGCGTCGATAGCGACGCGGTGCGCGTACCGGCCCGATGTCGGCCGATTCCGCCCTGTGCGCCACCCAACCGGGCGCACGGTCCGCCCGGTTGCTTCGCCCGGGGGCCCGCAGCCGCCACGATGGCCGGCATCCACCGCACAACGCCTGTCACCGAAGGAGAGCCCATGAACGCACGGCGAAGGACGGTGCTGGCCGCGAGCGCCGCGGGCGCCGCGGCCCTGGCCACCGGCTGCGGATCCTCCGACGGGGACGGCGGCGCGGACGCGGACGGCACACCGACCGCGTCGCCGGACGCTCCCGGCGGCGTCGAGCTGGCCGGGACCGGGGACATCCCGGTCGGCGGCGGCACCATCTTCAAGGAACGGAAGGTGGTGGTGACCCAGCCGACGGAGGGCGACTTCAAGGCGTTCTCCGCCGTCTGCACCCATGCGAGCTGTCTCGTCTCGACGGTGCGCGACGGCACCATCAACTGCCCCTGCCACGGCAGCAGATACAGCATCACGGACGCGGCGGTCGTGGCCGGCCCGGCGCCCCGGCCACTGCCCGCCGAGCAGATCAGCGTCTCGGGGGGTGCGATCCGGCTGACCTGAGCCGGGACCGGTAGCCTCGCGGCCATGATCACCGCCGCCGACGAGGCACTCGTACGCGACCACACGGTCTACGCCTGCGTGATGGGCTCGCGCGCGTTCGGGCTGGCCACGGAGGACAGCGATACGGACCGGCGCGGGGTGTTCCTCGCGCCCACCCCGCTGTTCTGGCGCTTCGAGAAGCCGCCGACGCATGTCGAGGGCCCCGCGCCGGAGCAGTTCTCCTGGGAGCTGGAACGCTTCTGCGAGCTGGCGCTGCGGGCCAACCCGAACGTGCTGGAGTGCCTGCACTCCCCGCTGGTGGAGTCCGTGGACGGCACCGGCCGCGAGCTGCTGGCACTGCGCGGGGCGTTCCTCTCCCGGCTCGCGCACGGCACGTTCGTCCGGTACGCGCTGGGTCAGCGGAAGAAGCTGGAGGCGGACGTACGGATCCATGGCCGGCCGCGCTGGAAGCACGCGATGCATCTGCTGCGGCTGCTGGCGAGCAGCCGGGACCTGCTGCGTACGGGCGAGCTGCGCATCGACGTCGGCGAGGCCCGGGAGGGGCTGCTCGCGGTGAAGCGGGGGGAGGTGGCCTGGCCGGAGGTGGAGCGCCGGATGGACCGCCTCGGCGAGGAGAACGACCGGGCCGCGGCCCGCTCCCCGCTGCCGCCGGAACCCGACCGGGCGGCCGTGGAGGACTTCCTCGTCCGGACCCGGCGGGCCTCGGCGGCGCGCAGCCAGGGGTGATCAAGCGTCCCAGAGCGCCGCGAGGGACAGCAGGTCGCTGCGGTACTCGATGCGCTCGGACCACTCCTTGGGCCAGGCCGCCGCGCCCAGGTGCGCCCCGGCCAGCGCCCCGGTCAGGCAGGCGATGGAGTCGGAGTCGCCCCGGGTGCAGGCGGCCCGGCGCAGGGCGGTGACGGGCTCCTCGGGGAAGAGCAGGAAGCAGTGCAGGGCGGAGGCGAGGGCTTCCTCGGCGACCCAGCCGTCTCCGGTCCGCTCGCACGGGTCGGTCTCCGGCGACGGGTCGCGCAGCGCGTCCTGGACGTCTCCCAGGGCGGTCAGGCACTCGTCCCAGCCGCGCTGGATGTACGCCTGCGGGGTGGCGTCGCCCGCGTGGCGCCAGAGGTCGCCGAGCCAGCGGGTGTGATAGCGGCCCCGGTTGTCGTAGGCGTAACTGCGCAGCCGGCCGATCAGGCCGAGGGGTTCGGCGCCCTGGGCGAGCAGGAACACCGCGCGGGCCAGCAGGTCGGAGGCGGCCAGGGCGGTGGGGTGGCCGTGGGTGAGGGCGGCCTGCAGCTGGGCGGCGCCGGCGCGCTGCTCCTCGCTGAGGCCGGGGACCAGACCGACGGGGGCGACCCGCATGTTGGCGCCGCAGCCCTTGGAGTGCGTCTGGCTGGCCTCCTGCCAGACCCGGTCGGATTCGAGCAGGCGGCAGGCGGTGAGGCAGGTGTTGCCGGGGGCCCGGTTGTTGTCCGGCGAGTGGTACCAGGCGACGAACTCCTCGCGGACCGGGCCCACCAGCCGTTCGGGGGTGAGCAGTCCGCTGTCCATGGCGGTGCGGATGGCGCGGCCCAGCGCGATCGTCATCTGGGTGTCGTCGGAGACGACGGCGGGCGTCAGCAGGGGCAGCTGCCGCCAGGGGCCGAACTTCGCGAGGATCGAGGGCACGTCGTCGAACTCGGTGGGGAAGCCCAGGGCGTCGCCGAGCGCGAGCCCGGTCAGCACGCCGGTGGCCGCCTGCTTGGTGAGGGGCGGGGTGGCGATGGTCATCTCTCGTCCTTCCGGTGTCATCCGTCTCGTCCTTCCGGTGCGGAGTACGACGGGTCTGCGGGGGCGTCCGGCCGGGGCGGGCGCAGGAGCGGCGGGTGCAGGGCCGTGGCCTCGCCCGCCCGGTAGAGGGCGGCCGGTTTGCCCCGGCCGCCGGTGCGGCGCGGCGGGCCCTGGACGGCCTGCACGAAGCCGGGCGCGTTCAGGACCTTGCGCCGGAAGTTGGGGCGGTCGAGCTCGACGCCCCAGACGGTCTCGTAGACCTGCTGGAGCTCGCCGAGGGTGAACCGGTCGGGGCAGAACGCGGTGGCCAGGCAGCTGTATTCGAGCTTGGCGCCGATCCGGTCGTGGGCGTCGGCGAGGATCCGGTCGTGGTCGAAGGCCAGTGGTCCGGTGGAGTCCGCGTCCCACCAGCGGGCGCTCGCCGCGTCGCCGCCGCCGCGCGGTTCGGGCAGGTCCGGCAGGAGTGCGGCGTACGCGACGGAGACGACCCGCATCCTCGGGTCGCGGTCCGGGGCGGTGTAGGTGCGCAGCTGTTCGAGGTGGAGGGCGCCGACGGTGCCGGGGCCGAGGCCGGTCTCCTCGGCGAGTTCGCGGCGGGCGGCGTCCTCGGCGGACTCGCGGGGCAGCAGGAAGCCGCCGGGCAGCGCCCACCGGCCCCGGAAGGGTTCCTGGCCGCGTTCGACGAGCAGTACGTGCAGCCGGGCCTCGCGGACGGTGAAGACCGCGAGGTCGACGGTGACCGCGAACGGGGCGAAGGCGTGCGGGTCGTAGCCCTCGGTGTCGGGGGTGCTCATCGTTGCTCCGGGAGGGGTGCGGCGAAGTCCCGGCCGGTGGCGAGGAGTCCGTCGACGGCGGTGGCAGCGGCGCCGGGCCGCGCCTCGGGCGGGCCGGTGATGTCGATGGACCGCCTTCCGGTGCGGGTGGGTTCGACGCGGAAGCGGTCGGTCATCCAGAGGGCGAAGACGTGGCCGGCGATGCGGATCGGCCGGTCGGCGAGGTGCCGGCGGGCCACGAGCCGGACGCACAGCGCTCCGCTGCCGAAGCCCGGCGGCTCGGTCCGGCTGACCGGGGTGTCCAGGATCGTCACCAGGGGCTGTCGCAGGGGATCGAGTACGTCCGCGAGACTCACGCCCACCTCCCTTTAATAGTCACTCTGACTATAAAGGCTGGACGGGGGCGGCAAAAGGCCCGCGGCCGGTTCTGTTCGAACTTTCCGAACAGATACCGGCCGCGGGCCTGGGAATACGGCGTCGGGTGCGGCTAGAGGCCGACCTCGCGCATCAGCATGCCGACTTCGGTGTTGGTGAGGCGGCGCAGCCAGCCGGACTTCTGGTCGCCCAGCGGGATCGGCCCGAAGGACGTCCGCACGAGCCGCTCGACCGGGAAGCCCGCCTCGGCCAGCATCCGGCGCACGATGTGCTTGCGGCCCTCGTGGAGGGTCACCTCGACCAGGTAGTTCTTGCCGGTGTTCTCGACGACGCGGAAGTGGTCGGCGCGGGCGTAGCCGTCCTCCAGCTGGATGCCGTCCTTGAGCCGCTTGCCGAGGTCGCGCGGCAGGGGGCCCTGGATGGCGGCCAGGTAGGTCTTCTTCACGCCGTACTTCGGGTGCGTGAGGCGGTGGGCCAGCTCACCGTGGTTGGTGAGCATGATGATGCCCTCCGTCTCGGTGTCCAGCCGGCCGACGTGGAACAGCCGCGTCTCGCGGTTGGTCACGTAGTCGCCGAGGCACTGACGACCGTCCGGGTCCTCCATCGAGGAGACGACCCCGGCGGGCTTGTTCAGCGCGAAGAAGAGATACGACTGGGCGGCGACCGTCAGGCCGTCGACCTTGATCTCGTCCTGGTGCACGTCGACGCGCATGCCCTGCTCGACGACGATCTCGCCGTTGACCTCGACGCGGGACTGCTCGATCAGCTCCTCGCACGCCCGGCGCGAGCCCATGCCGGCGCGGGCGAGGACCTTCTGCAGCCGCTCGCCCTCCTGCTCGGCGCCCGGGTGGGTCTTGGGGAGGTTGATCTCGGGCTTGTTCGCATACCGGTCGCGGTTGCGCTGCTCGATCTTGGCGTCCAGCTCGCGGGGGCGCGAGGGGGCGGCACGGCGGAAGCCGCCGCTGCGGCCGCCGCCCTGTGCGGGCTTCGGGCCGCCCTTGGCGCCGCCGCGGGCCGCCGAGCCGCGGCCCTTGCGGGGGCCCTCCTGCTCGGACCGGGCGCCGGGGGCGTCGTTGCCGACGTCGTAGCGGCGCTCCTCGGGGCGGGGACGGCGGAGACGCTGCTCCTCGTCCCGACCACCCTGGTAGCTGTCACGGCCACCCTGGTAGCTGTCACGGCCGCCCTGGTAGCTGTCTCGCCCGCCCTGGTAGCTCGTGCGCCCGTCCTGAGAGCCCGGACGTCCGCCCTGGCCGCCGGGACGGCCGCCCTGGCTGCCGCCGCGCCCGCCCTGGCCGGTGGGCCGGCCGCCCTGACCGGAGGGGCGGCCACCCTGACCGGAGGGCCGGCCGCCCGAGGCTCCGGGCCGCCCGCCCTGGCTGCTGCCGCCGCGTCCGCCGCCGCCCTGGCCGCCGGGGCGTCCGCCCGGACCGCCGCCCTGGCCCTGGCGGAAGGACCCGCCGCCGCTGCGGCCGCCGCTCCCCGCGCCACCGCCGCTCCGGGGGTTCCGGTTGCCGCCGCCGCTGCTCCGGCCGCCGCCCCCGCCGTTGCCGCTTCCGCTGTTACTGCCACTGCTTCGCATCAAAATTCCGTCTTGTCGTCTGCGTGAGTATCCGGGGTGTCCGGTGCGTCCGGATCGAACGACGGCACACCCTCTAGCGTCTCAGCCTCGATCGCGTCCGCCTCCGGGAGGAAGGGCGCGAGCTCCGGGAGCTCGTCCAGGCCGCGCAGGCCCATTCGCTCCAGAAAGTAGTTCGTCGTCCTGTACAGGATCGCACCTGTTTCGGGTTCCGCGCCCGCCTCCGCCACCAGGCCCCTCTGGAGGAGGGTCCGCATGACGCCGTCGCAGTTCACTCCGCGCACCGCCGAGACCCGCGAGCGGCTCACCGGCTGCCGGTACGCGACCACCGCCAGGGTCTCCAGCGCGGCCTGGGTGAGCCGCGCCTGCCGGCCGTCCAGGACGAAGCCCTCCACGGCCGCCGCGTACTCGGGGCGGGTGTAGAACCGCCAGCCGCCCGCGACGAGCCGCAGGTCGAAGCCGCGGCGCTGCGCGGTGTACTCGTCGGCAAGCTCCCGCAGCGCGTCCGCCACGGCCCTGCGGGGCCGCTGGAGCACCTTGGCCAGATGGTCGACGGTGGCGGGCTCGTCGACGACCATGAGGACCGCCTCCAGGGCGGGCTTCAGATCGAGCGCGGCAACCACGCCCTCCTCGTCCGGCCCGCCGTCCTCCTGAGCCGGCTGCTCGCTCATTCCCGTACGTCCTTTTCTTCAGCCGTTCCGTCGACGTCCTGGTCGAACTCGTCCGTCACCACCGGCTCCGCGTCCGCCCCGCCGCACCAGGCCACCAGCAGGTCGCCCAGCGCCTCGTCCTGGTCGAGGGTGACGGCCTTCTCGCGGTACAGCTCCAGCAGGGCCAGGAAGCGGGCGACCACGGTCAGGGTGTCCGGCGCGTCCTCGGTCAGCACCTCGAAGCTCACCGCCGCCCCGGCCCCGCGCAGCCGCTCCACCACGAGGCCCGCCTGCTCCTGGACGCTGACCGGCGGAGCGTGGATGTGGTCCACGTACACCTGGGGCTCGGGCCGGGGCCGCATCGCCTTGACCGCGAGCTTCGCGAAACCCTCGGGCCCGATGCTGATGACCACCTCGGGCAGCAGTTCGGCGTGGTGGTCCTCCAGGCCGACGGTACGGGGGTACCGCCGGGCCTCCGACTCCAGGCGGCCCTGGAAGATCTCGGCGATCCGCTTGTACGCGCGGTACTGGAGCAGCCGCGCGAAGAGCAGGTCCCGCGCCTCCAGGAGCGCGAGGTCCGCCTCGTCCTCGACCTCGGCGGCGGGCAGCAGCCGGGCGGCCTTGAGGTCGAGCAGCGTGGCGGCGACGACGAGGAACTCGGTGGTCTGGTCGAGGTCCCCGTCGGGGCCCATGGCACGGATGTACGCCATGAACTCGTCGGTGACCTTGGACAGGGCGACCTCGGTCACGTCCAGCTTGTGCTTGGAGATCAGCTGGAGGAGGAGATCGAAGGGACCCTCGAAGTTCACCAGCCGAACGGTGAAACGCCTGCCGTCCGGCTCCGGCTCCGGAACAGGTGCCGTCTCGTGTACGGCTTCCGGCTCTGCCCGTACGGGTTCCGGCTCTGCCCGTACGGGCTCCGCGGGCGCCTCCACCGCTTCCACTGGCGGCGGCGGCCCCTCCCCCGGCCCCCGCCCCAGGGCACGGCGGCGCGGGGCAGCGGGGTCGGCGGGCGTGAGCATGGTGGTCCAGGGGTGGGGCGGCGGCGCGGACGGGTCGCGCCGGTCGGCGGGCCCAGGGCCTGTCGTCACATTCCCGTCGTCGCCCGAAGGGCGGCCGGGCGGCGTCTGGTGCGTGCGATCGCAAGGCGCCGGGATGGTCTCGTAGCGGAGCTACTTGGCCGTTTCGGCAACGCCGCGAGCGTGCGTGCCAGGCGTCGCCCGGCAGGCGGGAATGTGACGACAGGCCCTAGGGCAGGCTACCCGCGCCGTGCCGCTCAGCGGCCGCGCAGCCGCCGTACGAGGATGCTCGCGTCGCCCCGGGACTCCAGGTCGGCCAGGACCACCGCCACCGCCTCGCGGACGATGCGGCCGCGGTCCACGGCGAGGCCGTGTTCGCCGCGCAGGACGAGCCGGGCGTGTTCGAGGTCCATCAGCTCCTCGGCGGAGACGTAGACCGTGATCTTCTCGTCGTGGCGTTCCCGGCCGCTGGGGCGGCGGTTCGCGCCGCGTCCGGCGCCGCGCCTGCGCTGCTGCTGGACCGCCGGGGCCTGCTCGGCCGGGGCGGCGGAGGGCGCGGAATGCTCGCCGGAGCCGGCCTTGGCGGACGGGGAGCGTTCGCCCTCGCCGCCTCGGCCGCGCGCGTCGCCGCCGTCGGCGTCCGCCGCGGTGTGCTCCTCACGGTCGGCGGACGGGGCCTGGCCGGAGGGATCGCTCTCCCCCGCGGGCGCGGGCACCCGTGGCTCGCTGTTCGCCTTGCGCCGCCGCTCGGCCGGGGAGGACGGCTGGAGGCCCATCCCGCCTCCGGTGGTACGGAACAGTTCGTCGGCCCCCGGCAGACTCACTCGGCGTGACACCGGGCGAGCACCTCCCTGGCGAGCTGGCGATAGGCGGCCGCGCCGACCGAGTTGGAGGCGTAGGTGGTGATGGGCTCACCGGCGACCGTGGTCTCCGGGAAGCGGACCGTGCGCCCGATGACCGTGTGGTAGACGTGCTCGTCGAAGGCCTCGACGACACGCGCCAGGACCTCGCGGCTGTGCACCGTGCGGGAGTCGTACATGGTGGCGAGGATGCCGTCGAGCTCCAGCTCCGGGTTGAGTCGCTCCTGGACCTTCTCGATGGTCTCGGTGAGCAGCGCCACCCCGCGCAGCGCGAAGAACTCGCACTCCAGCGGCACTATGACCTTGTGAGCGGCCGTCAGGGCGTTCACGGTGAGCAGACCGAGGGAGGGCTGACAGTCGATCACGATGTAGTCGTAGTCGGCCATCAGCGGCTTCAGGGCGCGCTGGAGCGTGGACTCGCGGGCCACCTCGCTGACGAGCTGCACCTCGGCCGCGGAGAGGTCGATGTTGCTGGGCAGCAGGTCCATGTTGGGGACCGCGGTCTTGAGCAGGACGTCGTCGGCCGCCATGCCCCGCTCCATGAGCAGGTTGTAGACGGTGAGGTCCAGCTCCATCGGGTTGACCCCGAGGCCGACGGAGAGCGCGCCCTGCGGGTCGAAGTCGACGAGCAGGACCCGGCGTCCGTACTCCGCGAGCGCGGCGCCCAGGTTGATGGTCGACGTGGTCTTGCCGACGCCGCCCTTCTGGTTGCACATCGCGATGATCTTCGCGGGGCCGTGGTCGGTCAGGGGGCCCGGGATCGGGAAGTACGGCAGCGGCCGTCCGGTCGGGCCGATGCGCTCGCGGCGCTGACGCGCGGCGTCGGGCGCGAGGGTGGCCGCGTACTCCGGATCGGGCTCGTACTCGGCGTCGGGGTCGTAGAAGTGCCCCTCGGGCACCTCGGCGAAGTCGGCGAAGCGGTCGGTGTCCCGGCTGCTCTCGTTGCCGGCCGTGGCGTTCACGTGTAGGCCGTCCATCATCTGGGGGGCTGTCGTCATGTGCTGTTGGGTGGCGAAGGTGCGGACAGCGACGGAGCCGACAGCTTCGAGCCCGATCGGGCTCAGACCCCGTGCGGGCATCCCTGGTTGACCACCCCCGGGAGTAATTGTCGACTCATTCACAAGTCGTCTTACCTCCTTGGACGTGACCAGGAAACTTATCGATAGGTCAGCGTGGCACCATGCCGACGATTGGCGACTCTATGGCGTGTCACCGGTCCGCAGCAACACAATCCGCCGGACCCGGCCCGATGTGTCGGCAATCGAACGCCTCGCTGTCAAGGGTGCACAGCGGCCAAGCCGCACATTTCACCGCAGCACGAAACGGGTAAAGGGTTACGTTCGGCGCGAGTTGCGCAAGGGCCCCACAGGGCCCGATACACGTCCGGCCGGACCTTGCTCGGCAAGGTCCGGCCGGACGTGCGATGTTGACGGAGGAGGTTGACCCGTCAGCCGATGAGCGTGCTCAGCTCGACGTGCGGGAGGTCGTGCGCCTCGGCCACCTCACGGTAAACCACCTGGCCCTCATGGGTGTTGAGGCCCTTGGCGAGCGCGGCGTCACGGCGCAGGGCGTCGGCCCAGCCGCGGTTCGCGAGCTCCACGATGTAGGGCAGCGTCGCGTTGGTGAGCGCGTAGGTGGAGGTGTGGGGCACCGCGCCGGGCATGTTGGCGACGCAGTAGAAGACCGAGTCGTGGACCTGGAAGGTCGGCTCGGCGTGGGTCGTCGGACGCGAGTCCTCGAAGCAGCCGCCCTGATCGATTGCAATGTCGACAAGTACACTTCCGGGCTTCATCTTGGCGACGAGCTCGTTGGTGACCAGCTTCGGGGCCTTGGCTCCGGGGATCAGCACGGCGCCGATGACGAGGTCGGCCTCGACGACGGCCTTCTCCAGCTCGAAGGCGTTGGAGACGACGGTCTGCACCTGGGTGCCGAAGATCTTGTCGGCCTCGCGGAGCTTGTTGATGTCGCGGTCGAGCAGCGTGACGTGGAAGCCGAGGCCCACGGCGATCTGGGTGGCGTTCCAGCCGGAGACGCCGCCGCCGATGACGACGGCCTTGCCGGCCGCGGTGCCGGGGACGCCGCCGGGCAGCACACCGCGGCCGCCGACGGAACGCATCAGGTGGTACGCGCCGACCTGCGGGGCCAGGCGGCCCGCGACCTCGGACATCGGGGCGAGCAGCGGCAGGGCGCGGTTCGCGGTCTCGACCGTCTCGTAGGCGATGGCGGTGGTGCCGGAGGCCAGCAGCGCGTCGGTGCACTCGCGGGAGGCGGCGAGGTGCAGGTAGGTGAAGAGCGTCTGGTCCTTGCGCAGCCGGTGGTACTCCTCGGCGACCGGCTCCTTGACCTTCAGCAGCAGGTCGGCGGTGGCCCAGACCTCGTCGGCGGTGGGCAGGATCCGCGCGCCGGCGGCGACGTACTCCTCGTCCGGAATGGACGAGCCGACGCCGGCGTCGTGCTCGATGACGACCTGGTGGCCGTGGCGGACGAGCTCATGCACTCCGGCGGGGGTGATCGCCACCCGGAACTCGTTGTTCTTGACTTCGCGGGGGATGCCGACCTTCACGTCGATCACGGTCCTTGGCTCGGAGGGTCACCCGGGCACAACGGTGCATACCCGGATATGTACAGCATAAATGGGAGACGCCACGGGGGAACGCGGCAGAGCCAGTCTAATGAAGGACTTCGCGCTGTCTAGCCTTACAAAGCATTAACTTTCTGTCGAAGTACTACGGATTTCGCAGGCAGGAGCCTCCTCGCCCAGCAATCCGTTGGCCGTACCCCGGTGCAGCCTGGCCGCCGCGGGGTCCCCGAGCCGGTCCAGCGTGTCGGCCAGCCGCAGCTGCAGCGCCGCCTGGAGCCGCACGTCACCGGAGCGCCGGGCCAGGTCGACGGCCTCCCGGCAGGTCTGGAGCGACTCGTGCGGCCGGCCCGCGTACTCCTGGACCCGGGCCGCCTCGCTCAGCGCCCGCGCCTGGGCCGCCGGATCGCCGAGCCTGCGGTGGCCCGCCGCGGCGGCCCGCCAGTTCCGCAGCGCCTCGCCGTAGCGCCCGGCGTATGTGTGGACCGCCCCGAGCCGCCCGTACAGCCGGGCCGTCTCCGCCCGCTCCTCCTGGGTCAGGCGCTGGGAGAGCGCCCGGCCGTACCAGTCGGCGGCCCGGTGGTAGTCCCCCAGCTCCTCGTACGCGCCGCCTACGGATTCCATCGCGCGGCCGGTGGCGTACAGGTCCTTCGCGGCCTTTCCGGCGTCCAGCGCGGCCCGGTAGCGGGTCAGCGCGTCCCGGGTGCGGCCGGTGCGGGCGTCCAGGTCGGCGAGGTTCAGCAGGGCGGCCGCCTGCTCGCGGGGCAGCTCGCGGCGCAGCGCCACGTCCAGGACGAGACCGTGCAGCCCGTACAGCTCGGGGGCGGCCTCCTCCGTCCCCCGGTGCGCGGCCAGCGCCCGCACCAGGGCCGCCACCAGACGGCGGGCCAGGGTGTCGAGCTCGCCGTCCGCCACGGCGAGCCGGGCCGAGGCGAGCAGGGCGGGCTGGCGGACCCGCAGCCACGCGCCCGCCTCCTCCGCGTTCGGGAAACGCAGCGACCGGGGCAGTCCGGCGAGCTTGCGGCGGGCCGCGGAGCCCTCCGGCTCGGTGACCGCGCGGCAGGACTGGAGCCGGCGCACGGTCCGCTCCAGCATCCGGGCGCGGGCGAGCTCGATCTCGCCGGGCCGGTCCTGGTCCTCCAGCAGCGCCCGCAGCAGCGGGGCGAGGCAGCCGGGCACCGCGTACTGAGGGTGGGCCGCACCGTCCGTCCGCACCAGTCCGAGCCGCACGAAGTCGTCGAGGGTGGAGCGGGCGGCGGTGACCGAGCAGCCGGCCAGCGCGGAGGCCGTGTGGGCGTCGGCGAGCCCGGCGGGGGCGAGGGCCAGCAGGCGCAGTATCCGGGCGGCGGCCTGTGGCAGGGAGTCGTGGACGAGCCGGAACGCGCGGGCCAGCGGGCGGGCCCCGGCGCTCTGCTGCTCGCCGGATTCGGGCAGCTCGCGCAGCTGCTTGGCGACGTCGGCGACCGAGGCCATCGGGTGGGCGGCGAGCAGGCCGCCCACCAGGACGAGCGCCGCGGGCTGTCCCCCGCACACCTCGGACAGGGTCTCCGCGGTGCGGGGGTCGACGGTGATACGGACCTGTCCGATGGCGCGGGCCAGCAGCCGCACCGCCGCGCCCGCCTCCAGTCCGCCGAGCGTGCAGGGCCGCACGTCGGGGATGCCGGTCAGCGGGCCGGTCGCGGTGGCGAGCACCAGACAGTCCGGGTTCTCCGGAAGCAGCGGGTCGACCTGCTCGGCGTCGGCCGCGTCGTCGAGCACCAGGACGAGCCGGCGTACGGCGAGGGCCTCGCGGACCATCTCGGACAGCTCGTCCTGATCGGCGCCGGGCGGGACCGCCACTCCGAGGAGGCCGAGGATCTCGCCGGCGGTGCGTTCGGTGGGGACGCGTCCGCCACCGGGGTCGGTGAGGCCGACCCGGAGCACCCCGTCGGGGTAGTCGCCGGAGCCCGTACCGGGAACGGCCCAGGGCAGGGCGCCCGTGGCGGACGCGGCGGCCCGGACGGCGTCGGTTCCGGTGAGCGCCCCGGCCAGTTCCTCGGCGAGTGCGCTGCGGCCGGAGCCCGGACGGCCCGCGATGAGCAGGACCCGGGCGCGGGGGGTCTTGCGGCCGGCCAGGGTGTCGAGACCGGCACGCTCGATGTCCGCCCGCAGGGTCTTCAACTCGCGTTCGCGGCCGAAGAATCGGGGCGGGGCGGCACCGGACGGCTCCTCGGTCCCCGGGGCCCTTGCCGGGCCGCTGGTGTCCACCGCCTGATCGGTCACGAGCCACGCTCCACTTCGCTGCACGCGGTACCCGCCGGAACTCCGGCCGGGTGCTTTTCGAGCGTAGTTCAGCGGTGACGACGATCACTGCGGAGCGGGGCGGAGCGCGGGGGAACATCCCCCGATCGGATCAGCATTTCTTCATTTCCTATGATCGCGATGTCCTGCGACCGTCCGACCGGGGAACGGCTGTGGTGGCCGACGGGCCGTCAGGCCTCGAAGGGCCGGGCCGGCCAGGGCGCTTCGGCGGGGCGCAGGGATTCGACGCCGTCGCCCGCGCGTACGGCGGTGAGCGCGAGCACCCCGACGACCAGGCAGTTGTTGTGCACGTCCCCCGCGATCACCGAGCGGACCAGCTCGGGCAGCGGCACCCGGGCGTGCTCCATGTCGGCCTCCTCCTCGGAGACCGCGTACCGCTCGCCCTCCACCTCGGAGAGGTCGCGGGCGAGGAAGACGCGCACGGCCTCGTCGCAGCCGCCGGGCGTGGTGTAGACGTCGGTCAGCACCCGCCAGTCCTCGGCCTTGACGTGTGCCTCCTCGTACAGCTCGCGCTGGGCGGCGTGCAGGGGGTTCTCGCCGGGGATGTCGAGCAGTCCGGCCGGGATCTCCCAGAGCCGGTGGCGTACCGGGTGGCGGTACTGCCGCAGCACGATGACCCGGTCGTCCTCGTCGAGCGCGAGGACGGCCACGGAGCCGGGGTGGACCTGGTAGTCGCGGCCGTGGACGGATCCGTCGGGCATCACCACCTGGTCGGTGCGGACGCTGGTCTTGTTGCCGGTGAAGGGGGTCACGGTCGCGGTGACCTGCCACTCCTCGGGCGTGTCCTGGATACCCATGTACGTCCTCCCATGAACCAAAAGGAAACCGGGGCACCGATCCGCGCAGGATCCGTACCCCGGTCAACCGTAATGCCTCGGTGTTACGCGTCCGCGCCTTCCGCGGCGGCGACCTGGCGCGCGACGGCGGCCTTCACCAGACCCGCGAAGAGCGGGTGCGGGCGGGTCGGGCGGGAGCGCAGCTCCGGGTGCGCCTGGGTGGCGACCAGGTAGGGGTGCGTCTCGCGCGGGTACTCGACGTACTCGACGAGCTTGTTGTCCGGGGAGGTGCCGGAGAAGACCAGTCCGGCCTTCTTCTCCAGCTCGGACCGGTAGGCGTTGTTGACCTCGTAGCGGTGGCGGTGGCGCTCCTCCACGTACGGCTGGCCGTCGTAGGCCTCGCGGACGAGGGAGCCCTCGGCGAGCTTGGCCGGGTAGAGGCCGAGCCGCATGGTGCCGCCGAGGTCGCCCGCGCCCTCGACGTAGGCGAGCTGCTCCTCCATCGTCGAGATGACGGGGTGGGAGGTGGCGGCGTCGAACTCGGTGGAGTTGGCGTCGGGGATCTCGGCGAGCGAACGGGCCGCCTCGATCACGATGCACTGGAGGCCCAGGCAGAGGCCGAGCAGCGGGACCCTGTTCTCGCGGGCGTAGCGGATGGCGCCGACCTTGCCGTCGACCCCGCGCTCGCCGAAGCCGCCCGGGATGCAGATCGCGTCGACGTCGCCGAGGTGTTCGGCGGCGCCGGCCGCGGTGCGGCAGTCGTCGGAGGTGACCCACTTGACCTTGACCCGGGCCTTGTTCGCGAAGCCGCCGGCGCGGATCGCCTCGGTGACCGAGAGGTAGGCGTCGGGCAGGTCGATGTACTTGCCGACCAGCGCGACGGTGACCTCGTGGTCGGGGTTGTGGACCCGGTCCAGGAGGTCGTCCCAGGTGGTCCAGTCGACGTCCCGGAACGGCAGGTCGAGCTTGCGCACGACGTAGGCGTCCAGGCCCTCGGTGTGCAGCACCTTGGGGATGTCGTAGATCGACTTGGCGTCGATCGCGGCCACCACGGCGGCCTCGTCGACGTCGCACATCAGCGAGATCTTGCGCTTGATGGCGGTGGGGACCTCGCGGTCGGCGCGCAGCACGATGGCGTCCGGCTGGATACCGATGTTGCGCAGGGCGGCCACCGAGTGCTGGGTGGGCTTGGTCTTCAGCTCGCCGGAGGGGCCGATGTAGGGCAGCAGCGAGATGTGGACGACGAAGACGTTGTCCCGGCCGACCTCGTGGCGGACCTGACGGACGGTCTCCAGGAACGGCAGCGACTCGATGTCGCCGACCGTGCCGCCGACCTCGGTGATGACGACGTCCACGTCGTCGGTGGCCATGCGGCGGATGCGGTGCTTGATCTCGTTGGTGATGTGCGGGATGACCTGGACGGTGTCGCCCAGATACTCGCCGCGCCGCTCCTTGGCGATGACCTGCGAGTAGACCTGGCCGGTCGTCACGTTGGCGGAGCCGTCGAGGTCGACGTCGAGGAAACGCTCGTAGTGGCCGATGTCCAGGTCGGTCTCGGCGCCGTCGTTGGTGACGAACACCTCGCCGTGCTGGAAGGGGTTCATCGTGCCGGGGTCGACGTTGAGGTAGGGGTCGAGCTTCTGCATGGTGACCCGCAGGCCCCGTGCCTTGAGCAGGGCACCCAGGCTGGAGGCAGTCAGACCCTTGCCGAGGGAGGAGGCGACACCCCCGGTGACGAAGATGTGCTTGGTCGTCGTGGATGTGGGCTGCATAGCCAAAGGGGGCTCCCGTGGTCGCGGTTCTGAGGTGCGTACCGGCCGCCCGACCGGAGATTCCGGGGGTGCCGTCGCTGCGGTTCGGGGGCCTCGTCCGCTCTCGCGAACGACCACCGGTCCACGGGCTACCAGGGTAACAGCGACGGCGGGAGGCTGCTTCCGGCCACACCCTGCACAGGGGCGTCACACCATCACCCCAGGCACTCCACGTCCCACCCGATCAGCTCAGAGATGTTGCGGGGACCGTCGCGCGGATCTTCGCGGTGCGTCGTATCCTGCTCAAACACTCGCTGCCGAGACGGCCGGGCGGCGGCACCACCCAAGCCGCCCACCGGTACAGGAACTCGTCGGATCTTCCCGGGTGAAAGACCCTACGACCCCCTTGACCCGCAGTAAGCGCCCTTTGACGGGGCGACATGGCCGTTCGACTGGAGACGCACGTGGCCGGGCGCATCGAGGATTACGCACTCATCGGAGACATGCAGACCGCTGCCCTGGTCTGCCGGGACGGCACAGCGGACTGGCTGTGCCTGCCCCGCTTCGACTCGCACGCCGTGTTCGCGGGCCTGCTGGGCACCGAGGAGCACGGCTTCTGGCGCCTGGGCCCCGCGAGAGCGGAAGGAACCGAACCGGCCTTCGCCGACCGGCGGCGCTATCGCGGTGACTCCCTCGTCCTGGAATCGGAGTGGGACACACCGCGCGGCACCGTACGCGTGACCGATTTCATGCCCCCGCGTGACGGCGCGCCGCAGCTGATCCGGATCGTGGAGGGCGTCAGCGGCCGCGTGCCGATGCGCTCGGAACTGCGGATGCGCTTCAGCTACGGGCGGGTGACGCCCTGGGTGCACAAGGTCGACAACCGCACGGTCGCCGTGGCCGGGCCGGACTCCGTCTGGCTGGACACCGACGCGGACACCTACGGCAAGAACCTGACCACCTACTCCGACTTCACCGTCGGCCCCGGCGACCGGGTGGCGTTCACGATCAGCTGGCAGCCCTCGCACCACGGGCCGCCGGCCCTCCCCGACCCCGAGGGGTCCCTGGAGGCGACCGCGCTGTTCTGGCGCGAATGGGTCGATCAGTGTACGTACCACGGGCCCTACCGGGAGGCGGTCGTCCGCTCCCTGATCACGCTCAAGGCCCTCACGTACGCGCCGACCGGCGGCATCGTCGCGGCGCCGACCACGTCACTGCCCGAGGAGATCGGGGGCGTACGGAACTGGGACTACCGCTACACCTGGCTGCGGGACGCCGCGATCACCCTCTCCTCGCTGCTGCGCACCGGGTACCGCGAGGAGGCCCGCGCCTGGCGTGAGTGGCTGCTGCGGGCGGTGGCGGGCGACCCGGAGAACCTCCAGATCATGTACGGCATCGCCGGTGAGCGCGAGCTCGGCGAGGCGGAGCTGGACTGGCTGCCCGGTTACGAGAACTCCGGCCCGGTCCGCGTCGGCAACGGCGCGGCGAACCAGCTCCAGCTGGACGTCTACGGCGAGGTCACCGAGGCGCTGCACCTGGCGCACATGACGGGCCTGACCCGCAACGACTACGCCATGGGCCTCCAGCTCAAGCTGATCGAGTATCTGGAGAAGCACTGGGAGGAGCCCGACGAGGGCATCTGGGAGGTGCGCGGGCCGCGCCGGCACTTCGTGCACTCCAAGGTGATGGCGTGGGTCGCGGTCGACCGGACGATCAAGCTGGTCGAGTCCGGGGACGTCGAGGGCCCGCTGGAGCGGTGGTACGAGCTGCGCGACGACATCCACCGGGACGTCTGCGAGCGCGGCTACGACAAGGAGCGCAACACCTTCACCCAGTCCTACGGGTCGACGGAGCTGGACGCCTCCCTGCTGCTCATCCCGCAGATGGGTTTCCTGCCGCCGGACGACAAGCGGGTCATCGGCACGATCGAGGCGATCCAGCGGGAGCTGTCCACGGAGGACGGCTTCATCCTGCGCTACCCCACCGAGGGCGAGAACGCGGGCGTCGACGGTCTGGCGGGCGACGAGGGCGCGTTCCTGGCCTGCTCGTTCTGGATGGCCGACGACCTCGCGATGATCGGCCGGGTCGACGAGGCGCGCCAGCTGTTCGAGAAGCTGCTGTCGCTCCGCAACGACCTGGGCCTGCTGGCCGAGGAGTGGGACTCCCGCCTCCAGCGCCAGGTGGGGAACTTCCCGCAGGCGTTCAGCCACGTCCCGCTGATCGACACGGCCCTGCGGCTGACGGCGAGCGGTGCGTACGTCGGCTGAGCCGCGGTTCGTCCCGACGGTGGCCGCCCCGGGCTCTCCGGGGCGGCCACCGTGCGTTTTCAGGGCGCGGTGAGCGGTTCGGCCTCGTACGCCCGGTGGAGCAGTTCCAGGAACCGGGGCGCGGCGGGCAGCTCGGTGGCGCCGATCCGGTGGACCGCCACGCCCGGCGTCCAGGAGTTCATGACGACCGCGCCGGCGAGGGCGGGCAGGTCCTCGGGGGTGATCGCGGCGGTCCGCCGGCCGACTCCGAGCCGGTCCAGCTGTCGGCTGACGATGCCCATGGTGGTCCCGGTCAGCATCCCGGCCCGGGGCCACACCACCGTCTCGCCGTCCCAGAAGGCCAGGTTCCAGATCGTCGCCTCGCTGAAGCGGCCCTCCCGGTCCAGGAACGCGGCGTCGTCGAAGCCGTCGGCGACGGCCTGCCGGAGGAGGTGGGTCTTGGCGACCTCGCCGACATGCTTGACGTGCGGCAGGAACCGCTCGTGCCCGACGGCCGCGAGCGCCAGCGGGCCGCCGGGCCCGGACGACGGCGGCCCGGTCCGCACCAGCAGCACCGGGTCCGCGTCGGCCGCGGTGAACTCGCCGGCCGCGGAGGAGACCGTCGCCGTCAGTGAGAGGTCGGCCGGTCCGTCGCGCAGTGCGGTACGCAGGTGGGAGCGGACCAGGTCCTCGGGCAGGGCCTGGCCGAACAGTTCGGCCGACGCCGACCGCAGCCGCTCCAGATGGAGGTCGAGGCCCCGGACCCGGCCGTCGCGGACCTGCATCGCGGTGAAGTGGGCATGGCCCGCGAAGGCGAGCGGCGCGAGGTCGTCGGTGGTCGCCGGCCGGCCGTTCATGTGCACGACGTACGGGGAATCTTCGTTCATGGCTCGAACGTTAATGCCTGACACCAGTGACAAGGTCAAGAGGGAACGGGGCAAGGGAACATGCTGATCGGGGAGTTGTCCCGGCGGACGGGCGTCAGCGCCCGGTCGTTGCGGTACTACGAGGCGCAGGGGCTGCTGTCGGCCCGGCGCGGCACCAACGGCTATCGCGCCTACGGCGAGGAGGCCGTGGTGACCGTCACGCAGATCCGCGCGCTGCTGCGGGCGGGCCTGTCCACCGAGGTGATCCGTCAGGTGCTGCCGTGCGCCCGGGGCGAGGGGCCGGGGTTCGACTGGTGCGCGGAGCTGCGGGAGATCCTCGGCGGGGAGCTGGCGGAGATGGACGAACAGATCGAGGCGCTGCGGCGCAGCCGGGGCACGCTCGCGGGGTTGCTGACGAAGCCCTGACCCGGCCGGGCCTGCCCGGCGCTGTTGTCTCTCCGCCTCCCCTGCGATGCGCGGCCCGCACCCCGGGCGGTAGCGTCCTGAGCAGGACGACCGCCCGATCGACGGGCCGGGCAGGGCAGGCACAAGGGAAGCGGGCCGGGTACGTGGAGAGCCACAGCGGAATCACCGTGCAGCGGGCGCTGGAGCTGCCGGGGCTGCGCGCCGGGCTCCCGGAGGTGGTGGCCGGCGCCGACCGGCTGAACCGTGCGGTGCGCTGGGTGCACGCGGGCGAGGTCCCGAACATCGCCTCCCTCCTCAAGGGCGGCGAGCTGCTCCTGACCACCGGCCTCGGCCTGGGCGCCCGCCCCGCCGAACAGCGCGCCTTCGTCCGCCGCCTCGCCGACCGGGGCATCGCGGCCCTGGTGGTGGAACTCGGCCCGCGCTTCGGCCGGCTGCCCGCCGCCATCGTGGACGCCGCCCGCGCGGCCGGGCTCCCGCTGGTCCAGCTGCACCGCGAGGTGCCGTTCGTCGCGGTGACCGAGGAAGTGCACACCGAGATCGTCAACGGGCACTACGCGCTGCTCCAGCGGGCGGAGGAGGTGCACCGGCGCGCCACCGGCGCACTGCTCGACGGGGGCGGGGTGCCGCAGGTGCTCGGCATCCTCGCCGACTTCACCGCCAACCCGGTCTTCCTGGAGACGCCCGACGGCCAGCTCCTGTACGCCGCCTCCACCGGGACAGGACCGGTGGGCGCGGACCCGCTCCAGGTCTGGGAGGGCATGCGCGGCGACCGGGCGGCCCGGGAGAGCCCGCCGGCCGGTGCGGTGCTGGTGGACGTGCCCGGCGGCGGACCCGAGACCGGTGCGGTACGGGCGAGGCTGGTGCTGCTCGCGGTGTCCGGCCCGCTGGCGACCGTGCACCGGATGGCGGCGGAGCGGGCGGCGGGCCTCCTCGCCGTCGTGCTGATGCAGGCCCGGCAGGAGGAGGAGCTGGCCGCCCGGGGCCGGGGCGACTTCCTCACCGACCTCGCGGAGGGCCGGATCGCCCCGCAGGACGCTCCCGCCCAGGCCCGGGTGCTCGGCTTCCGGCCCGGTGACACTCCGCTCCTCCCGGTGGTGATGCGGCTGGCCCCGGAGCTGTCCCCGTCGGGCAACTGGGCGCTGCTGGCCCGTGCGGTCCTGGAGGAGCTGGCCTCGGTCGGGGTCCCTGTGCTGCTCGGCGTACGGCCCGTGGAGGGGCGGGTTCCGCTGCTGCTGGGGCTGCGCTCGGAGGGCGAGCGCACGGCGGTCGCGGACCGGGTGGCGGCGGCGCTGCGGGCGGGCGTGGAGCGGGCCGGTCTCGACCGCGCCGGATCACAGGCGCCGGTGGTCGTGGTCGGCGTCCCGGGCGGCTGGGCCGCGGCGGGCGCGGGGCTGCGGCACGCGTCGGAGACGGCGACGGCCGCTCAGGGCCTGGACGACCGGCCCTGGTACGACGCCCGGCGCCTGGACATCGACCTGCTGCTGTGGCGGCTGCGGGACCATCCGGACCTGGCGGCGTTCGTGAACCGGGCGATCGGCCCGCTGCGCGAACACGACCGCACCTCGCGCCCTCCGCTGCTCCCGACGCTCCAGGCGTATCTGGCGCACGCGGGCCGCAAGGCGGAGACCGCCCGCGAGCTGCACCTCAACCGCCAGACGCTCTACAACCGCCTCGCCCGGATCGGCGAGCTGCTGGGCACGGACCTGGACGACCCGCAGTCGGTGCTGGCGCTGAGCCTGGCGCTGAGGGCCCGCCGCCACACGACCTGACGGCCCGGGAGGTGCGGGGGGCTCAGCGCGCCCGCCCGACGCACCCCGTCAGCGTGTCCGCCCCGTCGCCAGCGGCTGCGTCAACTCGTCGTAGACACTGAGGACATGGGCGATCGTATCGTCCTCGGCAGGCCAGCCCGCCGCCTGCACCCGCCCGGCCTCGGCGAGCCGGGCGCGCGCCCCCTGGTCCCCGAGCAGCCCCACGACCGTACGGGCGAGGGCCTCGGCGTCGCCGTACGGCACCAGTTCGGCGGCCCTGCCGACCAGTTCGGGCACGCCGCCGACCGCGGTGGCGACGAGCGGCACCCCGGCCCGCAGCGCCTCCTGCGCCAGCAGGGACCGGCCCTCCCACCGGCTCGGCAGCAGGGCCAGGTCGGCGGCGGCGAGCAACTCCCCCACTCCGTCCCGGCATCCGATGAGGGTGACGGGCAACTCCTCTTCCCTGATCCGCCGTTGCAGTGCGTCCCGGTCGCGCCCCTCCCCCGCGATGACGAGCAGCGGCACGGGGTCCAGACTCCGCCAGACACGGGCCGCGTCCAGCAGGGTGCCGAAGCCGTGATGCGGTACGAGACTGCCGACGGCCATCAGCAACGGCCGGTCCACCGCCCCCAGTTCGGCCCGCACCTTGCCCTCGTCGTCGGTGGCGGCCGGGCGCGGGGGCGGGGCGGCGACGGGGGCGAGCCGGGCGTCGCGCGCGCCCCTCTCGCGGGCCCGGTCCACCAGGTCGGAGGAGGGGGCCAGGACCACGGCCGCCACCCGTGCGGCGCGTCGTTCCAGCAGGTGCAGGACCTGGCGGCGGGCGCCTTCCGCGTACCGCCGTGTGTGCCAGGTCATCACCAGGGGCACGGCGCGCCCGCTGAGGGCGAGGGCGGTACGGGCTGTCGCGTGGAGCCCGTGGGCGTGGACGACGTCCGCACCCGTGCAGGCGGCCCGCAGCGCGGCGACGGCGGCCGGATCGCTGCGCCGGGGCACCGGAAGGAAACGTGCTCCGGTCGCCGTGAAGTCGTAGGCGCGGTCCACGGCGGCCGGGGCGCAGACGGTCACCTGCACCCCGCGCGCCACCAGCCCGGCGGCCAGCGAACCGACGTGCGCGCTGCTGCCCGCACTGCCGCCGCCCAGGACTTGGACCGTACGCAGCTGTGACACGTTGATTGGCTCCCCGGGGCTCCGGAGTCGGCGGTAAGTACAGCGCCAAGGATGCCAGCCCGTACGCACGTTCCGGGACCGCCGTAACGTTGCTGCCGCGCTCGCGGCGACAACCGGCCACACCGCACCACCCTTACGGGTGAACCTGGAGGCGCGCAGTTGCCGCCGCGTCGCCCACCGGCCCGCACCGCCCACTGGTCACCCGCCACGCTGCCCGGACGCCGGACCTCCGCCCGCCGGCCCGACCGTCTACGTTCCGGTGTCCCCCGCCAGCTGCCTCCGCGCCCTCGGGACGCGCCGGGCGAGGCTGCTGACCCGGTCTCCGGCGGCCGCGGCCGCCACCACCCCCGCGGCCAGTGCCACCCGCCCGAACCGGCCGGTGCCACGGGCGAGGGCCAGGCCCAGTGCCGCGCCGAGCGCGTGCGCCCCGGTGTCCCCGAGCATGGCCTGTTCACCCAGGTCGACAGGGGCGAGCACGCCCCCGGCGGCGAGCGGCGCGGCGGCCGTGACACCGCCCGCCAGTCCCGCGGCGCCGAGCAGCGCGACGCAGCCGACGGCCGCCCCGGGCGTGACGTCCACCAGGTTGACGAGATGGGCGGTGCCCGCGACGACCACGCCGGTCAGCACCCCGTCCACGGCATGCTCCTCGACGAGCAGCCCGGCGGACAGCCCCGCCGCCCCGATCCCGAGGAGCTTCACGGCCCCGCAGGTCACCTCGCCCCGGCGCAGCGCACCCAGATGGGCACGGAACCCCCGGCGTGGGTCAGCGGCCCCGACGAGATCGTCGTACGCCCCGCAGCCCCCGGCCGCCAGTACCGCGAACACCCCGGCGGCCCGCTCCCGGGCCGGACCGGGGGCGGCGGCGAGCCCGGCGGCGGTGCCGAGGACGGCGGCCGGACCGGCGTACAGGGTGACGGTCCGTCCGGCGCGGTTGGTGCGCCGCCACGCCGCGTCGGTGCGGCGGCGCAGCAGCCCGTACACCCCGGCGGCCACGGTCGCGGCCACGGCCGCCGGGACGGTCCGGCTCATGCCCTCACCCGTCGGCGCGGGCCGTGGCGAGCAGCTCCTCGGCGTGGGCGCGGGCCGTCTCGGAGTCCTCCTGGCCCGCCAGCATCCGGGACAGCTCCCGGACCCGGTCCTCGCCCTCCAGGACGGTGACACCGCTGCGGGTCACCGAGCCGTCCACGGTCTTCTCGACCAGCAACTGCCGGTCGGCGAAGGCCGCGACCTGCGGCAGGTGGGTCACGACCACGACCTGTGCGGACCGGGCGAGCTTGGCGAGCCGCCTGCCGACCTCGACCGCCGCCCTGCCGCCGACGCCCGCGTCGACCTCGTCGAAGAGATACGTCGGTACGGGGTCGGAGCCCGCGAAGACTACCTCGACCGCGAGCATCACCCGGGACAGCTCACCGCCCGAAGCGCCCTTGGCGATGGGCCGGGGCTGGGCACCCGGGTGCGGAGCGAGCAGCAGCTCGACCTCGTCGGCGCCCGAAGGGCCGTAGACGACACTCCGCCCGCCGATGTCGATGCCGGACGCCTCGTCGGCCGCCTCGGTCTGCCGGATGGCGAAGGAGACCCGGGCGTGCGGCATGGCGAGCGAGGCCAGCTCCTCGGTCACCGCTTCGGCGAACCGGGCGGCGGCCTCCGTACGCGCGTCGGTCAACGCCTGTCCGAGCACGGAGAGTTCGGCCCGCAGCGCGTCGCGTTCCGCGGTCAGTTCGCCGATCCGCTCGTCGTCGCCCTCCAGCTCGGTCAGCCGGCCGGCGCCCTCCTGGGCCCAGGCGAGCACGGCCGTGATGTCCGCGCCGTACTTACGGGTCAGGGCGGTCAGCGCGGCCCGGCGCTCCTCCACGGCGGCCAGCCGCAGCGGATCGGCCTCCAGCTGACCGGCGTACCCGGCGAGCTCGCCGGAGACGTCGGCGATCAGGATGGAGATCTCCCCGATCCGGTCGGCCAGCGCGGCCAGCGCCGGGTCGTGGGCGCGGACCCCGTCCAGGGCCTGCCCGGCGGCGGCGACGACCGTCGTCGCGTCGACGCTCTCCGGGTCCTCCGGATTCCCCGCCAGCGCGGTGTGCGCGAGGGAGGCGGCGGAGGCGAGGGCCTCGGCGTGTCCGAGCCGCTCCGCCTCGGCGGCCAGCTCGACGTCCTCACCCGGCAACGGCTCGACGGCGGCGACCTCGTTCAGGCCGAAGCGCAGCAGATCCGCCTCCTGGACCCGCTCCCGGGCCCGGGTGGTCAGCTCCTCCAAGATCGCCGCGACGGCCCGCAGCCGCCGGTAGGCCGCCGCGTACTTGGCGCGCGGGACCTCCACGCCGTCTCCGGCGTACCGGTCCAGGGCACCCCGCTGCCGCGCGGGCTTGAGCAGCCCCTGCTGATCGGTCTGGCCGTGCACGGCGACGAGTTCGTCCGCGAGCTCGGTGAGGACCCCCACCGGCACGGATCTGCCGCCGAGGTGGGCCCGTGAGCGTCCCTCCGCCGAAACGGTACGGCTGATGAGCAGCGCGCCGTCGTCGAGCTCCGCCCCCGCCTCCTCGGCCCGCAGCGCCGCCGCGTCGCCCTCGGACACCGTGATCCGGCCCTCGACGACCGCGGCCTTGGCCCCGACCCGTACGAGGGCGGGATCCGCACGCCCGCCCAGCAGCAGCCCGAGGCTCGTGACGACCATGGTCTTGCCCGCGCCGGTCTCACCCGTCACCGCGGTGAAACCGGGTGACAGCTCCACCACCGCGTCGTCGATGACTCCGAGCGACCGTATCCGCATCTCCTCCAGCACGGACATGACCTTACGAGGTCCGGGGCGGGACGCGCGACGGCCCCCGCTCCAGGATTCACTCTCCCGAGCGTTCCCGAATGTCGCGGGGGCCGTAAGGCATCATCGGCGACCGTCAGTGGGGCGCGCCCCGCCACCCCGAGACGGGCAGCGCGAACTTCGCGACCAGCCGGTCGGTGAACGAGGCCTGGTGCAGCCGCGCCAGCCGTACGGGCACCGCACCGCGCCGCACCTCGACCCGCGCACCGGCGGGCAGCTCCACGGTCCGCCGGCCGTCGCACCACAGCACCCCGTGCGGGGTGTGCGGCTGGACCTCGACGGCGAGCACGGACGTGGGCGAGGTCACCAGCGGCTTGGCGAACAGGGCATGGGCGCTGATCGGAACCATCAGCAGCGCCTCGACCTCGGGCCAGACGACGGGCCCGCCCGCCGAGAAGGCGTACGCGGTCGAACCGGTCGGGGTGGCGCAGACGATCCCGTCGCAGCCGAACCCGGTGACCGGACGGCCGTCGATCTCCAGGACGACTTCGAGCATCCGATCGGGCGACACCTTCTGCACGGCCGCCTCGTTGAGCGCCCAGTCGGTGTACACGACGTCGCCGTTGCTGTGCACCAGGACGTCGATCGTCATGCGCTCCTCGACCTCGTAGTCGCGGGTGACGACCCGGGAGACCACCTTGTCGAGGTCGTCGCGCTCGGCCTCGGCGAGGAAGCCGACGCGGCCGAGGTTGACGCCGAGCATCGGCACCCCGGAGGCACGGGAGAGCTCCGCGCCGCGCAACAGGGTGCCGTCACCGCCGAGGACGATCAGCAGCTCGCAGCCGTCCACGGCGGCGGGGCCGGTGTCCGTGACCGTCTCCACGGTGTCCGGGAGCGGCAGATCGGCCGCCTCGGTCTCCAGGACCCGTACGCCGAGCCCGTTGCGCAGCAGGCCCTGCACGACGAGCTCCGCGCTGCGGATCGCGGCCGGACGGCCGGTGTGCGCCAAAAGGAAGACTGTTCGTGCCGCATTCGTCGTCAACGAGGCCCCTCCGCCACTGCACGGTCGACATCCGCGGGATCCAGCTCAGGTGCGCCGGCCCGCAGCCACAGAAAGTACTCGACGTTACCCGAGGGTCCGGGCAGCGGACTGGCCGTCACACCCCGTACGCCCAGGCCGAGCGCCCCGGCCCGCCGCGCCACTTCCCGTACGGCTTCGGCGCGCAGCTCCGGGCTCCGCACCACTCCGCCGCTGCCGAGCCGCTCCTTGCCCACCTCGAACTGCGGCTTGACCATGAGGACCAGGTCGGCGTCGGGCCCGGCGCACCGGGCGAGGGCGGGCAGCACGAGGCCCAGCGGAATGAAGGACAGATCCCCCACCACCAGGTCGACCGCCTCCCCGTCGAGGTCCTCCAAGGTCAACTCCCGCACGTTGGTACGGTCCTTGACGACGACTCGTTCATCGGACTGCAACGACCACGCGAGCTGCCCGTAGCCGACGTCGACGGCGACGACCTGCCGGGCCCCGGCCCGCAGCAGCACATCGGTGAACCCGCCGGTCGACGCCCCGGCGTCCAGCGCCCGCCGCCCCTCGACGGCCAGCCCGAGCGGCACGAAGGCGGCGAGCGCCCCGGCCAGCTTGTGACCGCCGCGCGAGACGTAGTCCGGGTCGCCGTCGTCCTGAGTGACGACGATCGCGGCGGCCGTCTCGACCTGGGTGGCGGGTTTGGTCGCGGTGGTGCGGCCGACGGTGACGCGCCCCGCGGCGATCAGCTGGCTCGCGTGCTCGCGCGAGCGGGCGAGCTTGCGGCGTACCAGCTCGGCGTCGAGGCGGCGACGTGCCACTCCTGCCACGTTCGGTTCAGCTCCTGTGGTCGAGATGCGTGTGCTGCGGGTGCTGCGAAGGTGTGGGTACGGGACCGGGTGCGGCGGCCGGACGGGCGTCCAGCGAGGTCAGCTCGGACCGCAGCCCACGGTGTACATCCTCGTACACCTCGATGTGCCCGTCCGCCGGGAGGTGGTCCGCATCGGCCAGACGCTCCAGCCGGGCGTCCACTGCGGCGTGGCCGGTGGGGGTGCGCACGACCCCGAGGGGCGCGGGCCCGGCGGGCTCGAAGGAGGGCGCTCCGGTGGCGGGCTCCCCGGTCACCGGCTCATCGGGCGTGCTCACGGGCGGTGTCCCCGCCTCCGGCGTCCAGTCGCTCATGCCGAAACGCTACATCGACGGGCCGGTGTGGCGTCGAGCACCCGGTGTACCGTCGAGCACGATGGCGACCAGGGCGGAGTGCCGCAGCGCACTGAGAAGACTTTCCGACCAGCTCACAGCCGCCGAGGGCGACGTGCGCAGCGCCGCCGCGCTCGACCGCTCGCTGAGCTGTCACATCAAGGACCTCGGCGTCACGTTCACCGGCCGGCTGGCCGATGGCCGGATCAGCGTGCGGGACACGGTCGAGGGGCCGCCCCGGGAGAAGGCCGAGATCAGGCTCGCGATGACGGGCGACGACCTGGTGGCGCTGGTGGACGGCGACCTGAACTTCGCGAAGGCGTGGGCCTCGGGCCGCGTACGCCTGGAGGCGGGCTTCCGGGATCTCCTGAAACTGAGATCACTGCTGTAGCCCCGTCAAGCCGTCAGCGCTGTCAAGCCGTCAGTCCCCGTCGAGCCCGACTGACGGGCTCGACGGGTCAGTCCCGGTCGAGTTTGTCAGTCCCGGTCAAGTTTGTCCGGCGATGGAGGACAGGGCGCCCGACGGGGCGCACCCCGCGCCCATCCCCGTACGCCCGCCCGCCCACGAACCTCAGACGGCCGCCTGGCGAGCCTTGCGCGCCGCAGGCACGACCAGCGGCGTCCCCGTCTCCGGGTCGTCGATCACCTGGCACCGCATCCCGAACACCCGCTCCACCAGCTCCGCGTCGACGACCTCCGACGGCGGCCCCTCCGCGACGATCTCCCCGTCCCGCATCGCGATGAGATGCGTGGCGTACCGCGCGGCGTGGTTCAGGTCGTGGAGCACGGCCACCAGCGTGCGGCCCTGCGTCTCGTGCAGCTCCGCGCACAGATCCAGTACGTCGATCTGGTGCTGGATGTCGAGGTACGTCG
The DNA here is from genome assembly GCF_043202835.1 of Streptomyces sp. NPDC048142. Taxonomy (NCBI): domain Bacteria; kingdom Bacillati; phylum Actinomycetota; class Actinomycetes; order Kitasatosporales; family Streptomycetaceae; genus Streptomyces; species Streptomyces sp. NPDC048142. The sequence continues at coordinate 66,548 of NZ_JBIDBC010000036.1, forward strand.
TCGGCTCGTCGAGCAGCAGCAGCGGCGTCTGCTGGGCCAGCGCCATGGCGATCCAGACCCGCTGACGCTGACCGCCGGACAGCTCGTCGACGTACCGTTCGGCCAGCTCGGCGACCCCGGTCGACTCCATGGACTCGTTGACCACCCGCTCGTCCTCCGGCGACCACTGCCGCAGCAGCCCCTGGTGGGGGTAGCGGCCGCGGGCGACGAGGTCGGCGACGGTGATCCCGTCGGGGGCTATGGAGGACTGCGGCAGCAGCCCCAGCGTCCGGGCGACCTTCTTCGCGGGCAGCTGGTGAATGGACTGCCCGTCCAGCAGCACCTGCCCCCGGCTCGGCTTCAGCATCCGGGCGAGGGCCCGCAGCAGGGTCGACTTGCCGCAGGCGTTGGGACCGACGATCACGGTGAAGGAGCTGTCGGGAATGTCCACCGAGAGGTTCTCGGTGATGACCCGCTGGTCGTAGCCGAGGGTCACCGATTCCGCGGTGAGGCGCTGCATGGTCGTACTCCCGGAGTCGGTGAGCTGGAGCGGCACGGCGCGGGGCACGGGCAGACCACCGAGCAGCGCCAGGTTAGGTTAACCTATCTTCCTCTTGACGCCACTGGTCCGGGCCGCCGCCCCCTGCCCCGAAACCCTCACGGACCAGGGACGTCGGGCGGGGCCGGGAACGTCGGGCGGGCAGGGGACCGGTTCAGAGCCCCAGTCCGGCGAGGGCCTTCCCCGCCGTCAGCCCGCACCCGCCCGCACCGGCGAAGGTCCAGGCGGCCCCGCAGAGCGCCCGCAGCCCGTCGAGCGCGTCGCCCTCGCCGTCCAGCACCAGCTCGTCCCCGCGCACGGCGGCCGTCCAGCCCCCGCACCGGTACGCCTCACCGGCCGGCGTCACCTCGGGCTGCCCGGTCAGCAGCCCCCGCAGGTCCCGGTCCACATAGGTCGGCCGATGCCGCGGTGGGGCGGCCAGCAGCTGCGCCGCGTCGGTCACCCCGGTGAGAACCAGCAGCGAGTCCACGCCCCCGTTGAACGCGCCCTCGATGTCCGTGTCCAGCCGGTCCCCGACGACGATCGGCCGCTCGGCCCCGGTCCGCAGCACGGTCTCGCGGTGCATCGGCGGCAACGGCTTCCCGGCGACCTGCGGCTCGGCGCCGGTCGCGATGCGTACGACCTCGACAGCGGCCCCGTTCCCCGGCGCGATGCCCCGGGCGCCGGGGATGGTGAGGTCGGTGTTGGACGCGAACCACGGCAGCCCGCGCCGGATCGCGTAGCTCGCCTCGGCGAACCGCCCCCATGTCATGTCCGGCCCGCCGTACCCCTGGACCACGGCCGCCGGATCGTCGTCCGCCGACTCCACGGGCACCAGCCCGCGCTCGCGCAGCGCGACCCGCAGCCCCTCGCCGCCGATCAACAGCACCCGGGCTCCCGGCGGCAGTTGACCGGCGGCGAGCCGGGCGACGGCCTGGGCGGAGGTGATCACGTCGGAGGGCTCGGCGGGCACCCCGAGCTCCGTCAGGTGCTCCGCCACCGCGTCCGGCGTCCGCAGCGCGTTGTTGGTGACGTACGCGAGGCGCATGCCCCCGGCCCGCGCCACGGTCAGCGATTCCACGGCGTGGCCGATCGCCTCCCCGCCCGCGTACACGACCCCGTCGAGGTCGAGGAGAGCCGTGTCGTACGCCTCACTCAGCGCCGTACCGCTCCCCGATGGCCGGAACCTGTCCTGCTGGTGGCTCATTTGGCTCGCTCCTCTTCCGGGCTTCCGCCCCGATCATCGCGTATGCCCTCTGCACACATACGATGCTCTGATGAACACTTCAGGTCCCGTCGACCAGGGGCTGCGGCTTATCCCGTTCCGCGGACTGCGTTACGTCCCCGAGCGGGTCGGCAGCCTTGCCGCCGTGACCTCGCCCCCGTACGACGTGGTCGTCCGGCCCGACGGGCTGCACCACCTGGAGTCCGCGGATCCGCACAACATCGTGCGCCTCATCCTCCCCCAGGCCGACACGGCCCGGGACCGGCACCGGCAGGCGGCCGCCACTCTGGACCGCTGGCAGGCCGAGGGGGTCATCGCACCGGACCAGGACCCGGTGCTGTACGTCTACGAGCAGCGCAACGACGAGATCCTCCAGCGGGGCCTGATCGGCGCCCTGGCTCTCTCCCCCGCCGCCGAGGGCATCGTGCTGCCCCACGAGGACGTCATGGACGACGTCGTCGCGGAACGCGCGGAGCTGATGCGCACGACAGGGGCCCATCTGGAACCGCTGCTGCTGACCTACCGCGGCGAGGCGGGCCCGCCGTCCGGCGCGGCGGCGGTCATCGAGCGCACGGTCCGGCGCGAGCCGCTGCTCGCCACCACGACGGAGGACGGCTTCCGGCACCGGCTCTGGGCCGTGACGGACCCGGCCGAGCGGAGCGAGATCGAGACAGACCTGGCCCGGCACCAGGCGCTCATCGCGGACGGCCACCACCGCTGGGCCACCTATCTCCGGCTCCAGCAGGAACAGTCCGCCCCCGGGCCGTGGGACTACGGCCTCGTCCTCCTCGTCGACACGGCCCGCCACCCGCTCCAGGTCCGCGCCATCCACCGGCTCCTGCGGGGGCTGCCGGTCTCCCGGGCCCTGCAGGCGCTGACCGGTCTCTTCCGGGTCCAGCCGGTCGAGGGACCGCTCCCCCGGGCACTCGACGCGCTGGCCGAAGCGGCGGCCGGGGGCAACGCGTTCCTCCTCGCCGGTGACGGCGGCTTCCACCTCGTGGACCGTCCCGAACCGGCTCTGCTGGCCCGCACCGTCCGGACGGACCGCCCCGACGCCTGGCGCACCCTGGACGCGACGGTGCTGCACTCCGCGCTGCTCGACGACGTGTGGCGGATCCCCGACGCGCCCGAGCACATCGGCTACATCCACGACACCGCGGCAGCCGTCGAACAGGCGGAACGCCTCGGCGCCACGGCGGTCCTGATGCATCCCGTACGCGAAGAGGTCGTCCGGGACCTGGCCAGGCAGGGCGTCACGATGCCCCGCAAGTCGACGTCGTTCGGCCCGAAGCCGGCCACGGGCCTGGTCATGCGGAGCCTCACCCTCGGCTGACCCCCGTGGACCGACATGAAGAAGGGGCGGCACTCCGGTGGGAGTGCCGCCCCTCTTTCGTCAGCCGCTAGGCCTTGACCGACCCGTCCCCGGAACCGTCCTGGCCGTCGTGCCCGTCCTCGTCCTGCCCGTCGTCCAGGCCGGCGTCGTCACGCACGTCGTCCTCGTCGTCACGGCTTTCGGGCCCGTCCTCGGCACGGGGAGCAGCCTCGTCGGCCGCCTCTGCCCCGTCCGTCCCGTGGGTCCCGTCGTCACCGAGGACGTCGACGAATTCGACACCGTCGAGCTCGGCAAGCCGGTCCGACGCGTCGGTGGAACCGTCCTTGTCGGCCTCCAGCGCCTTCCCGAACCACTCCCGCGCCTCGTCCTCGCGTCCCGCCTCCAGCAGGGCGTCCGCGTACGCGTAGCGAAGTCGCGGCGTCCACGGCTGTACGGAACTGGACGCGAGCTCGGGGCTCTGGAGCGTCACGATGGCGGCGTCGATCTGGCCCATGTCACGGCGTGCCCCGGCGGCCACCAGCCGCATCTCGACCTGCCCTGCCTTGTCCAGCTTCTGCACCTCGGGCTCGCCGGCCATGGCCATCGCCCGTTCGGGCCGCCCGAGCCCGCGCTCGCAGTCCGCCATGACGGGCCACAGCTCCACGGACCCGGTCATCCGCCGGGCCGCCCGGAACTCGGCGAGCGCCTCGGCGTACTTCTGCGTCGCGTACGCCGCGAACCCGGCCGCCTCGCGCACGGCGGCAACGCGGGACGCGAGCCGGAGAGCGATACGGGCGTACGCGTACGCCTCCTCGGGCTCCTCGTCGATCAGCCGGGCCACCATGACGAGGTTGCGCGCGACGTCCTCGGCAAGGGTCTTCGGCAGGCTCATGAGCTCCTGGCGTACGTCCTTGTCGATCTCGTCGCCCGTGACGTCGTCCGGAATCGGCAGCCGCTTGATCGGCTCACGGTCGCGGTCCCGGTCGTCGCGTCCCCGGAAACCACCACGGTCCCGGTCGTCGCGCTGACCGCCACGGTATCCGCCCCGGTCCCTGTCCCCGCCCCGGTCATCGCGGCGGAAACCGCCGCCGGAGCCGCCGCCCCGGCTGTCGTCGCGGCGGAAGCCGCCGCCGGAGGGCCGGTCGTCGTCACGACGGGGACCGCGGGGGCGGTCGTCACGGCGCTCGAAGCCACCACCGGGACGGCCTCCACGGTCGTCACGCTGCTGACCACCCCGGTATCCGCCACGGTCGTCATCACGACGCGGACCACGATCACGATCCCGGTCCCGGTCATCACGACGGAAGCCACCACCGGAACCGCCACCACGGTTGTCATCGCGACGGAAGCCACCACCGGAGGGCCGGTCGTCATCACGACGCGGACCGCGCGGACGGTCATCACGGCGCTCGAAGCCACCACCACGGTTGTCATCACGACGGAAACCACCGCCGGGGCCACCACCCCGGTTGTCATCACGACGGAAACCACCGCCGGGGCCACCACCCCGGTTGTCATCACGACGGAAACCACCGCCGGAGCCGCCGCCCCGGCTGTCGTCACGACGGAAACCGCCACCACCGGAGGGCCGGTCGTCGTCACGACGGGGACCGCGGGGACGGTCGTCGCGACGCTCGAAGCCACCACCGGGACGGCCTCCACGGTCGTCACGCTGCTGACCACCCCGGTATCCGCCACGGTCGTCATCACGACGCGGACCACGATCACGATCCCGGTCCCGGTCATCACGACGGAAGCCACCGCCGGAACTGCCACCCCGGTTGTCATCGCGACGGAAACCGCCACCGGAGCCGCTACCCCGGTTGTCATCGCGGCGGAAGCCGCCGCCGGAGGGCCGGTCGTCATCACGACGCGGACCGCGCGGACGGTCATCACGGCGCTCGAAGCCACCACCACGGTTGTCATCACGACGGAAGCCACCGCCGGAACCGCCGCCCCGGCTGTCGTCGCGGCGGAAGCCACCGCCGGAGGGCCGGCTGTCGTCACGACGGTCGAAACCACCACCGGAACCGCCGCCCCGGCTGTCATCACGACGGAAGCCACCGCCGGAACCGCCACCACGGTTGTCGTCACGACGGAACCCACCACCACCAGAGCCACCGCCCCGGCTGTCATCACGGCGGAACCCACCACCGGAGGGCCGGCTGTCGTCACGACGCGGGCCACGGTCCCGGTCCTGGTCGTCACGGCGGAAGCCGCCACGGTCGTTGTCGCGTCGAGGTGCGCCGGAACCGGACCGGTCGTCACGACCACCGCGGTAACCGCCCCTGTCACCGCCGTCCCGGCGACGCGGCTCGCGCTCCGGACGATCGTCGGGAGAGTTGGTGGACATGGGTGTGACTCCTGTCTTCGGGTACCACAGACATTCTCGCGCAGCAGACCATCCGACGCGCTTCGGGAAAACAAAAGGACCCCTGGTCCCAGCATGAACGCTGGGACCAGGGGTCCTTGAAAGATTGTTCGGCGGCGTCCTACTCTCCCACAGGGTCCCCCCTGCAGTACCATCGGCGCTGAAAGGCTTAGCTTCCGGGTTCGGAATGTAACCGGGCG
>NZ_JBIDBC010000037.1:0-70022 GCF_043202835.1 Streptomyces sp. NPDC048142
CGCCACCCGTCACAACGTGGGCAAGACGACCAAACGCCCCGAGAGCATCACCGAACGTAATCACCTGAAAGCTCACAAAGGTTAAATTTTAAGCTGAGAATCCGGTTCGGTATCGCTGAGAGTCCGTGCTCGGCATCCGCTGAGCGATGGGCCCTCGGCCCCTCGGCCCCCGGCCCCCTGAGAGCACTGCGGGACCTCGGACCCTCCGGGCCCTTCTACGATGGCCGCATGACTGATCAGCGCCGTCTCGTGCTCGCCTCCGCCTCCCCCGCCCGTCTCGGCCTGCTGCGCCAGGCGGGGTTCGCCCCCGAGGTGATCGTCAGCGGTGTGGACGAGGACGCCCTGAGCGCACCGACCCCCGCCGAGCTGGCGCTCGTCCTGGCCCGCGCCAAGGCCGCGGCGGTCTCGGAGCGCCCCGAGGCCGCGGGCGCCCTGGTCATCGGCTGCGACTCGGTGCTGGAGCTGGACGGCGAGGCGCTCGGCAAGCCGGCCGACGCCGAGGAGGCCACCGCCCGCTGGAAGTCGATGCGCGGCCGGTCGGGGGTCCTGCGGACCGGGCACAGCGTGATCGACACCGCCACCGGCCGTACGGCATCGGCGACGGCGTCCACGGTCGTACGGTTCGGCGAGCCGAGCGACGCCGAGGTCGCCGCCTATGTGGCTTCGGGCGAACCGCTCCATGTCGCGGGGGCGTTCACCCTGGACGGCCGCTCGGCGCCGTTCGTCGACTCCATCGAGGGCGACCACGGCAATGTCATCGGGCTCTCGCTGCCGCTGCTGCGCCGGCTGCTGGGGGAGCTGGACGTCTCCGTCACGGAGCTGTGGGTCTGAGACCGGCCGTTACGGGTCCGGGACCGGCTACCGCCGATCCGGGACCGGCCGGCCCGGCGTGGCGGCGGCTCAGGCCGCCGCCGGGGCCGCCTCCTCGCCCACCCCGTCGTCGGCCCGGGTCCCGGGCCCGTACGCCAGCAGGGTGAACACCAGCAGGGCCAGCACGGTCATCATGAACGCGAAGGCCCACCAGCCCACCAGGCCGACGGTGACCGCGCCGAGGACGCCGTGCACGACCGCGCAGCCGATCAGGACGATCCGTCCGGCGCGTCCCGGGGTGCGGTCGCGTATCCCGGCGGTCAGCGCCAGCAGCCCGCACAGGACCAGCAGCAGCCCGGAGACGCCGCCCATCACCCAGGTCCCGGTGGACATGACGTCCGGATCCAGGCCGGCGAGCGACATGTTCTGGTTCTCGGCGACCGTGGCCAGGACGGCGTTGATGAGCACGATGCCCACCGCCTCCCCGAACAGCACGAGCGCGGTCACGATCGCCACCGGTCTGCGCATCAGCGTCCCACCCCTGTTACCTCTGGTACGTGCGTAGCGCGGACCCTACTCATGGGTATTCCTTCGGACAAGAGGCTGGACGGGTCCGGGCGCCGGGCAAAGAATCCCACGGCCGTTCGTAGGGACTCCACAAAGAAACGCCATGAGGCGTTGACCTTCAAGACAGAGACCTGCACCACACCGGATGGTTACTGTGCGGTTGAGGATCCCGGCGTACCGTAGTGCGACAAGGGATTTCACTACTGGGGCAAGCCTCGGATCACACTCCGTGTGGGCAAGCTCACCATTGGGGACAGGTCGTACGGCCGTGTCGGTAGTCCCTAAACTCAGCTTGTTTCGAGGAGGGAGTCATCGTGCGCAAGGTGCTCATCGCCAACCGTGGCGAAATCGCTGTCCGCGTTGCTCGGGCGTGCCGGGACGCGGGGATCGCGAGTGTCGCGGTCTACGCCGAGCCGGACCGGGACGCGTTGCATGTCCGGGCCGCTGACGAGGCGTTCGCTCTGGGCGGTGACACCCCGGCCGCCAGTTATCTGGACATGGCCAAGGTGCTGCGGGCCGCCGCCGACTCGGGGGCGGACGCGATCCACCCCGGTTACGGATTCCTGTCGGAGAACGCGGAGTTCGCCCAGGCCGTCCTGGACGCCGGGCTGACCTGGATCGGTCCGCCGCCGCAGGCCATCCGCGATCTCGGTGACAAGGTCGCGGCCCGGCACATCGCCCAGCGTGCGGGGGCCCCGCTGGTGGCCGGCACCCCGGACCCGGTCTCCGGGTCCGGCGAGGTCGTCGCGTTCGCCGAGCGGAACGGGCTGCCGATCGCGATCAAGGCGGCCTTCGGCGGCGGCGGTCGCGGGCTGAAGGTGGCCCGCACGATGGAGGAGATCCCGGAGCTGTACGACTCCGCGGTCCGCGAGGCGGTCGCGGCGTTCGGCCGGGGCGAGTGCTTCGTCGAGCGCTATCTGGACAAGCCGCGGCACGTGGAGACCCAGTGCCTGGCCGACAGCCACGGCAACGTGGTCGTCGTCTCCACGCGTGACTGCTCGCTCCAGCGCCGCCACCAGAAGCTCGTGGAGGAGGCCCCGGCCCCCTTCCTGACCCAGGCGCAGAACGACGAGCTGTACGCCGCGTCGAAGGCGATCCTGAAGGAGGCCGGCTACGTCGGCGCCGGCACGGTCGAGTTCCTCGTCGGCGTCGACGGGACGATCTCGTTCCTGGAGGTCAACACCCGCCTCCAGGTCGAGCACCCCGTCACCGAAGAGGTCACCGGCATCGACCTCGTACGCGAGATGTTCCGCATCGCCGACGGCGAGGCACTCGGCTACGGCGACCCCGTCGTGCGCGGTCACTCCTTCGAGTTCCGTATCAACGGCGAGGACCCGGGCCGCGGGTTCCTCCCCGCGCCCGGCACCGTGACGACGTTCGCGCCGCCGACCGGCCCCGGGGTCCGTCTGGACGCGGGCGTCGAGTCCGGCAGCGTGATCGGCCCGGCCTGGGACTCGCTCCTGGCCAAGCTGATCGTGACCGGCGCGACCCGTGAGCAGGCGCTCCAGCGCGCCGCCCGCGCGCTCGGGGAGTTCACGGTCGAGGGCATGGCCACCGCGATCCCCTTCCACCGGGCCGTCGTCGCCGACCCCGCCTTCACCGCGGACCCGTTCACCGTTCACACCCGGTGGATCGAGACCGAGTTCGTCAACGACATCAAGCCCTTCGCCGCACCGGCCGACACGGACGCCGAGGACGAAGCCGGACGGGAGACCGTCGTCGTCGAGGTCGGCGGCAAGCGCCTGGAAGTGTCGCTGCCCTCCTCGCTCGGCATGTCCCTGGCCCGCACCGGCCTCGCCGCCGGCGCCAAGCCCAAGCGCCGCGCCGCGAAGAAGGCCGGCTCGGCCGCCTCCGGCGACACCCTCGCCTCCCCCATGCAGGGAACCATCGTCAAGATCGCGGTGGAGGAGGGCCAGGAGGTCAAGGAGGGCGACCTCGTCGTCGTCCTGGAGGCCATGAAGATGGAGCAGCCGCTCAACGCGCACCGCTCCGGCACCGTCAAGGGCCTCACCGCCGAGGTCGGCGCCTCCGTCTCCTCCGGCGCCCTGATCTGCGAGATCAAGGACTGACCCGCCCCGCACACTCCGGAAGGGGCCCGGCCCGCGTCGTGAGACGCGGACCGGGCCCCTTCGGCACAGTGGCATCCTGGAACCCACGCAGGGCCCGAGGACCGAGGGAGGGGCAGAAGCCATGGCAGGGGCGATCCCGATGGAGACGAGCACGGCGCAGCCGCCGGCCCGGCCGATGCGCGCGGACGCGCGCCGGAACCACGACCGCCTGGTGGGCGAGGCGCGCAGGTCCTTCGCCGAGCACGGCACGGACGCCTCGCTGGAGGACATCGCCCGGCGCGCGGGTGTGGGCATCGGCACCCTCTACCGGCACTTCCCGAACCGGGACGCCCTGATGAACGCGGTCTTCCAGGACGCCCTGTGCTCACTCCTGGAACGCTCCCGGGAGCTGGCGGCGGCGAAGGCGCCGTGCCGGGCGCTGGTGGAGTGGCTGGGCGCGATCGTCACTCATGCGGGTGAGTACCGCGGCCTGGCCCACGCCCTGATGTCCGCCTCGCGCGACGAGACCTCGGCGCTCGTGCAGTGCCATCAGCCGCTCCGGGAGGCGGGCGCGGGGCTGCTGAGCCGGGCCCAGGAGAGCGGCTCGGTGCGGGCCGACGTCTCCATCGACGATCTGCTCCAGCTGACGAACGCGATCGCGCTGGCGGCGGAGGAGTCGCCGGACGATCCGGAGCTGGCGGACCGGCTGCTGCGGCTGACGCTGCGCGGGCTGAAGTAGCGGGCCTGATGCAGCGCGGCCTGGAGCAGCGGGCTTCGTCCGGGCCCCCGCCCCCTGGGCCCCGGCGTGGTCGGCCGCTGTGATGGCTCCACCCCTGCGCCGGGCGTGGTCGGCCGCTGCGCGGGGCTTCTCCCCGCCCCGCCCCTTCCCGAACCCGGGGCTCCGCCCCGGACCCCGCTCCTCAAACGCCGGAGGGGCTGGGAGTGCCCCTGCCACCGCAAACGCCGGAGGGCCGAGGGGCTGAAAGGCGAACGCCGGAGGGCTGGGAGTGCCCTATCCCCGGAGACGCCGGAGACACCGGAGACAGCGGAGACACCGAGAAGCGAGCGCCCGAAGGGCAGAGGGCTGGAAGGCCCTACCGCCGTCGCAGGTCCGCGACCCGCGCCCGCTCTCCCGGTACGTCAGCCAGTGCGGAGGCGCTGCGGAGCTGTGGCCCGAGGCCGCCGTTCTGTGTGCGCCGCTGACCGGGCAGCGGCATGTCCCGGCGGGGCTGACGCCCCGGTGGGGAGCTGTCCCCGCCGGACGCGTCCGCTCCCGGACCGGCCACCGTGATCTCCACGCCCTGGTCCGCCAGGGACTGGAGCTCTGCGGCGGCCCGCTCGTCGTGGAGCGGGGGCTCGTCCGTGACCAGGCGGGTGATCAGCTCGGTGGGCACCGTCTGGAACATGGTGTCCGCGCCGAGCTTGGTGTGATCCGCCAGGACCACCACCTCCGCGGCGGCCTGGACGAGAGCCCGGTCGACGCTGGCCGAGAGCATGTTGGAGGTGGACAGACCACGCTCCGCCGTGAGGCCGCTCCCGGACAGGAAGGCCCGGGAGACCCGCAACCCCTGGAGGGACTGCTCGGCCCCGCTGCCCACCAGCGCGTAGTTGCTCCCGCGCAGGGTGCCGCCGGTCATGACGACTTCGACCCGGTTGGCATGGGCCAACGCCTGGGCCACCAGCAGGGAGTTGGTGACGACGGTCAGGCCGGGGACCCGCGCGAGCCGGCGGGCCAGCTCCTGCGTGGTCGTGCCGGCGCCGACCACGATGGCCTCGCCCTCGCCGACGAGACCTGCGGCCAGGTCGGCGATGGCCGTCTTCTCCGCGGTGGAGAGATGGGATTTCTGCGGAAAGCCGGACTCCCGCGTAAAACCGCCCGGCAAGACCGCACCGCCGTGCCGGCGGTCGAGGAGTCCTTCTGCCTCCAGTGCCCGCACGTCCCGCCGTACGGTCACTTCGGAGGTCTGGACGACGCGGGCGAGCTCACGGAGCGATACCGCCCCGTTGGCACGCACCATTTCGAGGATCAACTGACGACGTTCTGCAGCGAACACGGAACTGACAGTAACCTGGCCGTCGGTGAGTTTTCAGCAGTTTGCGCCGAATAACAGAAGTTGTACTTCAACGGGGCCTCCAAGTGGTATAGGAGGCCCCGTTGTTGTTCAGGAGTGATCGCCAAGCGGTCGCAGCGCCGTCCGGACTGCCGGAGGTTGCCGGGGAATGTCTGGTTTCCCGGGCGGTCAGCCCTCGCCCGTGAGCTTGCGGGTGTGCAACTGCCGGGCCACTTCCGCGATCGATCCGGACAGGGACGGGTACACGGTGAATGCGTTTGCGATCTGCTCCACCGTCAGGTTGTTGTCGACCGCGAGCGAGATGGGGTGGATCAGCTCGCTGGCGCGCGGCGCGACCACGCAGCCGCCGACCACGATCCCCGTACCGGGACGGCAGAAGATCTTGACGAAGCCGTCGCGGATGCCCTGCATCTTGGCGCGCGGGTTGCGCAGCAGCGGCAGCTTCACCACCCGGGCCTCGATCCGGCCCGCGTCGACGTCGGCCTGGCTGTAGCCGACGGTGGCGATCTCCGGGTCGGTGAAGACGTTGGCGGAGACCGCCTTGAGGTTCAGCGGGGCGACCGCGTCGCCCAGGAAGTGGTACATCGCGATCCGGCCCTGCATCGCGGCGACCGAGGCCAGCGCGAAGATGCCGGTGACGTCACCGGCCGCGTAGACGCCGGGGGCGCTGGTACGCGAGACCCGGTCGGTGAGGATGTGCCCGGAGTCCTTGAGCCGTACGCCGGCCTCCTCCAGGCCCATGCCCGCGGTGTTCGGGATCGCGCCGACCGCCATCAGGCAGTGCGAGCCGGTGATGACCCGGCCGTCGGCCAGCGTCACCTCGACCCGGTCGCCGACGCGCTTGGCGGACTGGGCGCGGGAGCGGGACATGACGTTCATCCCGCGGCGACGGAAGACGTCCTCCAGGACGGCGGCGGCGTCCGGGTCCTCGCCGGGCAGCACCCGGTCGCGGGAGGAGACGAGGGTGACGCGGGAGCCGAGCGCCTGGTAGGCCCCGGCGAACTCGGCGCCGGTGACACCGGATCCGACGACGATGAGCTCCTCGGGAAGCTCGTCGAGGTCGTAGACCTGGGTCCAGTTCAGGATGCGCTCGCCGTCGGGCTGCGCGTCCGGGATCTCCCGGGGATGGCCGCCGGTCGCTATCAGCACGGCGTCGGCGGTGAGCCGCTCCTCGGTGCCGTCGGCGGCGGTGACGACGACCTGGCGGGACCCGTCGGCCGCCTGGAGGCCGTCGAGCCGGCCCCGGCCGCGCATCACGCGGGCGCCGGCCCGGGTGACGGAGGCGGTGATGTCGTGGGACTGGGCGAGCGCGAGGCGCTTGACCCGGCGGTTGACCTTGCCGAGGTCCACGCCGACGACCCTGGCCGCCCGCTCCACGTGCGGCGTGTCGTCGGCGACGATGATGCCCAGCTCCTCGTAGGAGGAGTCGAAGGTGGTCATCACCTCGGCCGTCGCGATCAGGGTCTTCGAAGGTACGCAGTCGGTGAGGACCGAGGCCCCGCCGAGACCGTCGCAGTCGACGACGGTCACCTCCGCGCCGAGCTGGGCGCCCACCAGGGCTGCCTCGTAGCCGCCGGGGCCGCCGCCGATGATCACGATCCGGGTCACGAAAAGTCCGCCTCGCGTTGGGTAACCCGCGGCCGCCTGCCGCCCCGGCCGGGGGTCCGGGGGATCGCCCCGGGGGAATGCAGTACGTACTCCATTGTCCCGCACGCGCCAACGTGCTTCGCCCCGGGGCCCTCCATTCGGGAACGAGGACGTCCGCCGCAGGGTGACGGGCCCCGGGGGCGGAGCCGGGCACCCGCCCCGTACTCCCCCGCCCGGGGCCTTCGTCACAGGAACCGCCGTTCCCGCACCCACCTCCCGTACCCTCGGTCCCATGTCGCTCTACGCCGCGTACGCCGGCAACCTCGACGCGCGGCTGATGACCCGCCGCGCACCGCATTCCCCGATGCGCAGCACCGGCTGGCTCAACGGCTGGCGGCTGACCTTCGGCGGGGAGCAGATGGGCTGGGAGGGGGCGCTGGCCACCGTGGTGGAGGCGCCGCGCTCCCAGGTCTTCGTCGCGCTGTACGACCTGGCGCCGATGGACGAGGACTCCATGGACCGCTGGGAGGGCGTCGGGCTCGACATATACCGGCGGATGCGGGTGCGGGTGCACACCCTGGACGGCGAGGAGCCGGCCTGGATGTACGTGCTGAACGGATACGAGGGCGGGCTGCCCTCGGCGCGCTATCTGGGCGAGATCGCGGACGCCGCAGAATCCGCCGGCGCACCGCACGACTATGTGATGGAACTGCGCAAGCGCCCCTGCTGACCTGGGCGGAAGGGGACCCGGTCCCGCCGCCTTCGTACAAAAGCACAAAGACCCGCGGCGCGTCTTTGCGCCAGTACATCTACGCGCGTAGGGATTCAGCGGTTACGCTCGTCCGCGTGAACGCATCTGTTATTCCGGACAACATCCAGGGCGACCCGCAGAAAGCCGCTGCCGGGGCCGCCGCCCGCCTCCGCGAGCTGACCGGCGCCGAGACCCATGACGTCGCCCTGGTCATGGGCTCCGGCTGGGCGCCCGCGGGCGAAGCACTCGGCGTCCCGGAGGCCGAGTTCCCCGTGACCGAGCTGCCCGGCTTCCCGGCGCCCGCCGTCGAGGGCCACGGCGGCACGGTCCGCTCGTACCGGATCGGCGAGAAGCGCGCGCTGGTCTTCCTCGGCCGCACGCACTTCTACGAGGGCCGGGGCGTCGCCGCCGTCTCCCACGGGGTCCGTACGGCGGTGGCCGCGGGCTGCAAGACCGTCATCCTGACGAACGGCTGCGGTGGTCTGCGCGAGGGCATGTACCCGGGGCAGCCGGTCCTGATCAGCGACCACATCAACCTGACGGCCGCCTCCCCGATCATCGGCGCCAACTTCGTCGACCTGACCGACCTGTACTCCCCGCGGCTGCGCGCGCTGTGCAAGGAGATCGACGACTCCCTCGAAGAGGGCGTGTACGTCCAGTTCCCCGGCCCGCACTACGAGACCCCGGCCGAGATCAACATGGTCCGGGTGCTCGGCGGCGACCTGGTGGGCATGTCCACGGTCCTGGAGGCCATCGCGGCCCGGGAGGCGGGCGCCGAGGTGCTCGGCCTCTCCCTCGTCACCAACCTGGCGGCGGGCCTGTCCGGAGAACCCCTCAACCACGAGGAGGTCCTCCAGGCCGGCCGCGACTCGGCGACCCGGATGGGCGCGCTGCTGGCGAGGGTGCTCGACCGCATCTGAGCGGCCTCCCCGCCCTTCCGGCCGCACTCTCGGCCCCGCCTGGCCGGGTATGGCCCTCCCGGCCGGGTATCCGGGTACGCGGCCGGCCCGGCCGGGTATGCGGCCCGTCCGGCTGAGTTTCCGGCCCGTCCGGCGTTCGGGGACCGGGGCCGGGGCTGAGCCCCGGCCCCGCCACGTTCCGCCCGCGCCCCACCCCCGGCACCCCACCCCCGTACCCCTTCCGCACACCCCCGAAAGGCGGCCCCCGTGCAGCACGACCCCATCGCGCAGGCCAGGACCTGGCTGGCCGAGGACCCCGACCCCGAGACGCGCGACGAGCTGGCCGCGATCATCGAGGCGGGCGACACCCAGGAGCTCGCCGCCCGTTTCGCGGGCACGCTCCAGTTCGGCACCGCCGGACTGCGCGGGGAGCTCGGAGCCGGGCCGATGCGGATGAACCGGTCCGTGGTGATCCGGGCCGCGGCGGGCCTCGCCGCCTACCTCAAGGCGCAGGGCCACGAGGGCGGGCTCGTCGTCATCGGGTACGACGCCCGCTACAAGTCCGCGGACTTCGCGCGCGACACGGCGGCCGTGATGACCGGTGCCGGACTGCGCGCCGCCGTGCTGCCCCGCCCGCTCCCCACCCCCGTACTGGCGTACGCCATACGGCATCTGGGAGCCGTCGCCGGGGTCGAGGTCACCGCAAGCCACAACCCGCCGCGCGACAACGGCTACAAGGTCTACCTCGGCGACGGCTCGCAGATCGTGCCCCCGGCCGACGGCGAGATCGCCGCCGCCATCGCGGCGGTCGGCCCGCTGGCGGGTGTCGTCCGCCCCGAGAACGGCTGGGAGACCCTCGGCGAGGAGGTGCTGGACGCCTACCTCGCCCGTACGGACGCGGTCCTGGCCGCCGGCGGCCCCCGTACGGCTCGCACGGTCTACACCGCGATGCACGGCGTCGGCACCTCGGTGCTGACCGCCGCGTTCGCCCGAGCCGGGTTCCCCGCGCCGGTGCTCGTCACCGAGCAGGCCGAGCCGGACCCCGCGTTCCCCACCGTGGCCTTCCCCAACCCGGAGGAGCCCGGCGCGATGGATCTCGCCTTCGCCACCGCGCGCCGGGCCGCGCCGGACCTGATCATCGCCAACGACCCGGACGCGGACCGCTGCGCCGTCGCCGTGCCCGACACCGCCGCGGAGGGCGGCTGGCGGATGCTGCGCGGCGACGAGGTGGGCGCGCTGCTCGCCGCGCACCTGGTGGAGCGGGGCGTCAGCGGCGTGTTCGCCGAGTCGATCGTGTCGTCCTCGCTGCTCGGCCGGATCGCCGAGAAGGCGGGCCTCGGCTACGAGGAGACGCTGACCGGCTTCAAGTGGATCGCCCGGGTGGACGGCCTGCGGTACGGGTACGAGGAAGCCCTCGGCTACTGCGTCGACCCCGAGGGCGTCCGCGACAAGGACGGCATCACCGCCGCCCTGCTGGTCGCCGAGCTCGCCTCCGTACTCAAGGAGCAGGGCCGTACGCTGCTGGACCTGCTGGACGACCTGGCCCTCGCCCACGGTCTGCACGCCACCGACCAGCTCTCGGTGCGGGTGGAGGACCTCTCGGTCATCGCCGACGCCATGGCCCGGCTCAGGGAGCAGCCGCCGACCGCGCTGGCGGGCCTCGCGGTCACCTCGGCCGAGGACCTGGCGCAGGGCACGGACAGGCTGCCGCCCACCGACGGTCTGCGCTACCAGCTTCAGGGCGCCCGGGTGATCGTCCGCCCGAGCGGCACGGAGCCGAAGCTGAAGTGCTACCTGGAGGTCGTCGTCCCGGTGGCGGACGCGGCCGCACTGCCTGCCGCACGGGCCCGGGGCGCCGAACTCCTCGCCGGGATCAAGCGGGACCTGGCTGCGGCAGCGGGAATCTGACGCGCCGCTTCACCCGAATGGGCCGGTACCCCTGACGGGGTGCCGGCCCTTCGCTGTTCCGTGGCGGCGGCCTCAGAGCCTGTCGGGTGACCTTCGACCGGAAAGCGGACGCGGCATGGTGCGTGCGATTCCAAGGCGCCGGAAGCGTGCGTGCCAGGGCGTGGCCGCCCGGTCAGAGGTCACCCGACAGGCTCTCAGCCGACCGCCACCACCACCACGAGCAGGACGGCCCCCGCGACGGCCGGGGCGATCACCTCGTACGCCCAGCGCACGGAGCCCCGGTCCGCGCCCCCGGCGGTCGTGTCGCCGGCCCGCTCGGCGATGTCCCGCAGGTCGCGGACGGTCTGGTCGGCGGATGCGGTGCGCTCGGCGGTGTCGCGGACGTCGGCGCTGACCGACGTACGGCCATAGGGGTCGTCGTGCGCCGCGCGGGCCGCGCCGCGCGCCACGCGCTTGCGGGCGCGCAGGGAGACGGGGATCGCCCACAGCTGGTATTTCGTGCCGTCCCGGGCGAGCAGCTCGGAGGAGTACGAGGCCCGTACGTCGGCGACCTCGGTCCAGGGAAGCTGGATCGTCCGGAACGGGTTGCGGATCCGGATGCGCTCGTCGTCCGCGAAGACGGCGGGCCGCAGGGTGAACGCCACGACCAGCGGCACCACGAGGAGCAGCGCCCCCGCCGCGAGCCACGGAGTCCGTCCCTCGCCCCGGATCATGGCGTCCCCGCCCATCCAGGCGATCAGCAGGAGCAGCAGCGACCCGCAGACCAGTGCGGCGACGGAGCGGTAGGTCCGTGTCGCGGGGGGCGGCTCTGCGGGAGGTGTGGGGCTCGTCATGGGGCCGATTCTGCCTGACGGGCGCGGAGGGCGTCGGAGCGGCCGCCCGGCCGTGGCGCCCCTCGGGTCCCGGCCGGGGTGCCCTCCGGTCCCGGCCGGGGGCGTACGGAACGGCCGGGAGGCGGAGGGGCGGGGTGCGGGACGCACGGATGGCCCGGCCCCCTGTACAGGTCGCTACGCGCGTAGATATGCTCCTCTGGTGACCATGCCCACCACTGCTCCCGCATTTTCCGACGCGACGGCGTCCGACAGTGCGCTGCGCCGCTTCCTGTTCGGGCTGCCCGGCGTCGACGCCGTCGGCCTCGAAGCGCGCGCCGCCTCCCTCGGAACCCGTTCGATCAAGACGACGGCCAAGGCGTACGCCATCGATCTCGCCATCTCGATGATCGACCTGACGACGCTGGAAGGCGCGGACACCCCGGGCAAGGTCCGGGCTCTCGCCGCCAAGGCCGTCAACCCCGACCCGACCGACCGCACGACCCCGCACACCGCCGCGGTCTGCGTCTATCCCGACATGGCGGCCACCGCCGCCGCCTCGCTGGCCGGCTCCGGTGTGAAGGTGGCGTCCGTGGCGACCGCCTTCCCGGCGGGCCGTGCCGCGCTGGACGTCAAGCTCGCGGACGTCCGCGACGCCGTGGCGGCCGGCGCCGACGAGATCGACATGGTGATCGACCGGGGGGCGTTCCTCTCCGGCCGGTTCCTGAAGGTGTACGAGGAGATCCTCGCCGTGAAGGCGGAGTGCGGGACCGCCCGCCTCAAGGTGATCTTCGAGACCGGCGAGCTGTCCACGTACGACAACATCCGCCGGGCCTCCTGGATCGGGATGCTGGCGGGCGCGGACTTCATCAAGACCTCGACCGGCAAGGTGGCCACCAACGCCACCCCCGCCAACACACTCCTCATGCTGGAGGCCGTCCGCGACTTCCGGGCGCAGACCGGCGTACAGATCGGCGTGAAGCCGGCCGGCGGCATCCGCACCACCAAGGACGCGGTCAAGTTCCTGGTGCTGGTGAACGAGACCGCGGGCGAGGACTGGCTGGACCCGCACTGGTTCCGGTTCGGCGCGTCCAGCCTGCTCAACGACCTGCTGATGCAGCGCCAGAAGCTCAGCACCGGCCGCTACTCCGGCCCCGATTACGTGACGGTGGACTGATAGCCATGGCATCCGCATTCGAGTACGCACCGGCGCCGGAGTCCCGCGCCGTCGTCGACATCGCCCCCTCCTACGGGCTGTTCATCGACGGCGAGTTCACCGAGGCCGCCGACGGCAAGGTCTTCAAGACCGTCTCGCCGAGCAGTGAGGAAGTCCTCTCCGAGGTCGCGCGGGCGGGCGCGGCGGACGTGGACCGGGCCGTGAAGGCGGCACGCAAGGCGTTCGAGAAGTGGTCGGCGCTGCCCGGCTCCGAGCGCGCCAAGTACCTGTTCCGGATCGCGCGGATCATCCAGGAGCGCAGCCGTGAGCTGGCCGTCCTGGAGACGCTCGACAACGGCAAGCCGATCAAGGAGACCCGCGACGCGGACCTCCCGCTGGTCGCCGCGCACTTCTTCTACTACGCGGGCTGGGCCGACAAGCTGGACCACGCGGGCTACGGGAGCAACCCCCGTCCGCTGGGCGTGGCGGGTCAGGTCATCCCGTGGAACTTCCCGCTGCTGATGCTCGCGTGGAAGATCGCTCCGGCGCTCGCCACGGGCAACACGGTGGTCCTGAAGCCCGCCGAGACGACCCCGCTGAGCGCCCTGTTCTTCGCGGACATCTGCCGCCAGGCGGGTCTCCCGAAGGGTGTCGTCAACATCCTGACCGGTTACGGGGACGCGGGCGAGGCCCTCGTCACGCACGGGGACGTCAACAAGGTCGCCTTCACCGGTTCGACCGCGGTCGGCAAGGCCATCGCGCGCTCCGTCGCGGGCACGGACAAGAAGGTCACCCTGGAACTGGGCGGCAAGGGCGCGAACATCGTGTTCGACGACGCCCCGATCGACCAGGCCGTCGAGGGCATCGTCACCGGGATCTTCTTCAACCAGGGCCAGGTCTGCTGCGCGGGCTCCCGGCTGCTGGTCCAGGAGTCGGTCCAGGACGAGGTGCTGGACGCCCTGAAGCGCCGGCTGTCCACGCTGCGCCTCGGCGACCCGCTGGACAAGAACACCGACATCGGCGCGATCAACTCCGCCGAGCAGCTGGCCCGGATCACCACCCTGGTGGAGACCGGCGAGGCGGAGGGCGCGGAGCGCTGGAGCGCCCCCTGCGAACTGCCGTCGTCCGGTTACTGGTTCGCCCCGACGCTCTTCACGAACGTCACCCAGGCGCACACGGTGGCCCGGGACGAGATCTTCGGCCCGGTGCTCTCCGTCCTGACGTTCCGCACCCCGGACGAGGCGGTCGCCAAGGCCAACAACAGTCAGTACGGCCTCTCGGCCGGCATCTGGACGGAGAAGGGCTCCCGCATCCTCGCGGTGGCGAACAAGCTCCGCGCGGGCGTCGTCTGGGCCAACACGTTCAACAAGTTCGACCCGACGTCGCCGTTCGGCGGCTACAAGGAGTCGGGCTTCGGCCGCGAGGGCGGCCGCCACGGCCTGGAGGCGTACCTCGATGTCTGAGCAGAACCGTCTGAGCGTCTTCAAGACCTACAAGCTGTACGTCGGGGGCAAGTTCCCCCGCTCCGAGAGCGGCCGGGTGTACGAGGTGACGGACTCCAAGGGCCAGTGGCTGGCGAACGCGCCGCAGTCCTCCCGCAAGGACGCGCGTGACGCGGTCGTGGCCGCGCGCAAGGCGTTCGGCGGCTGGTCGGGCGCGACCGCGTACAACCGGGGCCAGGTCCTCTACCGCGTCGCGGAGATGCTGGAGGGCCGCAAGGACCAGTTCGTCCGCGAGGTGGCCGCCTGCGAGGGGCTGTCGAAGTCCAAGGCGGCGGCCGTCGTCGACGCGGCGATCGACCGCTGGGTCTGGTACGCGGGCTGGACCGACAAGATCGGCCAGATCGCGGGCGGGGCCAACCCGGTCGCGGGCCCCTTCTTCAACCTCTCCACCCCCGAACCGACCGGCGTCGTCGCGGTCCTCGCGCCGCGGAAGTCGTCGTTCCTCGGGCTGGTCTCGGTGATCGCCCCGGTGATCGCGACCGGCAACACGGCGGTCGTCGTCGCCTCGGCGGACGCCCCGCTGCCCGCGCTGTCGCTGGGCGAGGTGCTGGCCACCTCGGACGTCCCCGGCGGCGTGGTCAACATCCTGTCCGGTGCCACGGCGGAGCTGGCGGCCCCGCTCGCCGCCCACCAGGACGTCAACGCGATCGACCTCACCGGCGCGGACTCCGCCCTGGCGAAGGAGCTGGAGATCGCGGCGGCGGACAACCTGAAGCGGGTCCTGCGTCCGCAGCCGGCCGACGCGGACGGCGCGTCCGACTCGGCCGACTGGTCGGCCTCGCCCGGCACGCAGCGCCTGACGGCCTTCCTGGAGACCAAGACGGTCTGGCACCCGACGGGCGCGCTGGGAGCCGCGGGCTCCTCGTACTGACGCCCGCCGGGCACCCGGACGGGGCCGCCCTCCCACTCCGGGGCGGCCCCGTTCGCCGTGCTCCCGTGCGTCAGCCGGTGACGAGCCCGGTCACCGTCCCCACCACGGGCAGGTCGCTCAGCGCGCCGCCGCTGGTGATCGGGTCGGTGAGGACGGCCGTGGTCAGCGGCTTGAAGTCGGCGATCTGGGTGCCCACGGCGTTGTCCAGCGGATCCACCCCGGTATTGGCCAGCGGGTCCAGCTGAAGGTCGGTGATCGGGGCGACGCTGCTGGCCAGCGAGGTCCCGAGCGCGCTCGTCACCGCCGGTCCGGCCGTCTCACCGACCGCCTGGAGGGCGGAGACGCCCTGCTCGGGGGCCTCGGCCACGGCGGGCAGCTGGACGGCCTGTGCGGAGCCCGCACCGGCCCCCAGCGCGGCCCCCAGGGCGGTGAAGGTCAGACCGGCGCGCAGCAGGACGCGACGTTCGGGCTTACGTGCATGAAGTGCCATGTTTTCCACCTGATCGAGCCTGGTCGGGTAATCGTCTGTGCGCGCAGAGTAGTTGAGGTGTGATGCTGGATACCAACAGAAGGCCCGAGTGGTCCCCTGTGCGGATCAATGCCTCACACTTCTGTTCTGTGAGTTCCCAACCGATCCCGACCCGCGTCGTACTGCTCGCGGGCCCCTCCGGCTCCGGCAAGTCGTCCCTCGCCGCCCGCACCGGTCTGCCGGTGCTGCGCCTGGACGACTTCTACAAGGAGGGCGACGACCCGACACTTCCCCAGGTCCCCGGCTCCACGGACATCGACTGGGACTCCGCCGGGTCCTGGGACGCGGACGCGGCGGTGGCCGCCATAGCCGAGCTGTGCTGCACCGGCCGCACGGACGTGCCGGTGTACGACATCGCGACCAGCTCCCGTACGGACCGCGAGGCCTTCCACATCGAGCGGTCACCGCTGTTCGTGGCGGAGGGCATCTTCGCGGCGGACATCGTGGAGCGCTGCCAGGAACTGGGGCTGCTGGCCGACGCGCTGTGCCTGCGCGGCCGCCCGTCCACGACGTTCCGGCGGCGGCTGGTGCGGGACCTGCGCGAGGGCCGCAAGTCGGTGCCGTTCCTGCTGCGGCGCGGCTGGCGGCTCATGCGGGCCGAACGCCGCATCGTGGCCCGCCAGACGGCCCTGGGGGCGCACCCGTGCGGCAAGGAGGAGGCGCTGGGCCGGTTCGCCGCGGCGGCGGCGGGGCGGTGCCGGCGGGCGAGCGTGGGGGCGCCGGTCCCGGAGTAGGGACGGACGCCCCGCCGCTCGCTCAGCCGGTGGTGGGCGCCGCGCAGCCGAAGGTCTTGGCGGCTGCCTTCATGAAGGGCTCGGTATAGGCGTCCCGCCGCGGAAGGTCCGGGTGGCGCTTGCTCGCCTCCAGATACTGCTGTCCCGACTCCACCGCCAGGTAGAGGGGGTCGCCATCGACACAGGGCAGGATGACTCCGGCACCCTTGTCGACGATTTCGGCTTCCCGGCCGTCCGGCGTCGTACCCTTGGCCGTGCCCGGGAACTTCCGCATGGCTTCGATGAGCAGCGGGTCCCGGGAGGCCGCGTACTTCATGAAGCCGTCCGCACGGACATAGCCGCGCGTCTCGTCGTCCAGGGTCAGCTTGCAGAACCACAGGTCGGCGGGGGCCTTCTGCCCCTCTTCGAGCACCTCCGCCCCGGCCGGCACCTGGCCCGCCACGGTCAGGCCGTCCAATCCGCACACCTGTCCTGCGGAGACCGGTCGGGCGGCGTCGGAGCGCGGAGGCACGAGCGTTCCGGGCTTCTCGGGGAGGTCGCCGCACCGGGTCCGGGCCGCGATGGTCCGTACGGTGTCGGTGGCCAGGGCGGCGAAGGCGGTGCGGTCGGAAGCCGGTTCGGTGACGTTGAACTCGGCGACCACCGGCCGGTCCGTCCAGCACTTCTCGGGCAGCATGACCCACGCCTTGTGAGCGTCGACCCCGCCGGTCACCTCGCCGCTGAAGAACGAAGCGCCCGTCGGGTAGGGCTCCGTCTCGAACGTCAGCGGATCGTAGCCTCGTACCCCCCAGAGCCGAACAGTCAGCCGGCTCTCGCCTGAGCCGAGGACGACAGACGACTTCTCGACTCTGCACGTCGTGTCCGTCAGGTCGTCGTCATCCAGACCGTCCCCTTCGGCGTCCAGACGCCCGGACCCCGGAAGGACCGCGTCCGTCTTCTCTGCCGAGACCAGGTCCCCACAGAGCCGGTCCGCCGTCAGTACGTTGGTGTTGCGCCAGGCGTGCAGCAGCCCCGCGACCACCACGACCACAGCGGCCACGACCGCCCAGACCTTCCACGCCGGACGCGTACGGTCTGCTGTTCCTGCTGTGCTCACGTGCTCACTTCCTGGTTCGCAGGGCCGAATACGCTTCTTCACGGCCGGTGATGTAGCTCTGTCCCGCCTCCTGGACGGCGTTCCGGACAGCGTTGCTCTCCTTGGCGGCCCCACGCGTGTCGGCCCAGTCCTGGATGAGGCCGTTCGTGCTGGTGACGCCCCACGCTGTCTTCTCGCTGACCTGGCCCTTCGCCACCAGTTCCGCCTCGTCCGCGGCGCCCTTGGACCACTCGTAAGTGGCGGCGTCCACGGCCCGCTGCGCGATGTCGCCGGCCTGCGGAATCATGTTGGCCACCGCCCCGAACCCGTGGTACGCGTAACGCGCTTGGTCGTTGATCTTCCCGATCTCGGCGTCACGAACGTCGAGGATCATGTCCGTGGCGATGGCGTTCATGCCGCCGAAGGCCTGTCCCACATCGCGTGACCTGACATCCCAGCCGGTCACATTCTCGGTCAGGCTGCCCGGGGGAACGCGATCGCCGGTCTCCAGGTACTCCACCGCGTACTGGCGCTGCGCCTCGTAGAGGGCGTCGAAGACCCGGATGGGATTCCCCTCCTCGTCCTCACCGGCCACCCCGTCGGACACACCACGCATCACCCGCAGCAGACTGGCCTTGTCGTTGGTGATGGAGGCGCTGTCGCCCGATCCTTCGATGTCGTCCAGGCCGCTCGGGCTGCCCGGCGCGTACCCACCCAGGATGGCGTGCGTGTCCGCTGTGTAGTCGTTCAGCACACGGCCGAGCGGTACCTTGAGGGCCTCGGGGACGGTGTCGCCCTTGGTCCCCTGGTCCAGCGTCGCGATGATGCCTTGCATGACCCGCGCCTGGCTCTCGCTGTGCGGCCCCGGCTTACCCAGCGGCGTTCCGGGCTCCTGCCCCGTCGCGCCGGCCTCCAGCGCGAGCCCCAGGCCGTGGCGGCTCAGCGGGTCGTCGGTGGTGATCACCCTGGGCCCGGCCACGACGTGCTCCTTCGGCCACTCCCGCGCCTCGTCGCCGTTGCCGATCAGGTAGTCGAGGTGCGCCTGCCCGTGGTCCAGGTCCGGGTCGAAGAAGGCGGTCGACGCGTCGGGGTTCTTGCTCATCACGCCGAGCAGGCTGTCGAGCGCGTCGGCCCGGCCCTCGCGGTGGTTGCCGCCCCACTGCTGGAACAGGGCGCTGTTGTCCTTCTCGGCGGCGATCATGTCGTCGCCGAGCTTGTTGAGGAACTGGTCGTCGAACGGCACGTCGGCGTGCGTCATCATCTCGACGAACGGGCGGTAGCCGTAGAGCGGATTGGTCTTCGAGTCGAAGTTCTTGGCGCCGGCCTCCTTGAGGCCCTCGGTGAACCGGCGGTAGAACGCGCCGTCGCCGCTGCCCAGCCAGGCCTGGTACTTCGCCGAGCCGGGCCCTGCGTCCGCCATCGAACCCGGCACCTGGGTGGCCGTCGCCACCGTGTTGGCCAGGCCGCCCATCAGCCGCGTGGACTGTGCCCCGGAGGCCCCACCGTCCTGCTCGCGGTCGGACAGGACATCGCCCAGCCTAATGGTGTCCTCGGGGCCCAGCTTCGTCAGCAGGGACTGACTGAACGCCTTGTCGCCGGCGTTGTCCCGCATCGAACGCTCGAACTCGGCGAGGTCGGCAGCGGAGACCTTCTTGCCGTCGATCAGGCGCTCCGCGATCTCCTCAGTGTTCCGCGCCTCGTACTCCTCGATGTCGCCGACGGGCTTCGCGTTGAACCCGTTCACGGTGCCGTCGGTGACGTCCGTGTCCTGCACCGCCGCGTTCAGCGCGATCTCGACACCGCCGTCCGCGTCCGTCACCGCCGCGACCAGCCGGTCGATCTGCTGCTGCCAGGAGGCGACCGCCTCCCGTACCGACTTCTGGTAGTCCGGGTCGTGGTGGTACGCGGTCCGTGCGCCGTCGCTCAGGCTCGCCGTGTCGAAGGCGACCTGGCCGCTGTCCGAGACCAGCATGTCCGCCTTCAGGGCGTCGGTGCGCACCGCCTGCAGCTTGCCCTTGAGCTCTGTGAACTGGGTGTGCGCGTCCCGGAGCAGCGCGGCGATCGCCTTCGCCTCGGCCTGGGCCGCCTTGTACTCGTTGAGCGTGATACGGAACCGGGCGTTGGCGGCGTCCGCGCTCTGTCCGATCCAGGTCGGCTCCAGCGTGATGCCGTGGACCTCTTTCTCGTACTCCTTCTCCCGCTTGCCGAACTCGCCCGCCATGCTGGTCCACTTGCCGGCGGCAGTGGTCAGGGCGGACAGATCCGTGGTCATGATCTCGTGGTAGGTGGGCATACCCTTACCCCCGTCTGTCCGGAATACCCGATGTACGTGCCGAGTGGGCGCTTCCCGCCCCGCGACCGGTCAGTAGCCGTCGAACGCGGAGGACGGGCGGATCTGCTGCCCGGCCAGGAGATCCGCCCCGTGGAGGTTGAGACGGGCGCCCATGAGGCCGTTCTCGTCCCCCTCCAGCCGTGTCAGCAGGGCCCGCACCTGCCGCTCCCAGGTCGTGTGCGCCTTCTTCAGCGCGCGTGAGGTGATCCACCCGTCGCCGTCCTTGGCTCCGAACGCCTTGACAGCCGCGGAGGTCTCCTCGTCCGCATGATCGCCGGCCTTCTTGGTCTGCGGCCTGATACGCGTGCGAATGGCCTCGGCCGCGGCCTTCTTGCGCGCCTGGCTGGAGGCCAGCGAGGGACCGCCAGGAGCGAACGGCGGCCCGTAGCCGGGGGCGTACGGGACCTGGGCCTTCGCGTTCGGGTCCTGTCCCGGCGCGAACGGCCCGTACAAGGGAGGCGGGGAGGGATCCGTCGGGGCCTCGTTGAGCCGCATCGATGTCGGTGCGTCGCCCGCCCCGGCCGTCGTCGGATCGCCTGCCTGGCTGCTCACTCGTCCCCCATGGAATTCCTTGGCGCCACCCGCATTTGGCGTGGCCCGTTCACCCTAACAAGGGCCTCTCCAGGCCCACCGGCCACACGGGAAGCGGGGTCGTACAGGACCCCCCGGCCCGTACGACCCCGCTGTGTTTCCCCCCGTGGCCCGCGCTTCCCCCGAAGCGATGAGCCGTTCCCCGTGCTTCCCCCGGGTCCCCCCGGTCCCCGTGGCTCCTGCTCCCCCGTCGCTCCCCCGAACTTCCCCCGTAACCCCTGCCTCCCCCGAAGCAGTGGCCGTTCTCCCCCGTTCCCCCCGCTGCCTCAGGCCACCAGCTCGCCGAAGGACTCCTGCTCGTCACGTCCGAAGCTGAGAACCTCGTCCTCACGCAGCCGGCGCAGGGAGCGCCAGATGCTGGACTTCACCGTGCCGACACTGATGTCGAGGATCGACGCGATCTCCGGGTCGGTGCGGCCCTCGTAGTACCGCAGGACCAGCATCGTGCGCTGGAGTTCGGGCAGCCGGGCGAGTGCCTGCCACAGCACCGCCCGCAGCTCCGTGCCGCGCATCGCGTCCGTGTCGCCCACCGTCTCCGGCAGCTCCTCGGTCGGGTATTCGTTCAGCTTGCGCCTGCGCCAGGCGCTGATGTGCAGGTTGGTCATGGTGCGGCGCAGATAGCCGCCGAGCGCCGCCTTGTCGCTGATCCGGTCCCACGCCCGGTATGTCGAGAAGAGGGCGCTCTGCAGCAGGTCCTCGGCCTCGAAGCGGTCGCCGGTCAGGTGGTAGGCGGTCGCGTACAGGGAGGCCCGCCGCTCCTGGACGTAGGCCGTGAACGCCGCTTCGGCGTCCGCGTTCTCCGTCCAGGCCGTGCGATCCCCCGTGGCCTTCCCGTACGCGTTCGCCCCGTTGCCCCCCGTGGGCGCGTCAACGACCGTCATGTACGGCGTACGCATCTGCTCCGCTGCCGACTGGTGCTGACGCCCGGCGCTGCGAACACACCCCCGCATGTTCATCACGCCGGACTTCTCCGTGCTCCGCCCGACGTCGTGGAGACGCGTGACAACAGCGCTTGAGCCGGTGCTGTGCAGTGCGTTCATCTCGCGCCCCCTGTCTGTGGAGTCCGTTCGTTGCCTGCTGTCGAAGAGCTTGCCGGGGCAGTTTCATGGCGCTGTCCCCCGACTGTCACAGGCCTGTCACAGGGGCGGTTGCGGCCGTGCCCGGACAATCGGACCGGACCGCAGGTCGAACTGAAGCGCCACCATGGGCCAGAATGACGTTCGTGCCTTTCCTGTTGCTGATCGAGGACGACGACGCCATCCGCACGGCCCTCGAACTCTCGTTGTCACGCCAGGGCCACCGTGTGGCCACCGCGGCGACGGGAGAGGACGGCCTGGAGCTGCTGCGTGAGCAGCGACCCGACCTGGTCGTACTGGATGTGATGCTGCCCGGTATCGACGGTTTCGAGGTGTGCCGGCGTATCCGCCGCACCGACCAGCTGCCGATCATTCTGCTGACCGCGCGCAGCGACGACATCGACGTCGTGGTGGGACTGGAGTCCGGCGCGGACGACTATGTGGTGAAACCTGTCCAGGGCCGGGTGCTGGACGCCCGGATCCGGGCGGTGCTGCGCCGCGGGGAGCGCGAGTCGACCGACTCGGCGACCTTCGGCAACGTGGTCATCGACCGCTCCGCCATGACCGTCACCAAGGGCGGTGAGGATCTGCAGCTCACACCGACCGAGCTGCGGCTCCTGCTGGAGCTGAGCCGCCGGCCCGGCCAGGCCCTGTCCCGGCAGCAGTTGCTGCGCCTGGTGTGGGAGCACGACTACCTGGGCGACTCCCGTCTGGTGGACGCCTGTGTGCAGCGGCTGCGCGCGAAGGTGGAGGACGTGCCGTCCTCGCCGACCCTGATCCGTACGGTGCGGGGCGTGGGCTATCGGCTGGACTCGCCTCAGTGACCGAAACCGCCAAGCGGTCCCTGCGCGCCGGTCTGCGCTGGACCAGTCTGCGGCTGCGGCTCGTCGTGGTGTTCGCACTGGTGGCGCTGACGGCCGCGGTGTCCGCGTCGGCGATCGCGTACTGGCTCAACCGCGAGGCCGTGCTGACCCGCACCCAGGACACCGCGCTCGACGACTTCCGGCGGCAGATGCAGGACACCGCGGCGGGGCTGCCCGTGCGTCCCACCAAGGACGACCTCCAGCGGGCCGCCGGGGAGATGGCGTCCAGCAGCCCCGGCTACAGCGTGCTGCTGGAGGACGAGCGGGAGCGCGGCAAGCCGATCGTGGGCTACTCCGACCTGGACAGCTTCACCCGGGCCGTCGTGCCGGAATCGCTGCAGAAGCAGGTGGCCCGCAAGCAGCCGCTGACGTCGAGCAACGAGCACGAGTACCACCTGTTCTGGCAGCGGACGAGCATCGCGGGCACGCCGTATCTGGTCGCCGGTACGCGGATCATCGGCGGCGGGCCGACCGGGTACATGCTCAAGTCCCTCGACCAGGAGCGGCAGGACCTCAACTCGCTGGCCTGGTCGCTGGGGATCGCGACCGCCCTCGCGCTGATCGGCTCGGCGCTGCTCGCGCAGGCCGCCGCGACGACGGTGCTGCGCCCGGTGCAGCGGCTCGGCGACGCGGCCCGCAAGCTCGGCGAGGGCAAGCTCGACACCCGGCTCGCGGTCTCCGGCACGGACGAACTCGCCGATCTCTCCCGTACGTTCAACAGGACGGCGAGCTCGCTGGAGAAGAAGGTCGCGGACATGAGCGCGCGGGAGGAGGCGAGCCGCCGGTTCGTCGCCGACATGTCGCACGAGCTGCGCACTCCGCTGACCGCGATCACCGCGGTGGCGGAGGTGCTGGAGGACGAGGCGGACACCCTCGATCCGATGATCGCGCCCGCCGTGCATCTGGTGGTCAGCGAGACCCGGCGGCTGAACGACCTGGTGGAGAACCTGATGGAGGTGACCCGCTTCGACGCGGGCACCGCCCGTCTGGTGCTGGACACCGTCGACGTCGCCGACCAGGTGACCGCGTGCATCGACGCGCGGGCCTGGCTGGACGCGGTGGACCTGGACGCGGAGCGCGGCATGATGGTCCGGCTCGATCCGCGCCGGCTGGATGTGATCCTGGCCAATCTGATCGGCAACGCCCTCAAGCACGGGGGTTCGCCGGTGGACGTCCGGGTGCGGACCGAGGGCGAGGAGCTGGTCATCGAGGTACGGGACCACGGTCCGGGCATCCCCGAGGACGTGCTGCCGCACGTCTTCGACCGGTTCTACAAGGCGAGCGCCTCCCGGCCGCGGTCGGAGGGCAGCGGGCTCGGCCTCTCCATCGCCATGGAGAACGCGCACATCCACGGCGGTGACATCACGGCGGCGAACTCCCCGGACGGCGGTGCCGTCTTCGAACTTCGGCTGCCGCGCGACGCCGAGAAGCTCGCGCACCACGACGAACCGGGCGCGCAGGCCCCGGACGAGGACGGGGCGACATGAAGCGCGGCGATGTCACGTACCGGCGGGGCCCGTTCCGGCGGCGTACGGCGGCCTCGCTGGCGGCCGTGCTGGCGGCCGGGGCGCTGGCTTCCGGGTGCGGGATCCGTACGACCTCGGTGCCGGTGGACGCGGGGGCCGCGCCCTCCCGGGTGCCGTGCCGACTGTCCCCGTCGGATGTCACCACCCGGTCGCCGGACCGGGTGAGCGCCGAGGTGTATCTGGTGTGCGCCTCGCAGCTGGTCACCGTGGACCGTCCGGTGCCGGCGGACGCGGCCGGCGCCGACCCGGTGACGGTCGCCCGCGCGCTGCTGAAGGAGGTCCAGCAGGTGCCGCCCGCGAGCGAGCGGCGGGCCGGGTTCACCACGGCGGTTCCGGCGGGGCTGCGGGTGGATCCGGCCCGGGACGGCGACCCGGCGGGCACCCTGCGCCTGAGCAGCCAGCCGGAGGACCTGTCGGCGGAGGCGCTGGCCCAGCTGGTGTGCACGTACGCGGAGAGCGGGACGCTGGTCCGGGACGGCTCGGTGTTCCTGGGCGGGCCCGGGGACTACCCGCCGCACGGCTATCTGTGCACCTCGCAGACGAAGGCCCGACCGGGGGACCTGGGCACGCGGAACGCGGTCCGGCCGGGCTGACGCGGGGGACGCGCGGTTCGGACGCGGGGGACGGACGCGGGGGACGGACGCGGGGGACGCGGCTTGTACGCGGGTCCCGGCCACGCCGTACGCCGTCCGGCCGGGCCGACCCGGCCCCTGTACGGCCCGCACACACCCCCCGTACCGCCTCCGAAGCCGCCCCGGCAGAGCCGTCCGCATGGCCGGGAGCAACGACACGGAACCGATCCTGCCGGTCGGGGCGTCTTGCTGGACGTGCGTCACAGTTCGGACGGCCAGACCGTCATCCACTTCCGCGCGGTGGGGGTCATTCTCCTTGTCGCGCATCTGCTGTTCGTCGGGTGGCTGACGCTGCGCCCGCTGGACGTTCCCTGGATCACGGCGGCGAATTTCGAGCCGCTCGCCGGGATCAGGGCGGACCTCGCGCTGGGACCGGTCGAGGCGGCCCGCCGGATCGGCGGGGCGTTGTTGCTGCTGGCCCCGCTCGGGGTGCTGCTGCCGATGGCCGGGGGCCGGATCTTCGTCTCGCCCTGGGTCTCGCTGACGCGTACGGTCGCCGCCGGGGCGCTGATCTCGCTGGCCATCGAGCTGGGCCAGACCGGGGTGCCCGGTCAGGTCGTCGACATCGATTCGCTGCTGCTGAACACCGCCGGGGTGGTGCTGGCCCATCTGCTGGTCGTCCCGGTCTGCCGGGCGCGGCTGCGCCGCCGGGGGCTGCCCGGGGCACGGGACCTGCCTCACCACTGGCAGGGGACCCGTCTCAGGGACGAGGCCCCTGGGGGGCCGACCCCGACGATTACCGGGGTCGGTCTCGCACCGTAGAGGGATGCTTTGTCCCCCTTCGCGGCGGCACTATGGATACATCGGGGAGCACGACAGCCTGCTCCTCCCGTAACGGTTCGCGAAGGAGCCCACCATGGCCGCACTTGTCCGCCCCCGCGAAGGCCGCATGATCGGCGGAGTGTGCGCGGGCCTCGCCCGGCGCTTCGGTATCTCCGCAAGCACGATGCGGGTCATCTTCGTCGTCTCCTGCCTGCTGCCCGGCCCGCAGTTCCTGCTCTACCTGGCGCTGTGGGCGCTGCTGCCCGCGGAGAAGCCCGCCTCCTCCGCGACGGCCTGGTGACGCGGCAGCACGGGGAGCAGATACGCGCGATGGGGCGCACACCCTGATCCAGGGTGTGCGCCCCATCGGCATGTGCGGGTGGCGCCGGAGGCCCGGCGCGCGGGCGGGATCAGCCGCCGAGCGGGATCCCGTTGGCGGTGAGGCCCTGGGTGGGCAGTCCGCCGAGCAGGCCGGTGACCGGGGCGGCCGCGTCGGTGGCGTCGCCGCCGAGGACCTTGCCGACGGTGTCCTGGACCGGCGCGTTCTGGACACCCTGCGCGACGGTGTCGAGCGCCAGCGCCGAGACGGGGGGAAGCGCCCCGGCCGCGGTGTCCAGCGGCAGCGACGGGGCGGCGGAGGCGCTGCCGGCGGCGGCAGCGGCGAAAGCGGCACCGAGGGCGGCGACACCGAGAGTCTTGGCAGCAGACTTCTTCATGGAGAATTCATCCTTGGGGAAGGGGATGTGAGCGGCTCTGCAAGCTAGCCATCCCGCAGCCCCCACCGCAAACATCCCGACACGCGGAAAAGGACCGGGATACTGCGTCCCGGCCCTTTCACCTGTTGCGCCCCTCAGCCTCCGGAGACCACAGAACCACTGGTCACAGCGGTCTGCCGGAAGAGCCACTCGGACTTCAGCTCCGCGTATCCGGGCTTGACGACGTCATTGATCATCGCGAGACGTTCGTCGAAAGGAATGAATGCTGATTTCATCGCATTGACTGTGAACCACTGCATGTCGTCGAGCGTGTATCCGAATGCCTCGGTCAGCCGCTCGAATTCCCCGCTCATGCTCGTCCCGCTCATCAGCCGGTTGTCCGTGTTCACCGTGATCCGGAAGTGCAGCTTGCGCAGCAGCCCGATCGGGTGCTCGGCGTACGAGGTGGCCGCGCCGGTCTGGAGGTTGGAGGTCGGGCACATCTCCAGCGGGACGCGCTTGTCGCGTACGTAGGAGGCGAGGCGGCCGAGGGAGACCGAGCCGTCATCGGCGACCTCGATGTCGTCGATGATCCGCACCCCGTGGCCGAGCCGGTCGGCGCCGCACCACTGGAGGGCCTGCCAGATCGACGGCAGCCCGAAGGCCTCGCCGGCGTGGATCGTGAAGTGGTTGTTCTCGCGCTTGAGGTACTCGAACGCGTCGAGGTGGCGGGTGGGCGGGAACCCGGCCTCGGCGCCCGCGATGTCGAACCCGACGACGCCCTGGTCGCGGTAGCTGTTGGCGAGCTCGGCGATCTCCAGCGCGCGGGCGGCGTGCCGCATCGCGGTGAGCAGGGCGCCGACGCGGATGCGGTGGCCGTTGGCACGGGCGATGCGCTCGCCCGCGCGGAAGCCCTCGTTGACGGCCTCGACGACCTCTTCGAGGGTCAGGCCGCCTTCCAGGTGCTGCTCGGGGGCGTAGCGGATCTCGGCGTAGACGACGCCGTCCTCGGCGAGGTCCTCGGCGCACTCGGCGGCCACCCGGAACAGCGCGTCACGGGTCTGCATGACGGCGCAGGTGTGGGCGAACGTCTCCAGGTAGCGCTCCAGCGAACCGGAGTCGGCGGCCTCGCGGAACCAGATGCCGAGCTTGTCGGCCTCGGTCTCGGGCAGGGAGTCGTAACCCTGCGCGCGGGCCAGCTCGATGATCGTGCCCGGCCGCAGGCCGCCGTCGAGGTGGTCGTGGAGCAGCACCTTGGGGGCGCGCCGGATCTGGTCGGAATCAGGGACATTCAGGGTCTGGCTCGTCATCTTGGCACTCTAGCGCCTACGCGCGTAGAGCGCCTCGTGTCGATGCGTAACAGTGACCGTGATGTCGGGTGGAGTACACCTCACCTTCTGACACTGTTCTGTCATGGCACAGCGCGCACTCCCCTCGCCTGCCCCCAGGCTGGGACGGGCCGTTCAGACGGCCGGAGCAACGGACGAGGTCAGCGGCGTGGTTCTGCTGCTCCCGGACGGCGAGGCCGACTCACGGCGTCGCCCCTCCCCCCTGTCGTACGCCGCACAGCTGCCGTTCGCCCGTTCCCTGGCCCGTGCCGGGGTGGGCGACGGGCTCGCGGTGCACGTGCTGCGCTACCGCTGCCGCGGCTGGAACGCGGACGACGCGCATCCCGCCGAGGACGCCGGGTGGGCGGCCGACGAGGTCCAGCGCCGCTACGGCGATGTGCCGGTCTGCCTGGCCGGCCACGGGATGGGCGGACGGGCGGCGCTGCGGGCCGCCGGGCACGACGCGGTGACCTCGGTGCTGGCGATGGCCCCGTGGCTGCCGGAGCGGGCGGCGGACCGGCCGGAGCCGGTGAAGCAGCTGGTGGGGCGGCGGGTGCTGATCGTGCACGGCACCAACGACGAGCGCACCGACCCGGAGCTGTCCTACCGGCTGGCCGAGCGGGTGAAGAAGTCCAACCGGGACACCTGCCGCTTCGAAGTCCATTCGGACGGGCACGCGTTGCGCCAGCACCGCGCCGAAGTGGTGGCGCTGGCCGCCGACTTCGTACGCGGCTCGCTCTTCGCCCGGTCCTATGCCCGCCCGGTCGCGGACGCGCTCGCCGCACCGCCGCCGCTGGGGCTGCGGATGCCGCTGGCCGCCGGGTTCGGGCGGTCGCTGCGGTACTGAGGGGCGGGCCCGCACGCCCCGGGTCCCGCCGCGCGCCGGCCCGCGTCCGCCCGGTCGGGCGGCAGGTTCCCCGGGCTCGGTGCAGCGGCAGGTCCCCCGGGCTCGGTGCGGGCAGCGGGTTCCCCCGGGATCAGTCCGGCAGCAGGTTTCCCCGGCGCGAGAGCAGGAAGCGCTTGAAGGCGGCGACCGGAGGGGTGTCGGGGTGCCCGTCCAGCCAGGCGACGCCGATCTCGCGGGCCGCGCGCGGTGCGGTGACCGTCAGTTCGACGACCCCGGGGCGGGCGACCGCGGGCGGCGGCAGCAGGGCCACCCCGAGCCCGGCGGCGACCAGTCCGCGCAGGGTCTCCGCCTCCTCGCCCTCGAAGGCGACCCGCGGCGTGAAGCCCGCCTCCGCGCAGAGGTCGTCGGTGATGCGGCGCAGCCCGTAACCGGGTTCCAGGGTGACGAACGTTTCGTCGGCGGCCTCCGCGAGCCGGACCCGGCGGCGGGAGGCGAGGCGGTGGTCGTCGGGGACCACCAGGCGCAGCCGCTGTTCGTCGAGGCGGCGGGCGACCAGGTCGGGGGCGTCGGGCACGGGTGAGGTGAGGCAGAGGTCGAGGCCGCCCGCGCGCAGCCGTTCGATCATCGCCTCGCCGTAGTTCTGCACGAGCTGGAAGCGGACCTTGGGGTGGTCGACCCGGAAGGCGCGGATCAGGGCGGGCACGGTCTCCGAGCCCATGGTGTGCAGGAAGCCGAAGGAGACCCGGCCCGCCGTCGGGTCGGCGTCCGCCCGGACGGAGTCGGCGGCCTTCTCCACTTCGGCCAGGGCCCGTTCCGCCGAGCCGAGGAACGTGCGGCCCGCCGGGGTGAGCGAGACGGTACGGCCCTTGCGGGCGAACAGGGCGACGCCCAGGTCCGCTTCGAGCCGGACCATGGCCCGCGAGAGCGTGGACTGCGGGACGCCGAGCTCCTGCGCGGCGCGGGTCACGTGCTCGTGGCGGGCGACCGCCTCGAAGTACGCGAGGCGGGGCGCGAGCACGGCCCGGATGTCTTCTTCGTAACTGCTTGGTGACAGCCGAGGCCCTGAGCTGCGTTCATGCGCCATGGGATTGATTATGGCAGTTTCATGCATTGGACGCATGAAACCTCTCCCTCTACTTTCGACGTATGCCTCCCGCCAGTACCGGGGCATCCACCATCGTCGTGGATGCCTCTGCCCCGTCGTCCCCCGTCACCACCACCGCCGCGCCCGCCGCCGCCCATGAGCGCCTGGAGCCCGGCCGCCCCGGCTACCGCCGGATGAGCTTCGCCCTCTTCGCCGCCGGTGTCGCGGCCTTCGCCCTCCTCTACTCCACCCAGGCGCTGCTGCCCGCCGTCTCCGCGTCGTTCGGCGCGACGGCCGGGCAGGCGAGCTGGACGGTCTCGGCGGCGACCGGGGCGCTGGCCCTGTTCGTGCTGCCGCTGAGCGCGCTCTCGGAGCGGTTCGGGCGGCGGCAGATGATGACGGCTTCGCTGGCGATCGCGGTAGTGGTCGGGCTGCTGGTGCCCTTCGCCCCGTCGATGGGCGCGCTGATCGCGCTGCGCGCCGTCCAGGGTGCGGCACTCGCCGGGCTGCCGGCCTCCGCGATGGCGTATCTGGCGGAGGAGGTGCGGCCCAAGGCGCTGATCGCCGCGATCGGGCTGTTCGTCGCGGGCAACAGCATCGGCGGTATGAGCGGGCGCATCCTCACCGGCTGGGTCGCCCAGGCCTGGGGCTGGCGGGCCGCGCTCGGGGCGGTCGGGCTGCTCGCGCTGGCGTGCGCCGTCGCGTTCCACTTCCTCATTCCGAAGGCCCGGAACTTCCGTCCCGGTTCGCTCAACCCGAAGGCCCTGGCGAAGACCGTCGCCACACATCTGGCCGACCCGCTGCTGGTCCGGCTGTACGCGATCGGCGCACTGTTCATGACGGTGTTCGGCGCGGTCTACACGGTGATCGGCTACCGGCTGATCGAGGAGCCGTTCAGCCTGCCGCAGGGCGTCATCGGCTCGATCTTCCTCGTCTACCTGGTCGGTACGGTCTCCTCCGCCGCCGCCGGACGTCTGGTGGCCCGCCTCGGCCGCCGGGGCGCGCTCTATCTCGCGGTCTCCACCACGACCGCCGGGCTGCTGCTCTCGCTGGCCGACCGGCTGGCCGCCGTGCTGCTGGGCCTGGTGCTGATCACGGCCGGCTTCTTCGCCGGGCACGCGGTCGCCTCGTCCTCGGTGAGCCGGACCGCGACGACGGGCCGGGCGCAGGCATCAGCGCTCTACCAGTCGGCGTACTACCTGGGCTCCAGCGCGGGCGGCACGCTCGGCGCGGTCGCCTTCCACGCCGGGGGCTGGACGGCGACGGTGGCCCTGGGCCTGCTCGCGGTCCTCGGGGTCGTCTCGATCACCCTGTACGGGACCCGGGTGGCGCGTGCGGAGCGGCGGGCGCTCGTCCCGGCCACGCGCTGAACCGCCCGAGCGCCGTGCACGGGTCCGGGCGGTGTGTACCGCCCGGACCCGCGCCGACCGGCCCGTCGGCGGACCACGGGCCCGCCAGGACGCCGGCGGGCCGTCAACTCGTCAGTCCGCAGGCGTCAGCGGGCCGCCAGGCCGTCAGCCCCGCAGGTGTCAGCGGGCCATCAGGGCGAAGACTCCCCAGCCGAGGTACTCCCGCTGGTACCGCGCGTAGCGGGCGGGTTCGGTGGTGAGTTCGGCCCGCACCTCGGCGGCCGGCTCGTCATCGGGGTGCGCGTCGAGCCAGCGGCGGAGGTTGAGCCACTGCGCGGCCCGGTACCGGTCCCAGCTGTCCTGGTCGGCCAGCACCATCTCCACCACGTCGTACCCGATGTCGCCGAACCGCTCGATCAGCTCCGGCAGTACGAGGAAGTCGTCCTCGTCGCCCGCGTGAGCGCCTTGAGCGGTTTCCCGGTCCGGCACTTCCTTGCGCCAGTACGGCTCACCGATCAGCATCAGGCCACCGGGGCGGAGGCTTTCGCCCAGCAGCTCGACCGTGCCGGCCACACCGCCGCCGATCCAGCTGGCGCCGACGCACGCGGCGAGATCGACCCGCTCGTCCGCGACGAAGCCGGAGGCGTCGCCGTGCACGAAGGTGCCCCGGTCGGCGACGCCGAGTTCGGCGGCACGGGCGCGGGCCTTCTCGGTGAACACCGTGCTGATGTCCACGCCGGTCCCGGTGACCCCGTGGTCGCGGGCCCAGGTGCACAGCATCTCGCCCGATCCGCCGGCGAGGTCGAGCATCCGCGTACCGGGCACCAGGCGCAGCGCCCGACCGAGGTCGGCGAGCTTGCCCGGGGTGAACGGGTTGTGGATGCGGTGGCTACTTTCGCGAAGGGTGAAGATGCGGGGAAGATCCACGAGAGGTGTTCCTTGCGTTCGATACGTGCGATGAGGTCATGGCATCTGCGGGGGACAGCCGGCCGGAGTCGGCCGCCGTTGCTCGGACCGTCATCGAAAACACCTCGCTGTGAGCGCGTGGATCGGGAACCCGGCGACCATAGGGCCTTCCGGGCGGCGGCTCCACCGGTTTTCCCGGCTCGTCGCTGAGCTGGACCCAGGACGGCAAGAAGCTGAAGTACGGGCCGGTGCCGGACCCGCCGGGCTCCGGCGGCTGCGTCAACATGCGTCCCGCCGACGCGAAGGCATACTGGAAACCGCTGAAGAACGGCGACGACGTGTACGTGTACGGGCGCAAGCCCGGGACCTGAGCGACGCGCCCGCTGCCGGCGGGACACCGGAGGGGCGCCGGGCGGATCGTGGCCGCGGCCATGTCCGCCCGGCGCCCCCATGTCCTCCTTACCGCCCCGACTGTCAGTGGCCTGCGGTAGCTTCCGACGTACCGGGTGACGGACGGCACGGCGCGGCTGCGCGCGACAGGGGTGGAGCGATGAGGGATCTGACCACGACGACGGCCACAGGTGCGGCGGTGGGCGCCGAAGGCGATGACAACGCCGGGATCGACAGCCGCCTGGAAGGGCACCGGACCGAACTGACGGGGTACTGCTACCGGATGCTCGGGTCCGCCTTCGAGGCCGAGGACGCGGTGCAGGACACCCTGGTCCGGGCCTGGCGCAACTTCGACAAGTTCGAGGGCCGTTCCTCGCTGCGCTCCTGGCTGTACCGGATCGCCACCAACGTCTGCCTGGACATGCTGAACGCGGGCAACAAGCGGGCCCGCCCGGTCGATCTGACGGGCCCGACCCCGCTCGCCCAGGCCGCGCTGAGCCCCCGCCCGGAGAACGTCTGGCTGGAGCCGATGCCCGACGGCCGGATCCTGCCATCGGTCCAGGACCCGGCGGAGGCGGCCGTGGCGCGCGAGTCGGTGCGCCTGGCGTTCGTCGCCGCCCTCCAGCACCTGCCGCCCAAGCAGCGCGCCGTGCTGATCCTGCGCGAGGTCCTCGCCTGGAAGGCCGCGGAGGTGGCCGAGCTGCTGGAGACCTCCGTCGCCTCGGTCAACAGCGCCCTGCAGCGGGCCCGCGCCACGCTGACCGAGACGAAGAGCCGGCCGGGCGATGCGGCGGACCCCCTCGACGAGGAGCAGCAGAAGCTCCTGGAGCGCTATGTGAAGGCGTTCGAGGGGTATGACATGTCGGCTCTGACCGCGCTGCTCCACGAGGACGCGGTGATGACGATGCCGCCGTTCGACCTGTGGCTCCGGGGCACCGGGGACATCACGGGCTTCATGACCTCCATCGGCGCGGCGTGCGCGGGCTCCAGGCTGGTGCCCGTCCCGGCCAACGGCTCCCCCGGCTTCGCGCACTACAAGCCCGCCGAGGACGGGGACGGGTTCGTGCCGTGGGCGGTCCAGGTCATCGACATCCACGACGGGTCGATCACCGGGATGCACTGCTTCCTGGACGTCCCGCGCTGGTTCCCGCTGTTCGGCCTGCCGGACCGGCTGCCGGCCGACGCGTAGGAGTCGCCGGGCGGGCGCGCGGGGCTTCGCACCCCGGCGCCCGGCCGGTGACCGTACGCCCGGCGCCCGTCTCGTTCACCGTCAGTGCGGACCCGGCATCCGCCCGTTCGCCTTCGGTGCGGGCCCGGAGCCCGCCCGCCCGTCCGCCGTCAGCGCGGGTCCGGCACCCGTTCGTCCGGGCCCTCCTCCAGGGTCACCACGTCGGCCAGCCCCACCAGGTCCAGCAGCGCCCGGAGTTCGGGGGGTACGCGGCACAGCCGCAGCGTGCGTCCGGACCGGCGGGCGACGAGCCCCAGCCGGGCCACCGCCTCGACGAGGGTCAGATCGGGCCCGATCACCCCGCCCAGGTCGCAGTCCACCGCCGCGCCCGGGGCGAGAGCGGCTCCGCCGGGACCGGCCAGGGCACGCTCC
Source organism: Streptomyces sp. NPDC048142 (assembly GCF_043202835.1). Taxonomy (NCBI): domain Bacteria; kingdom Bacillati; phylum Actinomycetota; class Actinomycetes; order Kitasatosporales; family Streptomycetaceae; genus Streptomyces; species Streptomyces sp. NPDC048142. The sequence goes on from NZ_JBIDBC010000037.1 coordinate 33,300, forward strand.
AGCTCGGCGCAGAGTTCGGGTACGACGGCACGGCTGACCCGGCCGGTCACAGTCAGGGCGATCGGATTCTCGGCATCCATACCAAGCAGACCGGAGCGGCGGGCGAAATTCATCGGCCCCTCCGCGCGGCACCCACCGCGGAGGGGCCGTTTTGCGTCAACTCCCGGCTCCCTGTTCCCCTCCCGTGAACCAATCCCCCCTGCATTCCCTCTAGTTCGGTGAACCGACGGCCGCAGCCGTCATTCCGGCGTCGCTGCGGACCGGCGGGCTGAGAAACCATCGAGTTCTCCAGGGGGAGAGTTGCGCAGACACGTGAGAAAAGCGTGCGTACCGGCGGTCGCCACAGCCGTGGCCGTGGCACTGACGGCGGGTATGACCCAGACCGCCGTCGCCCAGCCGGATCCGAGGGGGGCGTCCGGCACCCGGGCCCAGGATCGGGACCGGGACCAGGACCGGGGCCAGGACCGGGAGTTGCGTCATCTGACCCTCGTCACCGGCGACCGGGTCACCGTCGACGCCCAGGGCAAGCCGGTCGCCTTCCGGCCCTCGAAGGGCCGGGAGAACATCCCGGTCCAGCGGATGAGCGACAAGGGACACACCCTCGTCGTCCCGGCCGACGCCCGCCGGCTGATCGTCTCCGGCAAGCTCGACCGGCGGCTGTTCGACGTCACCGAGCTGAGCCGCCCGGAGAACCTCCGGGCCCAGCGGGACGGACTGAAGCTGATCGTCGGCTACCGGGGCAAGCAGGCCGCCACCGCGAAGGCGCAGGTCCGCGGCGCGGGCTCCACCGAGGTCGGCCGGAGCCTCACCTCGCTGAACGCCGAGTCGGTGACCACACCGACCGCCGACGCGCCGGCCATCTGGAAGGCGCTCACCGACCGGGGCGGGAGCGGTGAGCGGGTCACCACCGCCGCCGGGATCGACCGGGTCTGGCTGGACGGGGTGCGCCGGGCGAGCCTCGACAGGAGCGTCCCGCAGATCGGCGCCCCGACGGCCTGGAAGGCCGGGTTCACCGGCAAGGGCGTCACGATCGCGGTCCTGGACACCGGGACGGACGCCACCCACCCCGACCTCAAGGGCCAGATCCTGGCGGAGAAGAACTTCAGCGCCTCCGCCGACACCGAGGACCGGGTCGGCCACGGTACGCACGTCGCGTCGATCGCGGCGGGCACCGGTGCCGCGTCGGGCGGGAAGTTCAAGGGCGTGGCCCCGGACGCCAAGCTGCTCGCGGGCAAGGTGCTCGACGACGAGGGGTACGGCGAGGACTCCGGCATCCTGGCCGGAATGGAGTGGGCGGTCGCCCAGGGCGCCGACATCGTCAACCTGAGCCTCGGCGGGACCGACACCCCGGAGGTGGACCCGCTGGAGGCGGCGGTCGACAAGCTGTCGGCCGAGAAGGGCGTCCTGTTCGCCATCGCCGCGGGCAACGAGGGCGACGGTGCGGGCACGGTCGGCTCGCCCGGCAGCGCGAACGCCGCGCTGACCGTGGGAGCGGTCGACGACCAGGACCGGCTGGCGGACTTCTCCAGCCGCGGCCCGCGGATCGGGGACGGGGCGGTCAAGCCCGATGTCACGGCCCCCGGCGTGGACACCACGGCGGCCGTCCCGCCCGGTTCGCTGATCGCGCGGGAGGTGGGCGAGAAGCCCGCCGGCTACGCGACGATCTCGGGTACCTCGATGGCCACCCCGCATGTCGCGGGCGCGGCCGCGCTGCTCAAGCAGCAGCACCCCGACTGGGCGTACCCGGAGCTGAAGGGCGCGCTGACCGCGTCCACGAAGCCCGGCGCGTACAACCCGTTCCAGCAGGGCTCCGGCCGGATCGCGGTGGACCGTGCCATCGCCCAGACCGTCGTCGCCGACCCGGTCTCGGTGAGTTTCGGGGTGCAGCGGTGGCCGCACACCGACGACAAGCCGGCCACCGAGAAGGTCACGTACCGCAACCTCGGTACGAGCGATGTCACCCTGAGTCTGAAGGCGACGGGCACCGGCCCGGGGGGCGAGCCCGCTCCGGCCGGTTTCTTCACGCTCGGCGCGGACCGGGTGACCGTCCCGGCGGGCGGCACGGCGGCGGTGACGCTGACCGCCGACACCCGGCTCGGCGGCACCGCCGACGGCACGTACTCCGCGTATCTGGTGGCCACCGGCGGCGGGCAGACCGTGCGCACGGCCGCCGCGGTCGAGCGTGAGGTGGAGAGCTACGACCTCACCGTCAAGCACCTGGGGCGGGACGGCCGTCCGGCTGCCTACGCGGACAGCACGCTCTACCGCTTCGACGCCGGGGAGGGCTATCCGTTCCTGGACCCGCAGGTCGTCGACGGCACCGCGAGGATCCGGGTGCCCAAGGGCACGTACGTGGTCAACTCCACGGTGTACAACGACCCGGACGACGTCACCAAGGGCGCCGACTGGATCGTCCGGCCCAAGGTCGCGGTCACCGAGAACACCACGCTGACGTTCGACGCCCGCAAGGCGAAGCCGGTGAAGATCACGGTGCCGGACACGAAGGCGAAGGGCCTGCTGTTCTCCCCGGACTACTCGGTGGAGTCGACGAACGACTCGGTCTCCTTCGGCTGGCTGATGGAATCGCCGGCCGGCATCCGCACGCTCCACACCGGTCCGCGGATCACCGACGGTTCGCTCGCCCAGCACTGGTCGGGCACCTGGACCAAGGGTGCGTCGACCGAGTACGACATCGCGGTCGGCGGCAAGGTCGAGCGGCTCGCGACCGGCTACAGCCGGACGTTCACCACCGGGCAGCTGGCCAGGGTGAGGATCGCCATGGGAGCGGCCGCGCCGAAGAAGAAGGGCGAGATCACCGCCTGGGGTCAGCTGCCCACGCAGGGCAGCAGCTGGGCGGCCGCGGCCGAGCAGAAGCTGCCCGGCACCCGCACGCTGTACCTCTCCACCGCCGACCGAGCGACCTGGAGCTTCGACTTCAACCAGGTAGGCCCCCTCGACGCGGAGGGCTTCCCGACGTACGAGGCGAGCTACCGGGTCGGCGAGCAGGTGAGGTACAAGGCGGGCAGGTCGTACCGGAGGACCGTGAACACCGCGGTGTTCGGGCCGCTGGTGAACAAGGACTTCGGCATCGTCCGTGACGGCAACGAGATCACCGGGGCCCTCCCGCTGCTGGCGGACGGCCGGGGCAACCCCGGCGGGCTCGCCCCCTTGTCGGCCAAGACCGTCCTCTACCGCAACGGCAAGAAGATCGGCCGCAACAGCGACCCGTTGAGCGGCTGGGAGCCCTTCCGGGTGCCGGCGGGCGCGGCCGACTACAAGCTGACGACCTCGGTCAGGCACAGCGCGAGGATCAGCCCGCTCTCCACCCGGGTGGACGCGGCCTGGACGTTCCGCTCCAGGAAGACCGCGTTCACGATGCTGCCCGTCTCCACCGTCCGGTTCACCCCGGCCGTGGGCGCCGACGGCCGGGTCAAGGCGGGCAGGACCGTCTCGGTGCCGGTGAAGGTGCTGGGCGCGGCCGCGGGCAGGAACCTGAAGTCGCTGAAGACGTACGTCAGTCACAACGGCGGCAAGAGCTGGAAGAAGGTCACGGTCAAGAAGGGGAAGATCACCGTCAGGAACCCGGCGAAGGGCAGGACGATCTCCTTCGCCGCCAAGGTCACCGACAAGAAGGGCAACACGTCCTCGGTGCGGATCTACCACGCCTACCTGGGCAAGTGACGGTGGCTCGCGGGTAGTTCACTCCGTACATGACGGCGGCCCGTCGCACAGATCCTCTCCGTGCGGCGGGCCGTCCGCGGGTCAGCTGACGGGGAGGACGCCGGTGTCGAGCACCAGCCCGAACGGCTCGGGGAGGGTCAGCTTCCGTCCGTACTCGACCGCTTCCAGCACCCGGTACGTACCGCCGTCCGGCTCCCCGTAGAGCGTCGCGGTCGGGCGGCCGGAGTGCCAGGGGTCGAGGAGCAGGAACAGCTCCACCCCGGCCTTGGCATAGCCGTTCACCTTGCTGACGCGGTCGTGGTTGGCGTTGGCGCGGGAGGTGATCTCCACGACGAGGCGGGCTTCCTCGGCGGGGACGGTGTGCCCCGGCCCGGAGGCGGTGGCGCGGTCCACGACCACGAGGTCGGGGATGTAGATCCCGCCCCGCCCCGGCAGGGCGAGGCCGAGGGTCTGGTAGATCCCCCAGTCCTCCGGGATGACGGTGTAGAGCCTGCGCTGAAGCAGCTCAGCGGTGGTGTTGTGGTCAATCACCAACGCTCCGCGTTGACTCAATCCTCCGCCTTGCAGCTGCACGCACCGGACCCCGCTCCCTGATCCGCCCTGATCCGGACGCAAGGCCCGAGTCCAGCATGCCGAACGGGACCGGCGGCAGTCCACCGGTCCCGTTCACCCGTACGAGGAAAGCGCAGGTCAGGCGATACGTTCCCGCACCACCGGGAGTGGCGCGAACGACGTGCCGGCCGGGGCGATGTCGTACGCCCCGGGCAGCGCCTCCAGTGCGTAGTCGAACTTCTCGGGGGTGTCCGTGTGCAGCGTCATCAGCGGCTGGCCCTCGGTGACGGTGTCGCCGGGCTTGGCGTGCAGCTCGACGCCCGCGCCGGCCTGTACCAGGTCCTCCTTGCGGGCGCGGCCCGCGCCCAGGCGCCAGGCGGCGACGCCGACGTCGTACGCGTCCAGGCGGGTCAGGACGCCGGAGGAGCGCGCGGTCACCACGTGCTGCTCGCGGGCGACCGGGAGGGTGGCGTCCGGGTCGCCGCCCTGGGCGGAGATCATCCGGCGCCAGACGTCCATGGCGGAGCCGTCGGCGAGCGCCTTCTCCGGGTCGGCGTCCTTGAGGCCCGCCGCGTCCAGCATCTCGCGGGCGAGCGCGAGGGTGAGGTCGATGACGTCCCTCGGGCCGCCGCCGGCCAGCACCTCGACCGACTCGCGGACCTCCAGCGCGTTGCCCGCGGTGAGGCCGAGCGGGGTCGACATGTCGGTGAGCAGCGCGACGGTGCGCACCCCGCTGTCGGTGCCGAGCGCGACCATCGTGGAGGCCAGTTCGCGGGCGTCCTCGATCGTCTTCATGAAGGCGCCGGAGCCGACCTTGACGTCCAGGACGAGTGCCCCGGTGCCCTCGGCGATCTTCTTGGACATGATGGAGCTGGCGATCAGCGGGATCGCCTCGACGGTGCCGGTGACATCGCGCAGCGCGTACAGCTTCTTGTCGGCGGGGGCGAGCCCGTCGCCGGCGGCACAGATGACCGCGCCGGTGGTGTCCAGGACGTCGAGCATCTCCGCGTTGGAGATGTGGGCCCGCCAGCCGGGGATGGACTCCAGCTTGTCCAGGGTGCCGCCGGTGTGGCCGAGGCCCCGGCCGCTGAGCTGCGGCACGGCCGCGCCGCAGGCGGCGACCAGCGGGGCGAGCGGCAGGGTGATCTTGTCGCCGACGCCGCCGGTGGAGTGCTTGTCGGTGGTGGGGCGGGACAGCGCGTCGAAGTTCATCCGCTCGCCGGAGGCGATCATCGCGGCGGTCCAGCGGGCGATCTCGGTGCGGTTCATCCCGTTGAGCAGGATCGCCATGGCGAGGGCGGACATCTGCTCGTCGGCGACCTCGCCGCGGGTGTACGCGTCGATGACCCAGTCGATCTGCTCGGGGGTCAGCTCGCCTCGGTCCCGCTTGGTGCGGATGACGGAGATGGCGTCCATGGGAGTCCTTCCGGCCGGTGCGTACGCGAGAGTTCCAATGACTCTACGCGCATAGAGATGGGAAAGAGCGGTGGCCCTTCCGCGGAAGGGAAGGGCCACCGCCGGGAGATGCGGGGTTCAGCCGAGGTGCTGCGGGCCGAACGACTGGGGCAGCATCTCGTCCAGCGTGCGCCGCCCGTCGGGCGTCTCCAGGAGGAGCGCCGGGCCGCCGAACTCGTACAGCAACTGCCGGCACCTGCCGCACGGCACCAGGATCGCCCCGGTGCCGTCCACGCAGGTGAAGTGGGTCAGCCGGCCGCCGCCGGTGGCGTGGAGCGTGGAGACCAGACCGCACTCGGCGCAGAGCGAGAGTCCGTAACTGGCGTTCTCGACGTTGCAGCCGGTGATCGTGCGGCCGTCGTCCACCCGAGCGGCGACACCGACCGGGAAGCCCGAGTAGGGGGCGTACGCACGGGACATGGCGTCCCGGGCCGCGACCCGCAGGGCCTCCCAGTCGGCCTCGCCGAACACGGTGGCGGCCGGCCGGCCTCCGGCGGCGGGCGGCGTCACTTGCCCTCGCCCTTGCGGTACGGCACACCGTTGGCCTTGGGCATCCGCAGCCGTTGCGCGGAGAGCGCGAGGACCAGCAGCGTGGTGACGTACGGCGCGGCGTCGACGAACTGGCTCGGCACCTGGTCGGTCAGGAAGTACCAGGTGAACAGCAGCGCCGAGACGGCCGCCGAGATCGCCGCGGAGACGTACTTCTTCTTGTACAGCTGCCAGAGCACCGCGATGACCAGCAGGATCGCCAGCAGGAGCAGCATCGCGTGGACGTTCTCCGCGCCGCCGCGCAGCTTCAGGCTGTCGGTGAAGCCGAAGAGCCCGGCGCCCAGTGCCATGCCGCCCGGCATCCAGTTGCCGAAGATCATCGCGGCGAGACCGATGTAGCCGCGGCCGCCGGTCTGGCCCTCCTGGTAGATGCCGGTGGCGACGATCGCGAGGAACGCACCGCCCAGACCGGCCAGACCGCCGGAGACGGTGACGGCGATGTACTTGTACTTGTACACGTTGACGCCGAGGGACTCGGCGGCCGTGGGGCTCTCGCCGCAGGAGCGCAGCCGCAGCCCGAACGGGGTGCGCCACAGGATCCACCAGGTGGCGGGGATCAGCAGCAGGGCGACGACGGTGAGCAGCGACAGGCCGGTGACGAGCCCGCCGATGATGCCCGCGAGGTCGGAGATCAGGAACCAGTGCCGTTGTTGCAGGTCCTGCATCCAGTCCGCGAGCCCCGGAACGGTGATCCTGTCGATCGGATCGATGCGCGGGGACTGCTTGGAGGAGCCGCCCTGGATGCCGTCGAAGGCGAAGTTGGAGAGATAGCGGGTGACGCCGACGGCGAGGATGTTGATGGCCACACCGGAGACGATGTGGTTCACGCCGAAGGTGACGGTGATGACCGCGTGCAGCAGGCCGCCGAGGCAGCCGCCGAGGATCCCGAAGAGGACACCCACCCACGGGCCCCACTGGAACCCGGCCCAGGCCCCGAACCAGGTGCCGAGGATCATCATGCCTTCGAGGCCGATGTTGACGACGCCTGCGCGCTCGGCCCACAGACCGCCGAGTCCGGCGAGGCCGATCGGGACGGCGAGTGCCAGGGCGCCGCGGACCTGGCCGACCGACGTGATGTCGTTGGCGCCGCTGATGAGGCGGACCAGCGAGACCAGGGCGAGCGCGCCCGCGATGATCAGCAGGACGACGGGCAGGGACAGCTTGCGGCGGCCGCCCTTGATGGGAACGACGCGTGCGGCGATGGTCTTGCTGGTGCTCACAGGGCCGCCTCCTTCTCGGTCGTGAGGGAGTGTCCGGCGGCGAGCTCCTCGCCGACCTTCTGCTGCTGGCGGCGGATGCCGTAACGGCGGACCAGCTCGTAGGAGACGACGACCGAGATCACGATCAGACCCTGCATGATCGTGGCGATCTCCTTCTCGTACCCGTGCTGGTCGAGCGAGGCCGAGGACTTGTCCAGGAACGCGATCAGCAGGGCGCTGAGGGCGATGCCGAGGGGGTTGTTCCGGCCCAGCAGCGCGATGGTGATGCCGGTGAAGCCGATGCCCGTGGGGAAGTCGAGGCTGTAGGTGTGGGTGTCACCGAGCAGCGTCGGCATGCCGGCCAGGCCCGCGACCGCGCCGGAGATCAGCATCGAGGTGAGGATCATCTTCTTGGCGTCCACGCCGGAGGCCTGGGCGGCGCTCTCGCTGGCGCCGGTGGCGCGCAGGTCGAAGCCGAACCGGGTGTGGTTCAGCACGAACCAGTAGAGGAGGCCGCAGCCGGCGGCGACGAAGGTGAAGCCGTAGATCTCTCCGGCCAGGTCGCCCATCGGCAGCCCCGGGATCCAGCCGGACTCCGCGATCTCACCGGTGGTGAGGTTGTTGGAGCCGGGCGGCTGCTCACCGAAGTTGTCCGGCAGGATCAGCCAGGCGACCAGCGCGGTGGCGATCGAGTTGAGCATGATCGTCGAGACGACCTCGCTCACTCCGCGGGTGGTCTTGAGGAAGCCCGCGATACCGGCCCAGAAGGCACCGACGAGCATCGCGACGATCACGATCAGCGCGATGTGCAGCGGTCCCGGCAGGGTGACGCTCGCGCCGACCAGTGCGGCCACCATGGCGGCGAGGCGGTACTGCCCGTCGACGCCGATGTTGAACAGGTTCATCCGGAAGCCGACGGCCACCGCGAGCGCGGCGAGGTAGTACGTGCCGGCCTGGTTGACGATCAGGACCTGTACGTCGGCGTAGCTGGCCGACTCGAACATGATCCGGTACGGCTCGAAGGGGTTCTGCCCGGACGCGAGCAGCACCACGGTCGTCAGCACGAGGGCGACGACCAGGGCGAGCACCGGGCCGGCGAAGCCCAGGATCAGCCGGTCCTTGTCGAATTTCTTCATCGGGCCTCGTCCTCCGGGCTTTCGAGGTGACCGGTGGCGGCGCCGGTCATGGCCGTGCCCAGTTCCTCCGGGGTGATGGTGGCCGGGTCGGCGTCGGCGACCAGCCGGCCGCGGTACATGACGCGCAGGGTGTCGGAGAGCCCGATCAGCTCGTCCAGGTCGGCCGAGATCAGCAGGACGGCGAGCCCTTCGCGGCGGGCCTCGCGGATCTGGTCCCAGATCTGGGCCTGCGCGCCGACGTCCACACCGCGGGTGGGGTGGGCGGCGATCAGGAACTTGGGCGCGTGGCTCATCTCGCGGCCGACGATCAGCTTCTGCTGGTTGCCGCCGGAGAGCGAGGCCGCGGTGACCTCGATGCCGGGGGTGCGTACGTCGTACTCGCGGACGATGCGCTCGGTGTCGGTGCGGGCCGCCTTGTTGTCCAGCAGCCAGCCGCGGCTGTTGGGCTTCTCGGTGACGTGGCCGAGGATGCGGTTCTCCCACAGCGGGGCGTTCAGCAGGACGCCGTGGCGGTGGCGGTCCTCGGGGATGTAGCCGATGCCGGACTCGCGCCGTTTGCGGGTCGGCGCGTGCGAGATGTCGTCCGTGCCGAGCGTGATCACCCCGGCGTCCGGGTCGCGCATCCCGATCAGGGCCTCGATGAGCTCGGTCTGGCCGTTGCCCTCGACTCCGGCGATCCCCAGGACCTCGCCCTGGTGGATGGTGAAGTCGATGCCGGCGAGCACCTCGCGGACGGTGCCGTCGGGGTCGGTGACGGTGAGCTCCAGGCCCTGGACCCGCAGCATCGGCACGTCGGTGACGGTGGACTCGCGGGTCTCCGGCGAGGGCAGCTCGCTGCCGACCATCAGCTCGGCGAGCTGCTTGGTCGTGGTGGTGGCCGGGTCGGCGGTGCCCACCGTCGTACCGCGGCGGATCACCGTGATCTCGTCGGCGACCGAGAGCACCTCGCCCAGCTTGTGCGAGATGAAGATGACGGTCAGGCCCTCGGCCTTGAGCTCGCGCAGGTTGGCGAAGAGCGCGTCGACCTCCTGCGGCACGAGGACCGCGGTCGGCTCGTCCAGGATCAGGATGCGGGCGCCGCGGTAGAGCACCTTGAGGATCTCCACGCGCTGCCGGTCGGCGACCCCGAGGTCCTCCACGAGCGCGTCGGGCCGGATGCCCAGGCCGTACGCGTCGGAGATCTCCTTGACCTTCTTCCGGGCGCCGGAGCCGATGCCGTACAGCTTCTCGCCGCCGAGGACGACGTTCTCCAGGACGGTGAAGTTGTCGGCGAGCATGAAGTGCTGGTGCACCATGCCGATGCCGCGCTCGATGGCGTCGCCCGGGTTGGAGAACGAGACCTGCTCGCCGTCGATCGCGATCGTGCCCTCGTCCGGCTTCTGCATGCCGTAGAGGATCTTCATCAGGGTGGACTTGCCGGCGCCGTTCTCACCGACGAGCGCGTGGACCGTGCCCTTGCCGATGGTGATGTCGATGTCGTGGTTGGCGACGACGCCGGGGAAGCGCTTGGTGATGCCGTGCAGTTCTACGGCAGGGGGACTGCTGGACGCGTTGATGACGCACTCTCCTTGGCCGGACAGGAGCGGGGGCGGAGGGGCTGAGGGGGTGTCGGGCACCCGCCTGGGGGCGGGGTGAAGTTATCGCGCCGGAGGGCTGTCTACACGCGTAGCTCTGCCGAATCGTGAAACACAGGTGCACGTCACGGTCCGGACGCGCGGTCCGGACCGGTTGGGAGAGCACTGCGAGAGGCGGATCTTCTTCGAGTGGTGCTGCGGGAGTCTTCTTCGAGCGGTGCCGCGGAGGCCCGGCCGTCGCGCGGGAACGGGCCCGCGGCCCTGTCCGTCCGCCGGCCGGAGTGCGGCGCGGGGACGGACAGGGCCTGGGGAAACCGGTCGTACGGCAGGAGGCGGGGCGCCGAGCTGCTTACGGAGCGGTCTTGACGGTGATCTTGCCGTCGATGATCTCCTGCTTGGCCTTGTCGACAGCCGCGATGACGTCGGTCATCTCGGTGAAGGCCGGGTTGGAGGTCGAGAGGCCGACACCGTTCTTGTCCAGGCCATAGCGGATCTCACCGGACTGCGGCTTGCCGTCCTGGACGGACTTGATCAGGTTGAACACCGCGTCCTCGACGTCCTTGGTGACCGAGGTCAGGATGGACTCCTTGTAGTCCGCGAGCCCCTTCTGCTGGTACTGGTCGGAGTCGACGCCGATGTTCCACTTGCCGGCCTTGGAGACGGCCTCGATGGCACCGGAACCGGCCAGACCGGCGGCCGAGTAGATCACGTCGGCCTTCTTGTCGAGCTGACCCTGGGCGGCGGCCTTGCCGAGGTCCGGCTTGGAGAAGCCACCGAAGTCCGGCGGCTGCGTCAGGTACTGCGGAAGCACGTTGACCGAGGCGTCGGTGTCCTTGACGCCCTGGATGAAGCCCGCCTCGAACTTCTTGATCAGCGGGGTCTCGACACCGCCGATGAAGCCGACCGTCTTCGACTTGGTGACCTTGGCGGCGGCGACGCCGGCGAGGTAGGAGCCCTGCTCCTCGTTGAAGACGATGTTGGCGATGTTGTCGCCGGTCACCGAGGCGTCGTCGATGATGCCGAAGGTGGTCTTCGGGAACTTCGGCGCGACCTTCTCGATGGCGGGCGCGTAGGCGAAGCCGACGCCGATCACCGGGTTGTTGCCGGAGCGGGCCAGCTCGGTGAGACGCTGGACCTTGTCCGCGTCGCCCTCACCGTCGGAGGGCTCGGCCTCGCTGCCCTTGACGTCGAGGTCCTTCTCGGCCTTTTCGAGTCCGGCGTAGGCGGCGTCGTTGAACGACTGGTCGCCGCGGCCGCCGATGTCGTACGCGATGGCGGCCTTGTCGCCGCCCGCGTCGGACGCGGCGTCCGACGACGTTTTTCCGCCACAGGCGGTGACGCTGAGAGCAAGTGCCGCGGACGCGAGGCCCGCGGTGGTGATCCTGGTGATCCGGCGCAAGGGAAGGCTCCTTCAAACCTGACCGAAGCGCCTCTTCCGGCGCTGGTTTCGCCGCGATCGTAACGCGCGTAGATGTCAGATAAGAGCACGTACGGAAGCCGTTATCGGATCGTCGCGAACAGAGGGCGCCCCGCAGGTCCACGAACGGCCCACGAAGACTGCGTCAACGCTCCGCTAACGGTTCCCGTCGAGCAGTGCCGAGGCGGTGAACAGCTCGACTCCTACGGTGATGGCCTCTTCGTCCACGTCGAAGTTGCCGCGGTGCAGGTCGAGCCCGCGCGTGTCGCCCGGGGTGCGGACGCCGAGACGGGCCATCGCGCCGGGCACCCGCTCCAGGTACCAGGAGAAGTCCTCGCCGCCCAGGCTCTGCTCGGTGTCCTCGATCGCATACGATCCGCGGCGCTCGGTCATCGCGGCGTCGAGCAGGCCGATGCTCTCGGCGTCGTTCACCACGGGCGGCACCCCGCGCACGTAGTTGATCACGGTCTTGGCCCGGTGCATTCCGGCCACCTCGTCCACGGCGGCGTGCACCAGGTCGGGGGCCTCGCGCCAGGCCTCCAGATTCAGGCAGCGGACGGTGCCGGACAGCTCGGCGTGCTGCGGGATGACATTGGGCGCGTGCCCGGTCTCCAGCCGCCCCCAGGTCAGCGCGAGCCCGGAGCGGGCGTCGACCCGGCGGGCGAGCAGCGCGGGCACGTCGACGGCGATCCGGGCGGCGGCGGTGACCAGGTCGGTGGTCAGATGCGGCCGGGCGGTGTGCCCGCCGGGCCCGTCGAGCGTGATCTCCAGCCGGTCGCAGGCCGAGGTGATGGCCCCGGTCCGCAGCCCGATCCGCCCGACGTCCACCTTCGGGTCGCAGTGCACACCGATGATCCGCCCGACGCCTTCCAGCACCCCGGACTCGATCGCGTCGACCGCACCGCCGGGCAGGACCTCCTCGGCGGGCTGGAAGATCAGCCGCACGGCGTTGGGCAGCAGCCCCTGCCGGTCGAGCCCGGCGAGCACGAGCCCCGCCCCGAGCACGGCGACGGTGTGCACGTCGTGCCCGCAGGCGTGCGCCCGGTCGGGCACGGTGGACCGGTAGGGCACGCCCGCCTTGGTGTCCGGGATCGGCAGCGCGTCGATGTCCGCCCGCAACGCCAGCATGGGCGTCACCCCGTCCCACTCCCCCACGTCACACATGAGCCCGGTCCCCACGGCGAGCACCTTCGGCTTCAGCCCGGCCTTCTCCAGCCGGTCCTTGACGGCGGCGGTGGTGCGGAACTCCTGGTTGCCGAGCTCGGGATGCATGTGCAGGTCACGGCGGAAGGCGATCAGCTCGGCACGGAGTTCGTCGGAGAGCCTGCCGGGCAGCGCACCTCCCCCGGGCTGGCCGGCCGGGTGGTGGGGGCTGGAGGCGCGGGACTTCAACTGGTTCACCTGAGGAAGCGTAGGCCCCTTGCCCCCTCAACTGGCCACAGATCAACAAAACTTCAGCCGCACAGGCGAACAAAGTTCACGTGAGGACGTGTGACGCTGAGTGGTTGCGGGTATACCGGTTCGTCTTCCGGGCCGGGGTCCGCGCCCTTGCGACAACGCGGCGAGGTGCCGTAGCTGTCGTCGTGCGCCCGCCAGGGATTGGCGGGACAGCCCTTAGCTCCAGGTCGCCACCGACGACAGCCGCTGCACCCCCCGAGCCGTCTCCGTGACCCCGCTCAGGAACCCCTGCGCCCGGGGCGAAGCCGTGGCGCGGAGCCATTCCGGGGCGATGTCGCAGACCGCCACCCGGACGCCCGTGCCGGCCAGGGCCAGCGGGAGGGTGTGGACGACCGTGGAGGGGAAGCTGACGATCGTGCGGCCGATGGGGCCCCGGCGGGCGATGAGTTCCAGGGGGAGGTCCGGGCGGACGATCTCCAGGCCGGTGGCGGCTTCCAGGGCGCGGAGTTTGTCGGCGGACTCGCGGCGGTGGGCGAAGTAGCGGGTCGCTCCGTGGGTACGGGCCAGGGCCGTGACCGCTTCCTGGTACGGGGTCGGGTCGACGACGCCCGTCTCGACCAGGGAGGTGCCGACCAGGTCCGCGTCCTTGCCGACGGCGGGCGGGCCGAAACGGGCGCGGGTCCAGGCGAAGGTGTTCGGGGTGACCGCGATGCCGGGCGGAGCCTCGACCGGCATCGCGGTGAACACCTCGACCGTGTGGTCCGCGGTCGGGGTGAAGCGGCGGCGGGCCGTGGCGGTGACCGGGGCCAGGACCAGTTCGCGCGGTCCGGTGCGGCCCCGGCGGTGCCAGCGGGTCAGGCGCTCGCCCCGGGCCAGCTGGGCGACGAACTCCATGGTGGCCGTGCCGTCGTCGACCACCGTGAGGCGGTCGGCGCGGACCAGGGTCAGCAGGAGCTGCACATAGCGGGAGAACGGGTCGCCGATCACTATGTGTTCCGCGCGCCGGACCAGTCCTGCCAGCGCGCGCAGGGCCTTCAGGGGCGCGCCGGACTCGCCGCGCGCCTCCTGCCAGCGCACGGCGATGCCCTCGTCGCGGGCCAGCTCCGCCATCCGGCGCAGCTGACCGCGCGACATCGGGTCGACCGGGGGGAGGACGACGACCGTGGTGGCGGCCGGATCGTCTCCCCCCTGGGTGTGAACCCACTCCAGGACGTTCAGGAGCTGGACCGGGCTCTCGACGAAGGCGAGGTTCACCGGTCGGCGCTCAGACCGCGGCCGGCTCGGGGGCCGGCGCGTTCTCGGTCTCGGCGACGACGCCCGCGACCCGGCGGAGCTTCTTCATCGGGCCGAGCTCGGACTCGTACACCTTCTTGACGCCGTCGCCGAGCGACTGCTCGATGGTGCGGATGTCGCGGACCAGGCGGGTCAGGCCCTGCGGCTCGACGGAGGCGGCCTGGTCGGAGCCCCACATGGCGCGGTCCAGGGTGATGTGGCGCTCGACGAACGTGGCGCCGAGCGCGACGGCCGCGAGGGTGGTCTGCAGGCCGGTCTCGTGGCCGCTGTAGCCGATCGGGACGTTGGGGTACTCCTGCTGGAGGGTGTTGATGACCCGCAGGTTCAGCTCCTCGGCCTTCGCCGGGTACGTCGAAGTGGCGTGGCAGAGCAGGATGTTGTCCGAGCCGAGGACCTCGACCGCGTGGCGGATCTGCTTCGGGGTCGACATGCCGGTGGAGAGGATCACCGTGCGGCCGGTGGCGCGCAGGGCGCGCAGCAGCTCGTCGTCGGTGAGGGAGGCGGAGGCCACCTTGTGGGCGGGGACGTCGAACTTCTCCAGGAAGGCGACGGCCTCGGTGTCCCACGGGGACGCGAACCAGTCGATGCCGCGCTTGGCGCAGTGCTCGGAGATGGCCTGGTACTCGGCCTCGCCGAACTCGACGCGGTGGCGGTAGTCGATGTACGTCATCCGGCCCCAGGGCGTGTCGCGCTCGATGTCCCACTGGTCGCGCGGGGTGCAGATCTCCGGCGTCCGCTTCTGGAACTTGACGGCGTCGCAGCCGGCTTCGGCCGCCGCGTCGATCAGCGCGATGGCGTTGTCGAGGTCGCCGTTGTGGTTGATGCCGATCTCGCCCGTGATGTAGACGGGGTTGCCGGGGCCGACGGTGCGGGTGCCGAAGGTGCGCAGGCGGGAGGTGCTCATGGTGGTGCTTCCTTACTTGGCGGGGACTGTGGGGACGGTGGGTTCAGAGGTGGTTCTGGTGGTGGTGAGGGTGGGGCCGAGCAGCCAGGCCGCGATCTCGCGGATGGCGCCGTAGCCTCCGGGGGTGGTCGTGACGGCGCGCGCCGCGGCGCGTACCGAGTCGTGGGCGCTCGCGACGGCGACGGGCCAGCCGGCCAGCGAGAAGCAGGGCAGGTCGTTGACGTCGTTGCCGACGTAGAGGACCCGGTCGGGGGCGATGGAGTGCTCGTCGCACCACCGCTTCAGCGCCTCGTCCTTGCGGTCGATGCCGTGCAGGACGGGGATCTGGAGCTTGCGGGCCCTGGCCGCGACCACCGGGTTCTGCTCGGTGGAGAGGATCAGCAGCGGTACGCCGGCCTTGCGCAGGGCGGCGATGCCCAGTCCGTCGCCCCGGTGCACGGCGACCGTCTCGCGGCCCTCGGAGTCGATCATGACCCGGTCGTCGGTCTGGGTGCCGTCGAAGTCCAGGACGACCGCGTCCACGTCCGCGAGGGAGGGCAGCGGGGAGGGGTCCAGGAGCGGGGCGAGCGCGCGGGCGCGGGCCAGGTCGTGCGGGTCGTCGATCTCCAGCACCCGCGCCGGGTCGGTGGGCACGAGGGCGGTGTGGCCGAAGAAGCGGTGGCGGTGGGTACGGAAGCCCGCCGCGTCCATCGCGTAGGCCGCGCCGGTCTCCAGGTGGTCCTGGGGGCGGTCCTGGCGGCGCGGGCGTACGGACTTGTCGTGGTTGACGCCGTACGTTCCCTCCTCGACCGCGTGCCCGTCGCGCCAGACGAAACCGTGGAACGGGGCGACCGTGACGGCCGTGTCCGCGCCCTCGTGGGCCACCGCCCTGGCGACGCCGTCGATGTCCTCGCGGGAGACGAACGGGCTGGTGCACTGGACGAGGAGGACCACGTCGACGCTCCGGGCGCGCTCGGCCTCGTAGACGTCCAGGGCGTGCAGCACGGCCGCTTCGCTGGTCGCCGTGTCGCCCGCGATGGCGGCGGGGCGCTCCACGCAGTGCAGCCGGTGGGCGGCCCCGAGGTCGGTGGCGGCGCTCCGGGCGGCCTCGGCGATCGCCCCGTCGTCGGTGGTGACGACGACGTCGGTGACCTCGGGGGCGCCGAGTGCGGCGCGGACCGCGCGGGCGACCAGGGGGATGCCGCCGACCTCGGCGAGGTTCTTGGCGGGGACGCCCTTGGATCCGCCGCGGGCGGGGATCACGGCGAGGACGGTCGGGGCCGGGGGCGGGGGCGGGGGCGACTGCATCGTTGTCCCTGGGGTCATGGAGGTTCCTGAGGTCGTGGAGGCCGCTGAAGTCGTCGAGGCCGCTGGGGTGGTGACCGCGGTTCGCCCGGTGGGTCGGCTCTCGGATGCGGGGGCGGCTCCCCCGGCCGGCCCGGTCACAGCTCGCCCATCCGGCGGATCACGGGGGCGACGCGCTGGACGCCCTGGCGGTAGGCGCCGCGCGCCGCGTTGCGGACGGTTTCGCGGACCGCGCCCCGGACCCGGCCGGCCTCCTGCGGTGCGGCCGCGCCGGGCAGGGGCGTGCCGTCGGGGGCCAGGTGGTGGCGGGCGAGGATGCCGGGGAGGTAGCCGGGGGCGGTGGCGGGCGTGTAGTAGGGGGCCAGGGGCGGGAGCCGGTCCGCGTCGAGGAGGGCGGTGACCTCGGCGCGGGCGGTGTCGTAGGCGGTGCCGTACGAGCCGTCGGCGGCGACGCCCTGGCCGGCCAGCCACTCCTCGTCGGGGTGCGGCCGGTACCCGCCGTCGAGCCGGTCCCATGAGGTGAGGAGCCCGGAGCCGACGAAGTGGTGGTTGCCGAGCGTCTCCCGTACGCCGAGGTCGGTGAGGACCGCGGTCGGGATGCGGCGGTGCAGGGACTCCAGCGCGGCGGTCGAGGAGACGGTGACCAGGAGGTCGGTGCGGTCCAGGACCTCGCCCATGTGCCCGTACACCAGCCGGAAGTTGGGCGGCAGGCCGCCGGGCAGCTTCTGGGCGAGCCGCTGGTAGGGCAGTTCCTCGATGTGCGTGGTGTGCTCGCCGGGCTTGGAGCGCAGCTTCAGCAGCACCTCGCGGCCCGGGTGCAGCCGGGCGTGCTCGACGAGCCGGCGGAGCAGGTACGTACGGTCGGCGCGGGAGGCCGGCACGGAGGGCTGGGCGGCGAACACCACGGTGTCGCGGCCCTCTTCGGGGCGGTACGGGGCTCCGCCCAGGAAGGGGAGCGCGGCCTCCGTGACGGCCGAGGCGTCGGCGCCCACTCCCTCGTACACCGCGCGGAAACGCTCCGCGTCGTGGGCCGAGTTGGCGAGGACGACGTCCGCCCCGTGGCGGAGCAGCAGCCCGTCGGCGAGCTTCTCGTAGACGACGCCGACGTATCCGGTGACGACGACGGGGCGGCGCGGCAGGTCGAGGGCGGCGAGGCCGTGCAGCATGGCCTGGACGCCGCCGCCGACGAGGGCGAGGACGACGAGGTCGTAACCCTCGTCGCGCACGGTGTGCAGGAACTCGACGGCGGTGACCTCGCGGACCCGCTCGGCGTCGATCCCGACCTCGCCGACCTCCGCGAGCTGACGGGGCGTCGGGGTGGCCCGGCCGCGCAGCAGCAGCCCGCTGACCTCGACGGGCCGCGCGTCCCGCCCGCCCGCGTCGGCGGTCAGGCGGCGCGCGGTGAGCGCGCCCCATTTCCACCGGGTGTCGGAGTCGGCGAGTACGGCGACCCGCAGCGCCGGTCGGGGCGCGGCGGGAGTTTCGGCCGGTTCGGCCTCATTGCTGGTACGTGGGGGCACGTCCTAGAAGTTAGGAAGGCATTTCGATGCGTGGCCCAACGTGACGGCAACAGATGGTTAACAGCGAGCCGACGATTGGGGGACTGGCCCGAAATCACCGTCAATTCCCGGCCAGGAAAAGGTGATTCACCTGGACGTCGGGTGTTGTTCACCTTCCGGGCGCATTGCGGAAAAGGAAAGGGCCAGGGCCGCACCTAACGTGATGCGCGTGGTTAAGCTCTCCGTCATCGTGCCGTTCTTCAACGTGCAGACCTACGCGCCCGACACCCTCAGATGTCTGCGGGCCAACGCCCGCGACGACTTCGAGTTCCTTCTGGTCGACGACTGTTCGACCGACGGGACACCCCGGCTGCTGAGCCGGGCCGCGGACGAGATCCCCGGGGCCCGGCTGCTGCGGCACGAGGTGAACGGCGGTCTGGCGACCGCGCGCAACACCGGTCTGGACGCCGCCCGCGGCGAGTACATCGCCTTCCTGGACGGCGACGACTGGCTGGCCCCCGGGCACTACGAGCGGCTGGTGGCCCGGACCGAGGCGCTGGGCTGCGACTTCGTGCGCACCGACCACGTCCGGGCGAACGGCAGTTCGCGGACCGTACGGCGGGTTCCGCACGGGCCGCACGGTGTGGTGAGCGATCCCCGGGCGGCGATCCTGCCCGCCCACCGCACCACCTCGGTGGACTACGCGTTCGCCTGGGCGGGCCTCTACCACCGGCGGCTGCTGGACCGGGGGCTGCTGCACTTCACCGACGGGCTGCGGACCGCCGAGGACCGGCCGTGGATCTGGCGGCTGCACCGGGAGGCGGAATCCTTCGCCGTCCTCGGCCTGCTCAGCCATTTCTACCGGCGCGGGGTGTCCACCTCGCTGACCCAGATCGGCGATGTGCGCCAGCTCGATTTCCTGCGCGCTTTCGACCAGGTGATCGCCGAGACGGCAGCCGACCGTGACGCGGAAGCGTTTCTGCCGAAAGCCGTACGTACGTACTGCGCGGTCATGGCCCACCATCTGGGTGATATCGAGAAATTCGAACCGGCCGTGGCCCGCGAACTGAAGTCGCGCGGCGCGGCGGCCCTGGGCCGCCTGCCGCAGCATCTGCTGAACGAGGCGCTCGACTCCATGGACGTGACACGGGCGACCCGGGTGCGCAGACTGCGCCGCCGCCCGGCCGCCGCGAAGGGGGCCTCGGCCACATGACCATCCGGATCTTCCACGCCTCCACGCCCGCCGCGACGGTGCTGCTCGCCGCGGCGATCGACGCGGGGTGCTTCACCGAGCCCGACCGCCGGATCCTGCTGCTGTCCCGGACCGGGCCGGCGCCGGAGGCCACTGCCGACGTCTCGGAGACCGCCGGCTTCGAACGGCTGCGCGCCCGCTTCGACGAGGTTCGCTCGTGGAACGACGCGGTCTTCCCCTTCCACCCGGACGGCTGGCTGCCCCGCGCCGACGACGCCCCGCTGTGGGAGCGGCACTTCCGGCGCGCCTGGGGTCTCGGCGACGAGGCGCTGGAGCTCGTCGTGGACGCCCCGCACGCGGGTCCCGCACGCGCCCTGACCCAGGTCTTCGCCGGTGTCCCGGTAGATGTGTACGCCGAGGGGCCCGGCGGCTACGGCCCGACCGGGGAGAAGATCCCCCCGCTGACCGGGACCCGGGTGCGGCGGCTGCTCCATCCGGACCTGGTCCCCGGGGTGCGCCCGCTGCTGCTGGGCGAGTACGGGGTGGAGCCGCAGACCGTGCCGGCCGAGGCGATCACCAAGGTCGTCGCCGAACTGGCGGACGCGGCCGCTGCCGCTGACGCGTTGACCGCCGGGGGGTTGCCTGCCGCTGCCGCGTCGACCGCCGGGGGGTTGCCTGCCGTCGACGGATTGCCTGCCGTCGCGCCGGCTGCCGGGGAGTCGCCTGCCGTCGAGTCGCCCGCGCTGCTGCTCGGGCAGGATCTCGCCGGGGGCGGGCTGATCCCGGCGGCCGAGGAGGCGGGGCTGCGGCTGGAGATGGTGCGCGGGGCGGCGGCCCTCGGTCACACCCGGCTGGTGTTCGCGCCGGATCCGTACGCGCCGTGGGAGAGCCCGGGAGCGCTGCTCGCCGAGGCGGCCCGGCTGGGCGTCGAACTGACCGTGCTCGACACTCCGCTGCCCGTCGCGGCCGATGTGCTGCTGCACCGGCTGCGGCCCGCGCTGGTCGTCGGCTGCACCTCGACCGCGCTGTTCGGGGCGGCCCGGTTCCACGGTCTCCCGGTGGCGACCGTCGGCACGGGGCTGCTCCTGGAGCGCCTGACCCCGTACGAGAACGCCGAGCGGATCCCGGCGACGATCGCCGACGCGCTGCTGCCCGCGCTCGGCGACGCGGAGGCGGTCGCCGCGCAGAAGCCGCGCACCGGGGTGGAGCTGGACGGTCTGCTGGCGGCCGTCGGCTTCGCGATGCGGCCGAAGGTCCGCCCCGATCTGCGTCCGGCCGCCGAGCGCTACCTCGCCGCGCACCTGGACAGCCGGACCTGGCGCTACTTCAAGCGCCGCCGCCTGGCCTCGCTGGCGCTTCCCGGGGTGGTTCCGGCCCGGCTGGCGTTCCTGCGCAGCAACCCGGCCCTGCGCCGGGTGGCCCGGCGGGCGCGGGCGCTGCGGAGCGGCGGGAGCTGAGGGAGCGGCGGGGCCCCGGGGCCGGCAGGGTGCGCGGGACGGGCGAAGGGGCCCCGGGGCCGGCAAGGGGCCCCAGGGTCAGCAGCGTGCGCTGGACGCTCAGCCCAGCACCCTGCTCGCCCCCGCGCGGCCCCACAGCAGGGCCGCGCCGAACGACAGAGCCGTCGTGGCCACGGTGACCCCGACGACGAGGGCCGCGGCTGCCGGGCCGCTCAGGTCCGCGCGGACGAAGGCGTCGGTGAGGACGCCGAGCACGAGTACGTGCACGAGGTAGGCCCCGAACGACGCGTCGGCCAGCCGGGTCAGGGTGGGGCGCATCCGCTCCGGGACGCGCAGGCCGTGCAGGGCGATCAGGACGCCGCAGCTGAACAGGGCCACCAGGACGTGGGCGTACGGGATCGCGTAGTGCACCTCGTGCTGGTACGCGATCACCCCGGCCAGTCCGGCCGCCGCGAGCAGCAGCCAGGGGAGCCGCCGCCGGCCGAACGTGCCGGCCGGGGCGGCGAGCAGCAGCGCCCCGAGCACCGCGTAGATCAGCTGGTACGGCCCGAAGGCCCAGCCGAAGCGCGGCAGTTCGCGGCCGGTGGCCTCGGCCAGATCGCCGAACAGCGACGGGGCGGCCGCCAGGACCAGCAGGGCCGCGCCGAAACCCCACGGCCGCTTGCCCGACCTGACCAGCACGACCAGACCCAGGACCATGATCACGGGGAGGTAGGCGTACAGGTACCAGAGGTGGTAGGCGGGGCGGACCGAGGCGAACACGGAGTCCAGCGCCAGCTCGGCCACCGGGTCGTCGTTGGTCCCCCGGAGCCTGCCCCAGGCCAGGTAGAGCGAAGTCCAGACCGCGAGGGGCACCACGATCCGCACGATGCGCCGCCGCAGCCGCGCGCCGTCCTTCGGCGGGGCACCGACCAGGACCACCCAGCCGGCGATGGCGAAGAAGAGCGGCACGGCGAAGCGGCCGGCGGAGTCGGCGGTCAGCCCGGCCCAGTAGGTGCCGGGCCCCTGCGACGCCTCCCGGCCCACGGTGTTCACGAACGCCGAGCCGGTATGACAGACGATCACGCCGACCGAGCAGAGCAGCCGGATCAGGTCGATGTCGTAGCGGTACTCGCGGACAGGACGAGGAGCCTCCGGGACCGCCGGCGCCGGGACGGGAGCGGGGGTGGAGCTGGGAGTGGGAGTGGAGGCGGAGGCGGAGGGTGTGGTCGGCATGGTCCTCAGGGGTGGACGGAGGTTCCGGGGCGGTACGGGCTGATACCGGCGGGCGGTGACGACGGGGGCGTCACGCCCGGTCCCGGGGACGGGGTCGGGGTCGGGGTCGGGGTCGGGCAAGGCGCGTCACGCGTGGGGCCCCGGGAGCGGGGCAGGGCGCGTCACGCTTGGGGCCCCGGCAGGGTGGGGTACGTCATCCGTGGGCCCCGGAAGCAGGGTGGGGCGCGTCACGCATGGGGCCCCGGGAGCGGGCGGCGCTGTCCTGCTCGGCGGCGGACCTGGGCGCGGGAAGCACGAGGTCCGGGCCCGGGTCGCCGAACGGGTCCGGGAGACCGGTGAGTTCACGTAGCCGGGCGAGGTTGTCCCGGGTTACCGACCACAGCGCCCGCTGCCGGTCGTGGACGTCGGCCACCGCCGCCGTGTGGTCCTCCAGCATCGCGCGGGCCCGCTCAGCGAGCCGGGCGCCGAGGGACCGCTCGTGGACGGAGACGCCCCAGTCGGGCCGGTCGATGTCGGCCAGGAAGTAGGCCAGTTTGGGGTGCGAGACCAGGCTGATGACGGGAGTGCCGCAGCCGAAGGGGATCATTCCTGCGTGCCCGCGCATCCCGATCACCAGCCGGGCGCGCCGGTAGAGGTCGCGTACGGCGTCGTTGGAGAGACGGTACAGCGGTTCCACGGGGAGGGTGAGGCCGTGCTCCCGGCGCAGATCGTCGACGAAGCGTTCGTCGGCGGGCATGTGCGCGGCGTAACGGACCTCCGCCGATGCGGAGACGGCCCGGATCGCCCCGGCCATCTCCGCGAGGAAGTGCCCGTAGTCGTGGCCGAAGCGGAGCCCGGCCCGGTCGTAGGCACAGTTGATCAGCACGGTGTCCTCGCGCGCCGCCGGTTCGGCGAGGCGGGGATCGAGGTGGCGGGCGACCGTGGTGGGGCAGGGCTGGTAGCGCACCTTCTCGTGGAGGGACGCGGGCAGCAGTTCCCTGACCCGGGCGACGGAGCCGTGGTTGCGCAGCCCGAAGAACGCGGACCGTTCGACCAGGGCCCGCAGGGAGGCCGTGAACCGCTCGCGGCGGTAGCGCTGACCGTCGAAGACGTTGTAGCCGACGGCGAAGACCGCCAGGGGGGCGGTGATCCGGGCGAGCACGTCGTCGGGGATGTTCCACTGCCAGCCGCTGTTGCCGTTGGGCGCGGTGTCGGGGAGGAAGAGCCCCCCGCCGCCCACGATCACCGCCCGCCGGGCGTTGAGGCGTTCGAGGGTGGCCTCGTCGACCAGCAGGTGCGCGTGCTGCTGGTGCCAGCGGTCCGGGCCGGTGTCGGCGGTGAAGCAGCTGCGGACCGCCTCGGGCAGCACCTTGTCGCCCGCGTTCTCCTCGCCGTCGGCGAACAGGGCCACATGGGCGAGCTGTTCACCGGGCCGGACGCCTGCCGAGGACCGGTCCGGGATGACCGTCTCGGACGTGCGGGTGTACCAGGCACGGCAGTTGGCATCGGTGGGGTCGGCTTCCAGACCCGCGAGCGCATAACCGCGGGCATCCTCGGTACGGCCCAGCAGCCAGGCCAGGCGGGCCAGTTGACCGAAGGCCCGGGGGGCGAAGTCCGGCGAGGCGGTCGCCAGCAGCAGGTGCGTCTCGGCCTCCTCGTACCGGGACAGCGCCATCAGGCAGACGCCGAGCGTCTCGTGGCAGCGTGGCAGGTCGGGGCGGCCCGCGACCGCCTCGCCCAGCAGGGCGACGGCCTCGTCGTGCCGACCGCGCCCCCGGAGGATCTCGGCGAGCTGCCGGACCAGGTCGATCGGCGGCCGGGGCCGGTCGGGGAACGGGAGCGCGAGGTGCAGCAGCAGGTCCGGGTGCTTGGGGCCGGGGAGGGCGAGGTAGGCGGCCCGGAACGCCTCGTCGTCCAGGTCGAAACGGTCCCTGGCGGCGTGGGCGGGGGCGAGGCCGGTGCGGGCTGCGGGGGCGTCCGCGAAGTTCAGGACGACGACGCCCTCGGGGACCGGCAGGTCGTCGTTGAGCCGCAGCGCCCGGAAGTCGTGACGGGAGTCCAGGGGTACGAGAAGACTTTCCGGGAGGTCATTCGCTACAAGCGGCTCCGGCACGAGGTCCTGGACCTCCGGCGCGAGGTCCTGCCTCTGGTCCACCGCCGCGAGGTCCCGCCGCTGGATCACCGCCGCGAGGTCCCGCCGCTGGATCACCAGCAGCCCGTCGTCGGGGACACCGCCGCGCAGGTCCGGGGCACTGTCGGGGCCGGGGCGCGGCACGGCGGCCACGCCCGTACGGAGTCTCAGCAGGGCGTCGAGCCGGCCGAGGACGACCATGGCGGGGGTGAGGGCGAGCACGGTGTCGTACCCGTCCACGCGGAACACGTCGTGGCGTCCGGCGGCCGTGCGCGGGATCAGCCGGGGGTGCAGCCGGCGGGCGGCGTCGAAGGCGGTGTCCGGCAGGCCGGGGTGCAGGACGACGACGTCCTCGCAGAGGGCCGGGTTGCTCAGCGCGAGGCTGCGCAGGAGGGCCTGGAGTCCGGGCAGTTCGTCCGCGCCGGCGACGTACACGGCGAAGGCGATCCTGCGCTTCCCGGTGACGGCATGGCGGTCGTCGGCGGAGTCGATACGGGTGGCGGAGCCGGTCAGGGGGGCAGCGGCGGCGACGGAGGCGGGGCCGGGGGCCGCAGAGGGCTCGGGCGTCGTCAAGGGCTCAGGGGTCGTCATCGCAGGGTGATCCTCACCGCGGCGTCGTCCGCGTTCCCGGTCCGCGCCCCGATCCACTCGCGCTCGTGCGGGGAGAGGGCCGCCGGTTCTTCGAACCCGATGAGGTCCACCCGGACGGGGGTGCCCAGGAAGTCGAGGAGCCGCAGCACGGTGTACGCGGTGCTCGCGGGTCCTTCGCCGCCGGCCGCCTCGCCGAGAAGCGCCGGATCGTGCAGCGGGCGGCGCAGCGACGCGTCGCCGATGCGGTCCTGCGCGCCGGGGACGAGCCGGCTGCGCAGGGCGAGCCGCCAGTGCGGGAGCGGATCGCCGAAGACGAGCCGGGCGCCCGCCCGCCGCTCCCACCGGGGGTCCTTCCACGGGGTGTCGCCGCGCAGGGTGCAGGCGTGCAGATCGGTGCGGGCGGTGGGTGCGGCATGGCGTACGGCGTCGCAGCGCACGACGAGGTCGTAGCCCTCGATCCGGGCGGCCAGCGGGCTGCCGGGCCGCTGTTCCTGCTCGGCGGTATGCGGCGTGTCGGCGACCAGACACACCGTCCGGCCCGCGACGAGCCGGCGCAGACCGGGGACGCCGATGGGCTCGGCCCCGTCGAGGAGCGGGTCGGCCATCGGATCGCGGTCCGAGAGCCGACGGTGCTCGGTGTAGAGCGCGGCGAGCCGGCGCACGGCGGGATCGGCGGCCCCGCGTTCGGCGGTGCGGCGGCGGACGAGGTCGGTGAAGGCGGTGCGGGCCTCGGCGGCGGGCAGGTGACGCGACAGGCGGACGGCGGTGCGGCGGCCGTCACCGCCGGAGGCGGGGGTCACGCCCGCGCCGGCGGCCTGCGCGGGTACGGAAGCCTCCATGCCGGCTCCCTGCTTCTCCCCCTCCTCCTCCCTCTCCGTCTCTCCGAACAGCGCCAACGCTTCGTCGATGCGGTCCCCCGCGGCGCGGAGGGTGGCGATCCGGCGCTCGACGTCGCGTGAGGCGGCGGCGTTCTGCTGGAGCGCGAGGTGGTGTTCGTACGCCGTGATCGCCTCCTCGCCCCGGCCGAGCGCGTCCAGGGCGTTGCCGCGCAGCCGCCAGGCGCCCTTGGAGCGGGTGCGCAGGGCGGTCGCCTCGTCGGCGAGGGCCAGGGCGAGGCGGGCCTCGGCGTCGCCCCCGCTGTCCAGGGCCTGCTGCCCGGTCCGCAGCAGCGCGTCGAACGCGTCGGCGCCCGGGGTGGAGCACGCGGTGGTCAGGGCGCCGATCGACGCGATGAGCCGGGTGCGGCGGGCGTCGGTGAGGGGGCCGGAGGCGGCGAGGGCGGCGAGGTGGTCGCCACAGAGCCGCAGGGCGGCCAGGAGCGCCGGCTCCGGTCCGCCGCCGGAGCGTCCCGGGGCCGGCGTCCCCGATCGTCCCGCAATCGCACGTACTGACGTGAGCAGCCCGGTGAGGGTCTGGCCCATGCTCGTTCCGCCGTTCTGTGAGTCGGACGCCTACCGGGGTTCACCCCCGGCCCCGGGTCAGAGGCCCAGGGTGCTGCGGGTGCGCCGTACGGTGCGGCGCAGCCGGACCGCCGCTCCCCGGGGGCCGCCGCCGGGCAGGGTGAGGCTCTGCAGGCGGCGGCGTTTGAAGTAGTGCTGGGTGGTGGGGTCGAGCCGCTCCCGCAGCCATTCCTCGGCGTCGGGGCGCAGCCCGGGGTGGAGCTTGGCCTGCATGCAGTAGCCGACGGCCCGCACCAGCGGGGCGAGGGTGTCCGGCGCGGTGCGCGGCAGGCGGGGGACGGCCCCGGGACCTTGCGCGTCCAGGTCGGGGACCGCCCCGGGGCGGTGCGCGTCCAGATCGTCGGGCACGGCCCCGGAGTGCCGCGCGTCCAGGTCGGGGACGAGGTGGTCGGTGATCGTCAGCGGGATGCGGTTGCTGTTCTCGTACGGGGTGATGCGGTCGAGGACCAGGCGGGTGCCGACGCGGGCGACGGGGATGCCGTAGTAGGCGGCGGCGGTGAACATCGCGGTGGAGAAGCAGCCGACGACCAGGGTGGGCGCGCACCGCTCGTACAGCGTCTCGGCGAGCAGCGGGCCGTCCAGAGTCGTGAGCCGTACGCCGGCCTCGGCGGCGGCCTCGTCCAGGGCGCGGGAATAGCGGGCCGGGGCGGTGGGGTGGGGCTTGAAGAGGATGGAGGTGTGCCCGGCGCGGGCGGCTCCGCGCAGCATCCGGATGTGCAGGTCCTCTTCCTCCTCGGGGGTGAGGATGTTGAGGGCGGCGAGGTACTGGCCGAGCAGCATCGCGGTGGGGGCCGCCGCTTCGGCGGCGGCGAGGCCCCGGTCGCCCTCGGCCGCGGTGGCGATCTCGGAGAGGACGGCGCGGAAGGCGTCGTCGGGGACGAGTTCGGGTTCGACGCCGGCCTCGGCGAGGAGGAGCGGGCGCAGTCCGGTGACCAGGTCGAGGTGGAGGACGCGCCGGATGCGGCAGGTGATGGACCGGGGCAGCCGGTTGCGGGTGGGGCCGTAGCTCATCAGCCCGTCGGCGTAGACGTGCACGGCGCTCTCGGAGAAGATCGCGGCGAGCGCGCGGGCCGGGTTGACCTGGATGGACTCCACGGCCAGGTCGACGGGGGCGTCGGGGGCGATGTCCCAGGCGAGGCGGAAGGCCCGCTGCCACAGGACGGTCTCCTCGGAGCGGGGGCCCCAGCCACTGGGGTGGTGCGGGCTGATCGCCTCGTTCCAGTCGACGACGGCGTCGAAGCGGGCGGCGAGGGATCCGTAACCGCGCATCTCCTCCAGCCGCAGGGCGGTTTCGGGGACGGCCGCGTTGTTGGAGACCAGCAGGATGCGGTGACTGTCGAGGGCCCGGCCGAACTGTCCGGCGTCGAGCGCGGCGGCGAGGGTGGCCGCCCCGTACAGGGTGGATACCTGGAAGATCTGGGTGCGCACGGGCTGGGGTACGGGCTGGTGGGGTGCGGGCTGGTGGGGTGCGGGCTGGGGTACGGGCATCGGTCAGGCGGCCTTCTGCTGGGTCTGCTGGGTCTGCTCGATCTACTCGATCTGCTTGATCTACTCGATCTGCTTGATCTGCTTGATCTGCTTGATCTGCTCGATCTGCTTGGTCTGCTTGGTGCGCAGACGGCTGAGCAGCGTGCCGCGCTTGTCGTCGATCATCGTCAGGGTGCGGTCGAGCACGTCCTGCGGCATCCGGCCCAGCGCGGCGGCCGACTCGGCACGCAGCCGGCGGGCGGTGGCGGGCTCGTAGTCGTCGGCCTTCTCGTTGTGGAAGGCGATCATCGCGCAGTAGGTGCGGACGGCCTTGGGCAGCAGGGTCTTCGCGTCCCGGTCCGCGCGCAGCTGGTCGAGCAGCGTGTCGTAGGCGGGGAAGAAGTCGAGCTGGCGGGCGTCCTTGATCTGGGTCAGGGAGGTGGTGACCCCGCGCCGGTAGAAGATGCCATACAGCCCGAGCGCCGCGTAGGTGCGGGCGCGCAGATGGAGCTGCCAGATCCACAACCGGTCCTCGGCGGTGCGCAGTTCGGTGGCGAAGCGCTGGGCGCCGTCCGCGAAGAGCCGCCGGTGGTAGATCCCGGCCCAGACGAACGGGTAGTCGACCATGGTCTCGTGCTCGGGCACCCCGATCCCGTCGCGGGGGTCGAGCACGGTGTCGCGGAGCGGCGCGGGGGCGCGCCGCACGACGCGGTTGGTGCCGGTGGACTGGACGTGGTCGGTGCGGGCGAAGTCGCAGTCGAGGTCCTGGGCGGCGCGCACCAGCCGGTCCAGATGGCCGGGGGCGTACCAGTCGTCGCCGTCGAGGAAGGTGAGGTAGTCGCCCTCGGCGGCGTCGATGCCGCTGTTGCGGGCGGCCGCGATGCCGACGTTCGTACCGTGTCTGATCACCCGGGCGCGCGGCAGCCGCTCGGCCCAGTGGTCCACGATGTCCTGCGTGCCGTCGGTGGACGCGTCATCGACCAGCAGGAACTCGATGTCCGGGTCCGCGTTGCGGGCCAGGCTGCCCAGCGTGGTCGGAGCGTAGGGCGCGACATTGTGGAGCGGTACGACAACGGACAGTTTCGGCACGCGTGCCCTCGCCTTCGATCATGGTCCCGACAACGTAGTGAGACGGCGGAAGGATCGGGTGACGCCCGCCACGACAGCGGGTGAACTCTGCGCGTCCGCCGGGTGACCGGGCGCGCGGCGGAGAACATCCTGTGGGGGCTTGACCTCAACTTCGCTTGAGGTCCTACCTTCCACGACATGGACTACTCACACGACGACGCAGGACTCGCCCGCCAGCCGATCGGCTACTGGAGCTGGGCCGCGCACGAGGCGACAGTCACCCACATCCGGTCCGCGCTGGCCGAGCACGGACTCACCCAGCCTCCCTGGTGGGTGCTCAACCAACTGGACGGGGCGGACGAGGAGGGACGGGACCGGGCCGAGCTGGTCACCATGCTCAGCGGCTACCTCGCCCCCGCCCCCGGGGCGGGGGCCGACGGTATGGAGGAAGCCGTCGAGAGCCTCCTCGAACGGGGGCTGGTCACCCAGGACTCCGGGGCCCGGCTGCGGGCGACCCGCGAGGGGCAGGCGCTGCGCGACAAGGCGTACGCGAGGGTCATGCGCGCGAGCGCGGAGATCCACGAGGGCATCCCCGAGGCGGAGTTCGTCGCCGCGCTCAAGGTGCTCCAGCGGATGATCCACAACGTCGGGGGGAAGGCCTGGCACCACTGAGGGCGCCCGGCCCTTCTTTGCGCCTCCGCACGCAGAGCAGCGCGCCCGCACGCTGCTCTGCGTGTCCACGCACCGCTCTGTGCGTCTACACGCTGCTGAGCGAGAGCTTGGCCGCGAACCCGAGGAAGAGGACGCCGGCCGCCGAAGTGGCCCCCGCCGACAGCCGCTTACGGCGGCGGAAGGCGGTGGCCAGCCTGGTGCCGCCGAAGATCAGCACCGAGAGGTACGCGAAGCTGGCGAGCTGGAGCAGCGTGCCCAGCACCAGGAACGACAGCGCCGGGTAGGCGTAGCCCGGGTCGACGAACTGGACGAAGAAGGAGATCAGGAACAGGATCGCCTTCGGGTTGATCAGGCTGACCACCAGCGCCCGACGGTAGGGCCTCTCCGCGGACGCCGTCGCCCCGGAGGTCTCGGTCGCCTCGGCCATCTCAGCTGTCTCGACCGTCTCCACCAGCTCGGCGGTACGCCGGTGCCGCTCGCGCCACAGGGATACGGCTGCCCGCAGCATCCCGATGGCCATCCAGGTCAGATAGGCCGCGCCCGCGTACTTGACGATCGCGAAGAGCAGGGGCGTGGTCTGGAGCAGGGACGCGGCGCCGAGCGCGGAGAGCGTCATCAGGACGGTGTCCCCGGTCCAGACGCCCGCGGCGGCCGTATAGCCGGTACGTACGCCGCGTCGGGCGGCGACGGAGAGCACGTACAGCGAGTTCGGCCCCGGCAGAAGAACGATCAGCGCCAGACCGGCGAGATAGGTCGGAAGATCGGTGACACCCAGCATGGACGGAGTCTCGCACGTTCGTACGGGTCGCCGTCCAGGGGGTTTCACGAGGCGGTACCGGCCGTCCGGCACCGCACGGGAGAGCCGTCCGGAACCGTGCGGGAGACGGGGTGGGACCGTGCGGGCGGGACCGGCGGGCGGGACCCGGCCATGATCCGCCGGACGACCTCTCCGGGGGCTGGACGCGCGGCTCGTGTCCGACGGAGGATTCGGGGGCCGGTCCGGACGGGAATCCGTACAGGAGGCACGGGCCGGCGGGTGAGCAAGGGGGAGCGAGCGTGACGGACACGAACAGCGGGTGGGACGGCGGCCGGGGAGCCAAAGGTACGGGCGGGGCGCGGGCGGCGGAAACGATACCGGGGCGGGTTTCGGCGCCGGCCGTGACACCGGCCCGGATCCCCGCCCAGGCCCAGGAACCGGCCCTCTCCCAGACCTCGGTCTCCGCCCAGGCCCAAGCCCCTGCTCGGGCCTCGGCTCCCGCCCTGATCCCCGCCCAGGCCCAGACGTCGGCTCCCGCCCCGGCACCGGCACCAGCGCGCGGGCGTCGTGTCGTCGCCGTTTCCCTCGTCGCACTGGCCGCCCTCGCGACGGGGTGCGAGCCCGGGACCGCCGAGGGGGCGCAGGACGCGCCGCCGCCGGTGCGCGCCACGCAGGCCGCCGCGCCGACCGCGAGTCCCTCCCCCACCGCCCCCGCGACCGAGGACGCGAAGCCGCGCACCTCACCACCCCCGAGCCCGTCGGCGTCCGCCACCACCCCGGCCCCTGACCCGACGACCGCCCGGCCGGCCCCCGAGCCGAGCACCGCACCGCCGCCGCGCGTCCTGATGCGGACCGGGTCCGAGGGCAGCCAGGTGCGGGAACTCCAGGCCAGGCTCCGCCAGATCGGCCACTTCGGGCGCAATCCCACCGGCTACTACGGCTCCGTCACCGCCGACGCCGTACGGTCCTTCCAGGCCAAGCGGCGGCTGGCGGTCACCGGAAACGCCGACGCGGTCACCTGGCAGCGGCTGCTGGCCATGACCCGGGTGCCGGCGGCCGCCGAGCTCGACCCGCCGACCGAGCGGCCGGTGGCCGCGCCGGACGAACGGTGCCTGAAGGGCCGGGTCCTGTGCATCAGCAAGAAGAGCCGGACCCTGGCGTGGATGATCGACGGCCGGGTCGTCTCCGCGATGGACGTACGTTTCGGCTCGGAGTACACGCCGACCCGCGAGGGCGTGTTCCCGGTGTTCTGGAAGTCCCGGGACCATGTGTCGACGCTCTACGACACCCCGATGCCGTACGCCCTGTTCTTCAGCGGCGGCCAGGCGGTGCACTACTCCGCCGACTTCGCGGCCAACGGATACGGCGGCGCCTCGCACGGCTGCGTCAACGTACGGGACAAGAAGAAAGTCGCGGCGCTGTTCGACCAGGTGAAGAACGGCGACAAGGTCGTCGTCTACTGGTGATCCGGCGTTGACTGCCCGCCCGTACTGGTGATCCAGCGCTGGCTGCCCGCCCGTACCGGTGATCCGGCGCACGGCATGGCACGGGCAAGAAGAGAGGGCGCGGGCGGGACCGGGGGAACGTGTCCCGCCCGCGCCGATGCGCTGAGCCGAAGGTACGGGGGGAACCCCGGCTCGTCGCGCGGCCGATGACCAGTCGGCTCACTCTGTACTGCGCCCGGCATCCGAAAAACGTCACACCTGGCCGCCCGGCCCGCTTGTCGGGCCCTGAAACCGCAGGTCAGCGCGTGAGTACGGAGGCCGCGCCGGTGCTCTTCGGAAGCGGCGGAACCTCGGCTTCCATCCCGCGGACGGACGTACCGTCGATGTCCGTCCGGGTCTCCGGGGCCGCGCCGGAGCGCGGTACGGGGTGGAAGGAGACGGGCGGCAGCGAGCCGCCGTCGCCCGGCCCGTTCTGACCGTCGCCGTCGCCACCCCCACCGCCGGGACCGCCGGATCCGTTGCCCCCGCCGCCCCCGTCGTTCCCGTCGTTCCCGTCAAGGAGGCGGTCGCAGAAGTGCGCCAGGTTCTTCTCGCCCTTCGCGAACTGGAGCAGCTGACGTCGGCTCCGGTCGTTCAGGGTGCCGCCGCGGAAGGCCTTGCACGCCTTGACGGACTTCTCGTACCAGTTCCCGGAGCCGGTGTCGTCGCCGGAGCCGCCGGGTCGGTCGTCCCGGCCGTCGCCGCTCCCGGACGTCCCCTCCCGGCCGTCGTCGCCCGGCCGGTCCGGGCTGCCCGGTCGGTCCGCGCCGGACTCCCGGCCGGTGTCGCCGGTACGCGCCGCGTCGGGCTCCTCCGGCCCGCCGGACTCCCGGGGCGCGGGCGGCGAGGACGCCTCCGGCACGTCGGGCGCGGACGGGTCCGCCGGGGACGACGCGTCCCCGGACGGCCCGCTGGACGTCAGCGGCTCGGGGGTCACGGCAGCCGATACGGAGGTGGCGGGCGCGGGCGAGCCCTGTTCGCCGAAGGACCCGGTGAACACGCCCGTACCGGCGGCGAACGCCACCCCGCCGAGCGCACAGCCCGCGAGCGAGACGACCAGGCCGAAGCGGACCGGCCGGTTCCAGCGTGGGCGGCGGGCCGGGGTGCCGGGGCCGGAACCGATATGGACGGCGTGCAGCGTGCCGGGCCGGCCGGGTACGGCGGCGCCCGCCTCCCGGCCGGCGAGCCGGTCCCCGCCGTTGCCGTGGCCGGCCTGCCGGAACGCGGCGAGGACCGCGTCCTCGCCGGGGAGTTCACCTGACGGGGGGCGCGGGCCCCCGCGGGCCGTGCCGAGCGCTTCGGCGAGCCGGAGGGCGTCGGTGCGGGCCTGGTCGCCGACGGGGACGACCGGTTCGCCGCGGAGCAGTCTCTCCGCCGCGTCCTTGTCAAGCCACTTGTAGTGCTCGTCGGCCATCACATGTCCTTCTGCGTCCACGGTCGCGAATGCGTCACACCGGGAGTGACCCCTGCGGGCGCCGCCGGACCGTCCCGGCCGGGCCGCTGGGAGGGCACGGCGCCGAGCCCGGCGCCACCGCCCGCGTCCGGACCCGCGTCGCCACCGGCCCCCTGTGCCGGGTCCGGTGCCGGAGTGCCGTCCGGGGCGAACGCGCCGTCGGCCCGAGGCGCCGGGAGCTGCTCGTCGGCGCTGAGGAGTTCGGCCAGTCGCTTGAGGCCGCGGTGGGCGGCGGTGCGTACGGCGCCGGGCCGCTTGCCCAGGGTCTGCGCCGCGCTCTTCGCGTCGAGCCCGACGACCACCCGGAGCACGACGGCCTCGGCCTGGTCCTGCGGCAGCTGGGCGATGAGGGACATGGTGCGGTCGGTGTCCAGCGCCTCGATGGCGTCGCCCGCGGTGTCGGACTCGGCGGCGCGCGTGGTCAGCTCGGTCTCGTCGCCGCCGATCGCGGGGCGTCGGCTGCGCATCCGCAGATGGTCCAGCGAGCGGTTGCGCGCGATCCGCGCGGCCCAGCCCCGGAACCGGTCGGCGTCACCGCTGAAGCGGTCGAGGTCGCGCGCTATCTGCAGCCACGCCTCGGACGCCACGTCCTCGGCGTCCGGTTCCCCGACCAGCGTCCGTATGTAGCCCAACAACCGTGGCTGCACCGCGCGGTACACAGCACGGAAGGCGTCCTCGTCCCCGTCCTGTGCCGCGAGCACCGCGGCAGTCAGCTCCGCGTCGTCCCCCAGCACTCCCTCAACCCGCCCTGCCGTGTCAATCGCAGCTGGTCAACTGCTGCGCAACCCTGCGCGAAGCAGCACGCTACGTGCTCGGCGGGGGCCACGTCCACGACTTGTACAACCCGCAACAATTCGTCGGCCGCCCTCCGGTGTGACAGAAAACGCAGTGATGGCGCTGAGATGAGTACGGGGTCGTGCTGCGGCCCTGTGGAAGACGGCCGGGGCCTCTCCTGTGGGGGGTGGCGGCCCCGGTCGTCGCTCCAGCATGTGGCCCCCTTGACCAGGCGCTTCGTGGGCTCCCTACCCCCTCCATGACCAACGGCGTGACCAACGCGCCGGCGAGTTCCTCTCGCAGGGCCTCATGACCAGCGGGAATTTCCTCCGTGACCAACGACGTGACCAACCCGTCGGACTGTCAGCCGATGCGCCCCAGGCCGATGCGCTGCGCGGTCCCCGACGCGAGCTTCCGGGCCCCCTCCACCCGGCGCTTGCCGAAGGCCGACGAGGCTCGCGAGATCCTCGAAAGGGGGGCCGAGGCTTCTGTACAGGTGGCTGTGTCAGCAGCTCCGGAACCGCTGGCTGACCGAGCTGCGACCCAGTCGCGGCACGAGAACGGCCGGGACGTTGTTCGCCCACCTCGCCGACGTTCGTTGGGCCTGGGAGCGGTGCGATCTGTCCACCGAGGAGCGGCGAGCCCTGTTCCTGCGGTAAGGCCTTGACTGGCCGGACCTGGAGATAGCCGCCGAGGACGACGTGACGGACCGCGCGGTCCGGTACCGCCTTGAACGCGGCATGGGGAAGCTCGCGGCCCAGTGAACGGCGCCTTCCTGGCCTTGGCCGAGGGGAGCGAGGCGTACCGAGACCAGGTGAATGAGCTCACCACTCAGTCGACCCGTCAGGATCAAATGCTGTGTCCTCTGGCGCGGGTGGCGCTCCCTGCGCTGGAGGACGTGAAGATGTCCATCCCCGAGCAGTAGCTTTCAGCCCTCCAGCCCCGCACCGCTATCTGCGTGCGGGGCTGACTCGCCCTTGGGTCGGGACATCCACGCGTTTGCGGAGCCCCAGGCACTCCCCCGCGCCATCAGGGCAGAAGGTTCTTCTGACCTGCCTGAACACTCTGGGTGTAGAGCTCGTAGTCCCGTCGGCTGACGACGAGCACCGCCGCGTCCGGGTCGCCCACGTCGACCGAGTCTCGCAGCGCCACCACGTCACCGACGAACGCAACTTCGAGGCAGTTGTTACCGCCGTTGGACATCTCGCTCTTGGCCCACTCGGCGTTGGACAGATCGACGTTGCTCTTCATGTGTAGCAGTCCTTGATCAGTTTCTGGATGTGGCGACGAGACGCTTGCGCGTCGAGGGCCTGTGTCCGGAGGCTTTCGAGAGCGGACTTGTACCGGTCCACGTCCTCATCTTCCTCGAAGTAGGCAGAGGTTGTCTTGGTCTCAACGACCACGATCGGCGAGCCCACCTCGAATTCTAGAAGCTGGAAGGGTGCGTCGATCCCCGCGTGGGCGCCAACGTCGAAGGGGAGAACTTGCACGGACACGTTCCTGCGGTCGTGGGTGACGGTCAGCAACTGTTCAAGCTGCCCCTTCATCACAGCAGGCCCGCCCACGACGCGCCGCAGGGCCGCCTCGTCCAGGATGCAGTTGAGGTCGAGCGGCTTCTCTCGGTCCAGGGCGACCTGCCGGGCAAGCCGTAGCTCTACGAACCGCCTGACCTCTCGTTGTGAGGACCACACCTGACTGCGTTCGACGATGGATGTCGCGTACGCCTCGGTCTGAAGCAGCCCAGGCACGACCTGAAGGAAGGCTTCGGACCGTATCGCCATTCCTTCGAGGTGAAGGAAGTCTTCGAAGCCGTCCGTCTGGATTGCTTCTTGGTACTCGTCAAGCAGATTCGTGCGCTTGCCAGAGGCGGCCAGTGTGGCCATCGCCCGCACCTTGGCTCTCGTGTCCTCCGAGTCCACCCCGTAGACGCCGAAGAAGGCCGTCAGCCCCAGGTTGGAAACCCGCTGCTTGCCGTTCTCGATCTTCGAGAGTGCCGGTTTGCCACTGAGCCCCAGGCGATCCGCGGCTTCCTCCATGGACAGGCCGGCGCTGCGTCGGAGCGACCTCACCACTGATCCGAACCGCCTGCGGTGCACGTTCGGTCGCGCTTCGACCATGAGACACCTCCTTGGCCTCGCAGAGTACCGGGCACATCTGGACTGTCATATGCCAATTTCAGATCGAGCAACGTTTCTCATTCGATGGGGTTGCACGCAACGTTTCTGATGCCCCATCGTTGCTATCAGCAGGGGTTGCTTAAAGCCCCAAACACCCAGACCCGCCATGCCCTTTGACGGTCCATCACGACCCGGTCGCACGATCGTTCGCAGATCCAGCCCGCCCCGGCTCGTGCCGTACCTGCTGCACATGACGCACAGGAGGACGAAATGACGCACCCCCCGCTCACTCCGCCGCGAGAAGCGGCGTTCGCCGGTAACGCCACACACCCCCTCGACGTCGAGGAAGCCGATCGCTCGGCGGACGAGGCTCTCAGCCTTGAGCTCGGGACGACCACGCGCCCGGAAATCGACGATTACACGCTCCAGCTCAAGGGGCAGATCGCTGTCTTCGCCGAGGCTTTGCGGGACGGCGGAGGCGTCGAGGCACGAGGTTCGTGGCTGGAGGCAGACCAGCTTCTCGCTGGCGGCCCTGCCGACGGCGTCCTTGTCTTCAGCGCATGGAACTACGTCCGTGACCTGGCCCGCTTGCTGCGGAAACTCGTCGCTGAGTACCGCAAGCAACTGGAGCACAAGAACCCGACGCTTCCGCCCCGTACGCCCCTGGCCGACCTCGGCGCGCTCACCGCGAGTCGGCAGACGTACTTGGTGCCGAGCGGCCTCGCTCCCAAGCAAAAGCCGATGCCGGCGGACTCGGAACACGGCCGTCCGTGAGCGAGAAGTCGAAGCAGATCGTCTACATGGTCTGCGTCGCCGTGCTCGCCTGCACGCTGACCTTGGCGGTGCTGAACGAATGGTGAATCCGACTCGCCGCTTCCTAATGTTGTTGTCAAGCGGCTGCGGTCACGGGCGGTGTGACCTCGTAGCACCGTCGGTCACGGATCAGGGCCCACAAGACGTTGACG
>NZ_JBIDBC010000038.1:0-58789 GCF_043202835.1 Streptomyces sp. NPDC048142
CAGCCCGCCCCCTTGTGGATACCGCATGACTCCGGTGATACCGCAGCCACCGGCCAGCCGTCACCCCCTACGACACTACGAGTTCAGCCTCAGTAGCCAAACCGGCGATCGTGACGACGATGGGAGATGCTCGCGTTCGGCCGGGCAGCACCGAGGCCCTGCGATAGAGGCGACGCCGTCGGACTGTGGCGCGTTGCTGCGCGGCTATGCACGGGGAGGCGGCGTGGCCCGTGCCCGTGCCCGTGCCAGTGCCAGTGCCAGTGCGAGCATTCCGTGGCTCTCAAGGAGTGTGAAAGTCGTGTCTGTTCCGATCAAGAAGCTTTCCCCCAACGCGAAGGGGCAGGTCCGGTACCGGTTTGTGGTCGATGTAGGAGCTCATCCCTCGACTGGGAAGCGGAGGCAGGTGACCCGCACTTTCGGCACTCTGAGGGAAGCGAAGGCCGAGTACGCGCACATCACGCACCGCCGCTACGAGGCAGCGGCCGTGCCGTTCGATGTCAGGACACTGGACGAGTGGCTCGATGAATGGCTGGCCAGGAAGGCGGAGGACTTGGAGGAGAGCACTGTCTACAGCTACACCATGACTCTGGCGCGTCTTCGGGGAATGCTCGGGCACATCCGGCTACAGGACCTTGCCGAGGACGATGTCGAGGTGGATGAAGTGGGCGCTGCGCGAGGGCCGGGCGCGAGGTGGCAAGGCGGGTACGGGGCTGGGGGTCGCCTCGGTCGAGATGTCACTGGCGCGGTTGAAGGAGGCGCTCGACCGGGCGGTGGCTCGGCGCCTCGTTGAGGTGAACGTCGCCCGGGTGGTGAAGGTCCCTCGCAACTATCGGAAGGCGGAGCGGCGGGCGAAGACCGTGATTCCGCCCTGGAACCTTCAGGAGGTGCGCGCCTTCGTGGACGCGGTCATGGACGACCGTCTGTGTGCCGTCTTTCTCCTGTCCCTGATGGGTCTGCGGCCGGCGGAGATCTGCGGAATGCGCTGGAGCGACGTCGAACTGGGCGGGGCCACCCTGACCGTCAAACGGACTCGAACGCTGATGGGCAACAAGGTCGTGGTCGAAAAGGATACGAAGACGCTTGCCGGGCAGCGCAAGCTCCCCCTTCCCAATCTGGTGGGGGAGGCCCTCGCCGATTTGAAGGCCACGCAGATAGCGGAGAAGCTCGCGGCGGGGGAGAGGCACGAGGACACCGGATACGTGCTCGTGGACGGGGTCGGCAGGGCACTCAACGGGCGGCAGTTGCGTGAGAGGGCGTACAAGGTCATGGCGGAGAACGGGCTGCGCCGGGTCCGTTTGTACGACGCCCGCGCGAGCTGTTTCACGTACCTGGCGAACAAGGGGGTGCCGGACCATCTGCTTGCCCGCTGGGCAGGTCACACCGACGTCCGCACGACCAAGCGCTGGTACGTGAAGCCGGATGTGGAGGATCTACGGCCGACGGCGGCTACGTGGGGAGAACTGGCGAGTGCCCCGGACCCGCCCACGAAGCGAATGTGAGATGTGGGAGCGTGAGCGGGTGAGTGAGAAGAACGTTGAAACCCTGAAATACCGCTTTGACGGGCCAGAAGACGCCCCGGTCCTCGTCATGGGGACCTCCCTCGGTGCTACATGGCACATGTGGGATCGCCAGATTCCCGAGCTGTCCCAGCACTGGCGGATCTTCCGCTACGACCTGCCCGGCCACGGCGGCGCGCCCGCCCACGCCGCCGCCTCCGTCGCCGAGCTGGGCGACCGGCTGCTCGCCACGCTGGACGGTCTCGGCGTCCAGCGCTTCGGCTACGCGGGCTGCTCGATCGGCGGCGCGATCGGCGCGGACCTGGCCCTGCGCCACCCGCACCGGGTGGCCTCGCTGGCGCTCGTCGCCTCCTCGCCCCGGTTCGGCACGGCCGACGAGTTCCGGCAGCGCGGCGTGATCGTCCGTACCAACGGCCTGGAGCCGATGGCCCGCACCGCGCCGGAGCGCTGGTTCACCCCCGGCTTCGCCGCCGCGCAGCCCGCCATCGTCGAGTGGGCCGTGCAGATGGTCCGCACCACCGACCCCGGCTGCTACATCGCCGCCTGCGAGGCGCTCGCGGCGTTCGACATCCGTGGCGCGCTGGGCCGGATCGGCGTTCCCACGCTGGTCCTGGTCGGGGCGGAGGACCAGGTCACCGGGCCCGCCGAGGCCCGCACGCTGGTCGCCGGGATACCGGACGCCCGGCTGGCGCTCGTCCCCGGCGCCTCGCACCTCGCCCCGGTCGAGCAGCCCGCCGCCGTCAGCGACCTGCTGCTGACGCATTTCTCCACCGCCTGGCAGCAGGACGCCTCGGCGGCGATCCCCGTGCTGCCCCTCGTCCCCGGGCCCGCGGCGCCAGCCGCCCCGCCCGCCCCGGCGGCCGAGATCGCCCCGGTCGCCGCCGCGCCCGAGATCCCCGCGCCGACGCCGGACGACCGGCACGAGCAGGGCTCGAAGGTACGCCGTGAAGTGCTCGGAGACGCCCATGTCGACGCGGTGAACGCCTCGGCCGACGGGTTCACCGGGGAGTTCCAGGAGCTGGTCACCCGGTACGCCTGGGGCGAGGTCTGGAGCCGGGACGGCCTCGATCGCCGTACCCGCAGTTGCGTCACGCTCACCGCGCTCGTCGCCTCCGGTCACCTGGAGGGCCTGGCCGCGCACACCCGTGCCGCCCTGCGCAACGGACTGACGCCCGCCGAGATCAAGGAAGTTCTGCTCCAGACCGCCGTCTACTGCGGCATCCCGGCCGCCGGAGCCGCCTTCGCCGTCGCGCAGAAGGTGATCCAGGAGGAAACCACGCCGCCCGCGTAGCAGGATGGAGCCATGAACGCATCGCCGCGGGCTCTCACCCTCACCAAGAAGACCCACTCCTGCGTACGGATCGAGAAGGAGGGGCGGGTCCTGGTCATCGACCCCGGAGGCTTCTCCGAGGACGACGCGGCGCTCGGCGCGGACGTCATGCTGGTGACGCACGAGCACCCGGACCACTTCAACGAGGCGCGGCTGCGGGCGGGCCTGGAGGCGAATCCGGCGGCCGAGGTCTGGACGCTGCGCAGCGTGGCCGAGCGGCTCTCGGCGGCCTTCCCGGGGCGGGTGCACACCGTCGGCGACGGGGACGCGTTCTCCGCCGCCGGATTCGACGTCACCGTGCACGGCGAACTGCACGCGGTGATCCACCCGGACATCCCGAGGATCACCAATGTCGGCTTCCTCGTCGACGGTTCGGTCTTCCACCCCGGCGACGCGCTCACCGTTCCCGAGCGCCCCGTGGACACGCTGCTGCTGCCGGTGATGGCCCCCTGGAGCAAGATCTCCGAGGTGATCGACTACGTACGCGAGGTCAAGCCGCGGCGCGCCATCGACGTCCACGACGCCCTGCTGACCGATCTGGCGCGGCCGATCTACGACAGCCAGATCGGGGCCCTGGGCGGCGCGGACCACGGCCGGCTGGCCCCGGGCGGCGTCACCGAGCTGTGAGCCCTCCGGCGACTGTCAGTGGGAGCCGCTAGGTTGGCTGCCATGCGCATCGCCACCTATAACGTCAATTCGATCACCGCCCGGCTGCCGAGGCTCCTGGCCTGGCTGGAGAGCAGCGGCACCGATGTGCTGTGCATCCAGGAGACCAAGTGCACGGCGGAGCAGTTCCCCGCCGAAGCCCTGCGCGAGGCGGGTTACGAATCCGCGGTCAATGCCACCGGCCGGTGGAACGGGGTCGCGCTGCTCTCCCGCGTCGGCCTCACCGATGTCGTCACCGGGCTGCCCGGCGGCCCGGAGTACGACGGGGTGGAGGAGCCCCGCGCGATCTCCGCGACCTGCGGCCCGGTGCGGCTCTGGTCGGTCTACGTGCCCAACGGCCGCGAGGTCGAGCACCCGCACTACGCGTACAAGCTGCGCTGGCTGGAGGCGCTGCGGAAGGCCGCGGCGGCGGACGCGGCGGGGTCCCTGCCCTTCGCGGTCCTGGGCGACTTCAATGTGGCCCCGACCGACGAGGACGTCTGGGACCCGGCGCTCTTCGTGGGGGCCACGCATGTGACGCCCGCCGAGCGCGCCGCCCTCGCGGCCCTGGAGGCGGAGGGCCTGAGCGAGGTGCCGCCCCGCCCTCTCAAGTACGACCGCGCCTACACCTTCTGGGACTACCGCGAGCTGCGGTTCCCCAAGAACAAGGGCATGCGGATCGACCTGACCTTCGGCAACGCCCCGTTCACCGCCGCAGTCAAGGACAGCTACGTGGACCGCGAGGAGCGCAAGGGCAAGGGCGCGTCCGACCATGCCCCAGTGGTCGTCGACCTCGATCTCTGAGCAGGACTCGCGAGAGCTGAGCCGGACTCACGGGCTCCGGGCAGGGACTCGCGATCTCTGAGCCGGGTTCCGCGAGGGGGCGGGCCGCGGTGGTGCGACAACCCGAGGTTGACACTCATGGGGTGTCAACTTAGGGTTGACGCATGACGCAGCCGCTTCCTGTCACCCCTTCCGTGCGCCTCGACGACCTGATCGAGGCCATCAAGAAGTCCAACGCAGACGCCCTGGAGCAGCTCTCCGGCGCGGTCATCGCCGCCGACCACCTCGGAGACGTGGCCGACCATCTGATCGGCCACTTCGTGGACCAGGCGCGGCGTTCCGGCGCCTCCTGGACGGACATCGGCCGGAGCATGGGGGTCACCCGCCAGGCGGCCCAGAAGCGCTTCGTCGCCAAGAAGACCGACGGGGCGTCCGACCTGGACCCGAGCCAGGGCTTCGGCCGCTTCACCCAGCGCGCCCGCAATGTCGTCGCGGCCGCCCACAACGAGGCCCAGGCCACCCGGCACGCCGAGATCCTCCCGGCCCACCTGGTGCTCGGCCTCCTCGCCGAGCCCGACGGCATCGCCGCCCGGGTCATCACCGGCCAGGGCGTGACACCGGACGCCGTCCGCACGGCGGCGACCGCCGCACTGCCGGCCGCCGCCGACGAGCTGCCCGAGCTGATCCCGTACGACCCGGACTCCCGCAAGGTCCTGGAGCTGACGTTCCGCGAGGCCCTGCGGCTCGGCCACAACTACGTCGGCACCGAGCACGTCCTGCTGGCCCTGCTGGAGTTCGAGGACGGCTCCGGCGTGCTGAACGGTCTGGGCGTCGCCAAGGAGGCGACGTCGACGGTGGTCGAATCCGCGGTGGCGGAAGCGGCCGCCGCTCTGTGGCCGCAGAATTCCTGACGACCTGTTCGGGAGAGGGCGCCGGGCTCCCGGTTTACCGGCTGCTCGGCGCCCGGTCGCTTCT
The DNA here is from genome assembly GCF_043202835.1 of Streptomyces sp. NPDC048142. Taxonomy (NCBI): domain Bacteria; kingdom Bacillati; phylum Actinomycetota; class Actinomycetes; order Kitasatosporales; family Streptomycetaceae; genus Streptomyces; species Streptomyces sp. NPDC048142. Next base: position 5,251 of record NZ_JBIDBC010000038.1, read on the forward strand.
GTTCGGTGCTCAGTGAACCGAGAACCCGCCGTCCACGAAGAGAGCCTGCCCGGTGACGTAAGCGGAGCAGCGCCCCGCGAGAAACACCGCGGCCCCCGCGAAGTCCTCCGCGAGGCCGTTGCGGCCGACCAGGGTCCGCGCGGCGAGCGATGCCACCTTCTCCGGGTCCGATGCGAGCCGTTCGTTGAGCGGTGTCAGCACGAACCCGGGCACCAGGGTGTTCACGGTGACGCCGTGCGGAGACCACGCCTCGGCCTGGGAGCGTGCCAGGGACTCCAGACCGCCCTTGGACACCCCGTACGCACCGCTGTTCACGAAGGCCCGGTGCGCCTGCTGCGAGCTGACGTGGATGATCCGCCCGTAACCACGCTCGGCCATGCCGGGCCCGAAGCGCTGCCCCAGCAGGAACGGCGCCTTCAGGTTCACCGCCATCGTGGTGTCCCACACGTCCTCGCCGAGCCCGGTCATCGGCGGGCGCAGGTTGATCCCGGCGCAGTTGACCAGGATGTCCGGCTCCCCGAAGGCGGCAACGACTCCGTCGGCCGCCGCTCTTACACCCTCGGCGCTCCCCAGATCAGCACTCACCCAGGCGGCCCGGCACCCATCGGCCTCCATCTCACCGACGGTCGTCTTCAGCTCGGCCTCCCGCCGAGCCACCACGACGACACTCGCCCCGGCCCGGGCAAGCGCCCCGGTGATGGCGCGCCCGATCCCGGAACTGCCCCCGGTCACGACGGCGACCCGGCCGGCCAGCGAGAACAGGTCCGACACATACGTATGCGTACTCATGTTCGCATCTTAGGGGGGTGGCTCTCCGTCCGTTCAGTTGCTACGACCCGAGACGGCCGTTCGCGGTCGTAACGCGGGAGGCGTCGAGCGTGTCGGACAGCGCTCTGCCCCGCTGGTGCACACCAGCGGGGCAGAGCGCTGTCCGGCCGCAATCGACTCAGCGAGACGGTGCGGGGGGCCAGGGCTCGAGACCGGGATCGGAATGGAGGCAGACCAAGGGGCGATTGGCGCAGATGGCCAGTTCCAGAGCCTCCTCGAAGGTGGCGCCCAACTCCCAGATCCAACCCATTCCGGTTGCGATCACTTTCCCTTCGGCCTCGACGAAGGCGCTCGAATAGCTGCGCCATCCCTCGATGGGGAAGTACGTTCCACCCAGCACATCCTCGACTTCAGCGGCCATGCCACGCTGGTCCGTTCCAGCCTTGATCGGATCGAAATCGAAGGGCTCGTCGTTGGTGAAGTTGGGGCCGACCCGGTTGACCGGCTCGATCGACAGCTCGGCATCAGGAAGCTCGCCCGGCTCACCACCCGCGACGTCCGCACCTTCCTCGACGGGCTCCGCACCATCTGCCAGTGCTGCGCCCAGAGGCGGGACTCCGTCCGGCGGTCCTGCTGCGCCATCGGCCAGTGCTGCGAAAGCGGCTCTCGCCGCTGACTGTGACGTACGTCCACGCTGTGCTCAAGTCCGCTCTGGAACACGCAGTCCGCGAGGACGAGCTGCCGCGCAACGTCGCCCGGAACGTCAAGACGACCACGCCACGCCCCAGGCGCTTCCAGCCCCTCACCACCGCCGAAGCCCGGCGACTCCTTCATGCGGCCAACGGCGACCTACTTCACGCCCTGTACGAACTCGCCCTGCGCACCGGACTCCGTAAGGGCGAACTCCTCGGCCTCCACTGGGAAGACCTCGCCCTCGACGACGGCACCGCCGCCATTCACCGCTCCCTCCAGCGGACCCGAAGCCAGGGCCTGGCCGTCCTGAACACCAAGACCCTGGCCTCCGAGCGGCGCATCGCCCTCCCCACCGAATGCCTCAGCTCCCTCAAGATCCACCAGGAACAGCAGCAGGAAGAGCGCCAGGCGGCCGGAACGAACTGGACGGACAACGGCCTCGTCTTCACCACCCCGAAAGGCAGGCCTCTCGACCCCACCAACCTCACCCGCCGCTTCCGCCACCTCCTCCACAACGCAGAACTCCGGACCATCCGCTTCCACGACCTCCGACACTCCACCGCCACCCTCCTCCTGGAATAGGGCATCGACCTCGTCGTCATCAAGGAACTCCTCGGCCACGCCCACATCGGCGTCACCGCCGGCGTCTACGCACACGTCCGACTCCGACTCCAGCGCCAAGCCATCGACACCCTGGGCACCATGCTCGGCCTGGCCAACGACGAACCTGACGACCCATCCGACGCAGCAGCCGTCCGCTGACGTTGCCGTCAGCGTTGCCGTCAAACGCCTAGAGAGCCCTGCCGGACTGCGTCCGGCAGGGCTCTCTGTTTTGACATTTTCCGCAGCACTTCCCCTTCACTGCCTGGTACTTACTTACAGGCCCGAAGAAGTGAAGTGACTTACGGAATCCCGAGAACGTTGGATACCGCTTCGTGCACCTGAGTTGCAATGCGAGTTAGCTGCTTAAGCTCATCCTCGCTCTTGGCGGCTCGCTCCAGTTGCCACTCGATGAACATGGGGGCGAACCAGATGAGTTGTACAAGTCTCGCTTCCACAGTCTCGCCGATCGGGGGAATCCGAGAAAGTAGCGCTACGTACGCTTCGCCAGCATCGAGATCAAATTCCCCAGACCGAAGCTTTCCGAGAAATCCAGACTCGTCATCCCATGCTTCGTCTAGAAGTTCCAGCAGGTCATCCATGTTCACCCTCCAGGCCAGTGTCCGACGATCGCTTCCGCCGGGATATTCTGCCAAACCAAAACTTCTGAGTCCTTCCTGGCGTAGGCGCTATGCCTCCTACTTGACGGGAACGGTCCAGAAGAGATATCCACGTAGCTATACGGAATGCGCCTCAGGTCGATCGCAACCACCCCATGACCTTGGTTGTACTTATCGAATGCAATGCCAGGGTTCTTGGTTGTCGAGATCCATGGCGTCAGCTTCTTTCCGGCAACATGCGACAGAGGACTGACCCCTGCATTGCCGGGAGCCCTAGCCGTCAATCCCATTGCAGGGTCATCATTCTCAGCCAGCGCACGGTAGACGACATTTCCGTCGGGATCCGGTCCATCGGGCCTGCTACCGCAGTTGTGAACCAGGACCGGAGTAGTGCGCGCCAGCACATAGTACGTGTGCGTGTTGCCAACCGTCAGGTTGTGAACCGTCGCGCCTGCGCTGGTCCAGCGTTCGACCGCGGTGATCTGGACCTGGGTGCCGGCGCCGGTGTGGAGCCACTGGCCCGACCGGAGGTCGGTGGCGTCGATCCACTCGCCGAGCTCGGGGACCCAGAATGGGTGCCCGTCGGTCGCCGTGACCTCGGAGGTCTTCGTGCCGCGGTCGCCGTCGGTGTCGATGGTGACCTTGACCAGGCGCTTGAGGCCTTCTCCCTTGATCTCGGCGGTGACCGTCTCCACCTGGGTCTCGCCCGTCTCCGGGTCGGTGGCCTTGACCTTGTCGCCGGCCTTCACGTCCTCGATCGGCTTTGCCGAACCGTCGGCCATGAGCACCTTGGTGCCAGGGGTGAAGCTGTTGTCGATGGGGCAGGAACCGCTGCCGCCGGCCTTGCCCGACCCTCCGCTACCGCTCGTTCCACCCTTGGAACGGGCCGAGCCACCGGAGGAGCCACCGGGTTTGGAAAGGCCCTTCCCTCCGCCCCCTGATGCCTTCTTGACGCTCGCGGCCGAGGAGACCTTCGGGGCCGCCTTCGCCTGCGCCTGCTTCTGGACCGGGTTACCAGTCTTTTTGGTGAGGTTGACCGCTTTATTGCTGGTGGTATTCGCTTTTTCGGCTGCGGCTTTCTTCTTGGCCGCTTGCGCGGCCTTTTTGGCCTTCTCGATCGCGGCCTTCTTGGCGTCGAGTGCTCTCTTCTCCGCCGCTTTCGCGGCCGCGAGGACGATCTTGGCCGCTTTCTGTGCCGTCCGCCATGCCTGGATTGCGGAGATCGTTCGACTGACCGCCTTCAGCACCCCCGGGATCTTGGTGAACTTACCAAAGGGAACCGCCCCGATGATGAGGTTTCCGCAGGCCCACATGTCACCGCCGAAGCAGTTCATCGCGTCGGTGATGCCGATGAAGTCCTTCAGCGCGCCCCAGGCCGCCGACAGGATCACCGAGCTGAGCGAGCGGCCCATGGTCGCCTGCGCCTGGGAGACCTGTGCGGCGCTGAGGCCCGCGCCGGCGAGGGCCGCGGCCGTCTCCGATGCGGTCAGTGCCACCGAGAGGCCCGAGGGGTCGGAGAGGGTGACCGGGTTGTTGTGGGCGTAGGCGTAGCCGTTGGACTGCAACGGGTCGGCCAGGTCCAGGACCGGGTCTGCGGAGAGGAAGCGGCCGACGACCGGGTCGTACAGGCGGGCTCCGAGTGGCGTGTAGCCGGAGGAGTCGTCGCGCGTCGCGCCCAGGAACCCGGCGTGGTTCTGCATGGTGGGCGTGGCCGCGCCGCGCTGGTTGCCGAACGGGTCCTGCTTGCGGACCCGGACCGACATCGTGTCGTTGAGGGCGACCTCCGCGTACGGGCTGCCCTGGTGGTCCGTGGCGATGGCGACCAGCCGCTCGGCTCCGGTGCCGTAGCTGTAGCGCAGGACCGAGCCGCCGGGGGCCGCGTAGGAACGCTGGGTGTTGACCAGCACGCCGCCCTTCTGGACGGTGACCTCGGAGTCGCCCAGGTGCAGAGTCGCCTGCTTCCCCTGGACGGTCAGGAGGCGGGTGCCGTCGGCCCCGTAGATGTGACGGGTCTCGTTCTGCGCCTCCCACTGCTGCGCGGCGGAGCCGCCGGCGCAGGCCGTCAGCACGATCGGAGTGCTGCTGGCCGTCGCCCCGTCCTTGACGGCGACGCACAGGCCGGACGCCGGGTGGGTGAGCTGCCCGGCCGCGTTGCGCTTCAGCTGCTGGGCGGCCGAACCGTCACACTTCTGCACCTGCAGGGCCGAGCCGGCCGTGTTGGCCGCCGGCTCCAGGCACCAGGCCTCGTGGACGCTCATAGCGCCCAGGTCGGCATCGCCCTGGTTCGGGGTGGCGGAGAAGTTCCACTTCTGTGCGCTCGTCGCGTTGCAGGAGTACAGCTGCACCGGCTGCCCGGCTGCCGCGACGCCCGACTTCAGGTCGAGGCACTTGTTCGCAAGACCGACGTAGTCGGTCTTGCCGCCGCTGCCCTGGCCGGTGATCCGCTCGACCTGGCCGTCGTAGGTCCAGGTCAGCTCCTGCTTGTCGCCCGTCCCCACGGAGGTGACGGACTTGGTCTCGCCGGTCAGCTCGTACAGCCGCTCCGCCTCGGCGGTGACCTGCGCGCCCTGCGGAGTGACGTACTTCTTCGTCAGCTTGGTGAGGGTGCGCGGCTGGCTTCCGTCGGCCTTGCCGTAGGTGTAGTCGGTGACGGCGTCCTTGGCGGTGTCGCCGGCGGGGTCCTTCTCGGACAGCTTCTTACGGTTGCCGAGCAGGTCGTACTCGTACTCCTGCCAGTATCCGGAACCGTCCGTGCCCGCCGTCGCGTTCGGTGTGCCGTCGGGACCGGCCGTGCCCGCGGCGCAGGAGTTCTGGTCCTTCGCGGTCCAGGCCTTCGTCAGCTGACCGAGCGGGTCGTACGTGAAGCACTGCCGCTCCTCGATACCGAGGGAGCGCTCGCGGATGGAGGTGACGCCGCCCGCGTTGTTGTACCAGTAGGAGCGGTGCGAGACGAGATTGCCGCCGACGACCGAGGTGTCGCCCTTCTGCTCCCGGTAGACCTGCTGGTCGGTGAGCTCGCCACCGGACTCGTCGTAATTCGACTGCGTCCACACCCGGTTGGGCTGCGCGCCGAGCGTGGAGCGCAGCAGCTGGCCGTAGGAGGAGTAGACCGCCTCGGCGCCGTACCAGTCCTTGCTGGACACGGAGAGCGGCAGGCCGTCCTTGTCGTAGCGGACGACGAGCTTCTCGGCGGCCAGGTTGCCCGTGGCGGGCAGCGAGGCCTCCTTCAGCTGGCCGGTGTCCGTGTATGTGTAGTCGTACCGGTAGGAGGAGTCGACGCCCCAGGTGTCCGCGATGCTCTGCGGCAGCGAGAGGGTGGTGGACGTGGGCTGGTAGTCGGACGTGAAGCCGCCGACCTTCAGCTCGTACGGCAGACCGTCCGTGTACCGCTTGACGGAGGAGGGCAGCCCCTTGCCTCCGGCGGCCTGGTCGTACGCGTACTCGCTGAGGAGGGTGCCGGTCTCGCCACCGAGCCTCTGCTTCTTGGGGCGGGACAGCTCGTCGTACTCGGTCCAGGTCGTGATGCCACGGGAGTTGGTGACTGTCTTGGGACGGTCACGGTCGTCGTAGGTGGTGGACGTGCTGCCGGAGTCGGGGTCGGTGGCGGTGTCCAGACGGCCCCGCCGGTCGTAGGTCCAGCTCCAGGGACGGTCGCGGTCGGCGGAGTGGTCCGCCTTCGACAGCTGGCCCTGCGCGTTGTAGGTGTAGCGCATCGAGGTGTACTCGTCGCGCGCCGTGTTGGTGAACGTGTCGATGCGGGCGGTACGGCCCAGCGCGTCCGAGAAGACCCGGTAGGAGGCCGAGCCCGACGGGTTGATCACCGTGGAGTGGTCGGCGGCGTACGTGTACTGCGTGGCCCTGGACGGCGTCTCCACGCCGCGCAGCAGCGGCATTTCCTTGAGGACGCGGCCGAGGCCGTCGTAGGTGTAGCGGGTGGCGTTGGGCACGGCCGTGTCGGCGAGCGGCGTGAACAGCTCACCGCCGGGCTTGCCCTCGGCGAAGTAGGCGTTGTTGGTCTGCCACACCTCGCCGGAGCTGTTGTACAGCGTGTCCGTGATCAGACGGCCGCCACCGGTGGCCTGCTCCTGGCTCTGGCGCTCGCGGCCCAGGCCGTCGTAGAGGGTGACCGAGCTCTCGACGCGGTCCTCGTGGCCGCGCATCGAGGTCGTTATGTACGGGGGCTTGCCCGCCGGAGTGGTGTACGTGGCGTGGAAGTCGGGCACGGCCGAGGCGGACGGCGTACGGCCGGGGCCCCACGCCTCCTTGAGGCGGCCCAGCGGGTCGTAGACCGAATGGCTGACATGTCCGTTGGCGTCGGTGGACTTGACGGTGGACGCGCGGCCAGGCTCCAGCTCGTCGATCTGCCGGTGCCCCAGGGAGTTCTCGGTGGTGACCTTGAACGCCTGCCCCGAGGGCGGGTCGTACGTCATCTTCGAGGTCTTCTGGTCCGGGTCGGTCTGGGTGATGACGCGGCCGACCTCGTCGAAGCCGGTGGTGCCCTCGCTCTGGAAGCCGGTGCCGTCGGCCTTCAGCGACCAGGTCTGCCAGGCGAGTCCGCGGGCGGACTCCGGGAGGGCGGCGCCGTACGCCTGGCCGTCGTAGGCGGTGCGTCCGGCGGAGCTCAGGGTGCTCAGGTCGGCGAAATCGGCGTTCGCGCAGGTGGTGGTGGACGACTTGACCTGCTTGGTCAGGCCGATGATGTTGGCCTTGTCCTGGTGCAGGTATTCCATGACCGAGCAGGACTCGTCGCCGGTCTTGCCGGTGTCGCCGAGGAACTCGACCTGGGTGGGCAGACCGTACTTCGCGTCGTACGCGGTCTTCGTCTCGATGACGCGTTCGGTGCGCTTGTCGTCGCCGGTGCCGGAGGACTTGGTGTAGGAGACCTGCCGCGGCTCGGTGACGCGCCAGGCGCGCAGTGCGCTGAGGCCGTCACCGCGTTCCCGCTTGGCGAGTTCAGTAGCTTTGGGGTAGGTGACGGAGCGGGTGAGCCAGTTGTCGTCGGCGTCGCCGACGTTGCTGTAGGTGAGCTCCTCCGCGATCCGGCCGGCGAAGGGTTCCTCGTCCTTGGCTATCTCGGCGCCGCTCATGTCCTTCACGGACACGTTGGCGCCCATGCCGCGGAAGTACCGGGTGACAGCCTTCGACCGCTTGCTGCCGATGGCCGCGTCGTCCGCGCCGGTGATGGTGCTCACCTGCTCGAAGCCGGCGAACTGGGAATAGGTGCGGGTGGACTTCTTGGTGAACTCCTGCTCGGCCAGGCGCCATCCGGCGTTCTTGTACGCGTAGGAGGTCAGCGTGGAGAACGCGCCGTCGACGTTGGGGAGTTCCTCGACCTCGCCCACGACGTACTTGTGGAACCAGTCGATGTCCTCCTTCGCCGGGTCCGGGTGCCAGTAGGCCGGATAGCAGAGGCGGTTGTTGGCCTTCAGCTCGGCCGTTTCGCTCTTGCCCGGGAGTCCGCTGCCCGTGGCGCACGAGCCTTCGGGCTGCTTGTAGGAGATGACGGTCTCGCCGCCGTACTCGCTGATCACACGGGATACGCGCAGCCGGGAGAAACCGGGGCGGGGGTCGCTCGCGCCGCGCATGACCCGGTTGGGCATGTCCTCGGCGTTGGACTCGAAGCGCACCGGGTTGAGGGTGACCTTCTCGTCGGTGGTGCCCTTGCGTCCGTAGCCGGTGCGGGTGATCGACTCCAGCCAGAGGGCCGTGTTGGCGCCGGTCTTGAGAGTCGGGAAGTTCTGATTGAGCTGGTACTCGTCCACCACCTGGCGGGCGGTGGTGTCCGTGCGCCGCTGCGCCGACGTGGTGATCTTGTCGAGGCGCTTACGGGAGAAGAAGGAGGGCGCCGCGTTCCAGCACATCTTGCCGGAGGTGCAGCGGAGGTCGGCCGGGGTGTCGTACCAGATGCGGAACTTGCCCGGGTCCTTGGCGGTGAAGTTCTCCTCGGTACAGGTGAGGGAGCCCTCCTTGAAGCACCGCTCCGCGACCGTGAAGTTGACGCGGGCCGGGGCCGGGGCGGAGAAGAGCTTCTCCTTGCGCTGGCCGTAGTCGATCCGGGTGAGGTAGCCGCCGCGGTGGTAGGAGACCGGTGCCTTGAAATTGAAGTTCTTGGCGTAGTGGTTGGTCTCGCGCGCCCACCACAGGGACATGGCGTTGCCGTGGGCGTCCTCGACGTAGTCGAGGGACCAGCGCCAGGCCTCGGTGCAGGAGGAGCCCGCGAAGTTGCCCGCCTTGTAGCAGGGTTCGCCCGGATGGTTGCCGAACACCGGCGCGGTCAGTACCGAGTTGGTGACCGGGTCGTCGTCATCGGTGGTGGTGGTGCCCTTGTCCGACCAGCCGGGCAGACGGTGGCGCCCGAAGTGGTGAGCGGTGCCGTCGCGGGTGGTGACGACCCAGTACTCGCCGTCCGCGTCGCCGTTCTTCAGGTCGGTGTTCTTCTTCAGCTCGACCTTGGAGCCGTCACCGTTGGCGGTGATCCAGACCTCGTCGGTCTCGTCCCAGACGAGTTCGGTGGTCATGCCGCCGAGCGACAGCGTCGCGTTCTGGGAACCCCAGCACAGGTCGCCCGTCCGGTGGGTGGCGTTGTTCGAGCCCGACTTCTTGGAGTCCTGGGTGCAGCCGGCGTAGGTCCGGGTGATCGCGCCGGCGCCGTACTCCCAGCCGTCGCCGATCCACGACGCCTGGTTGTTGGTGGCGGAGGTGCGGCCGTCCACGGACTGCGAGGAGTAGTTGAGGCCGATCTTGGGCGTCAGGCCGCCCCCGGTCTCCGGGGTCTGCACCTGGTACGAGTAGGTGAACGCGCCGGACGAGGAGCCCGCGGACCAGGAGCCCGAGGACAGCAGCGGCGTGGCCGTGTAGTCACCGGCCGCCGAGGCACCGGTGTCCAGCGCGCCCACGACGCGTGAGCCCGAAGAGGCCGCGGCACGCAGGGCGGCGGGGCGTACGGAGGATCTGCCCGCGTCGGCGGAGGCCCCGTCGGCGCGGGAACCGGCGGACGCGCCGTCCGCTTCGGCGGCGGAGGCGTCCGGCTCGCCGAGCAGCTGGCCCACGGGCACGGTGCCCGTGACGATGCGGCGGGTCGAGACGTCCTTGGCGGCCGTGGTGCGGGTCGGCGCCGCCTTGGCGGGCAGCAGCTCCACCTCGCTGGGCAGCGCCTCGAAGGTGTCCTCGCCGGGGGCGGGGGAGGACATCGTCTCCGTACCCTCACCGCCCTCGTCGGGGGCGCAGTCGCCGCTGCCGGGCGAGGTGTACACGCACTCGGGCAGCAGCATGAGGCCGAAGCGGTCTGCGGCCTGCGGGCCGTAGAGGTCGGCGAAGGCCGTGTAGTCGACGCTGAGCGCGACCTCGGCGGTCGGGTCGGCGGTGGCGGGCGGGGTGACCTGCATGATCAGCCCGGCGACGCCCGCGTCCTGGGAGGCCTCGGGCGCGGCGAGGGCCACACCCCACTGTCCGGCGAGGGCGGCCGCGTCGCCGCCCTCGGGGACGCCGAGGGCCACCGGCAGGTCGGCGACGGGCACGGTGGCGCCGGGTTCGAGGCCGGTCAGGTCGGCGCTGCCGCTGTCCTCCTGCCACGGGGTGACGGCCTGGGGCTCGTAGGGAACCACCGGAACCTCGTCGGCGGTGGTCAGGTTGGTCTCGGCGCTCTCGTCCTGACCGATCGGGTCGCTCTCCGGGAGGTCCGGCAGTTCGAGCTGCGTCTCCTCCCGGTTCATGCCGGGGCCGGGCACGGCCCACGCCTCGGCGGACAGGCTCGTCACCATCAATGTCGAAGACATCAACAGAACGATCGACATGCGGGCACGACGCCGCCGAGCTCGGCCTGACGATGTCAGGGCCGGTCGGCCACGTCCCCGCCAGGACAGCGGACCTGTAGCACGCATACGCGTCGACTCCCACCCGGGCGTGAATAAACAGAAAAATGGAACGAGGTGCGCGAGCACCGGGAAACACACGCCCGGTGAAAGGCGCATGGGTCGGCACTCTCCGACAGAGGCGCCCCGTTAATCAAGATCACGGAAGGTGACGACGGGGGTTCGGGAGTGAGTTGCCTCACAGGGCAAGATCCAGTAGACCGCCCTGCAGATCATCAGATCGGGCATATACCCCTGACTTTGGTTCTGTTCGGCCATAACACCCCGTCATAACCTGCCAATAGCGGTGATATCCGTTATCACTCTCCTCACTTTCCCCATACCTGTAACGAATTAATGAACTTCTCATGGTGGACGCTCCTCCCAGTCCCTGTGCGATCGTTCGGCGTCCTCTGCCCCGCGGTCCGCCGAACGGGGCTGTCTGTGTTGTCCCCCTTTCCGCCTGGCCCCACGGGAGTAGCCCGCAGTGTCCGCGCCTCGCCTCCTCAGCCCCTTCGTGCGTACGCGCACCAGGCTGACGTGCACCCTCGGCCTCCTGCTGGCCGCACTCACCGCCGCGCTGCTGCCCTGGTGGCTGCCCGGAACCGACCACCCGGCAACCGGCGGAGGCGGCACCGCCGTCGCCAAGCCGGCCTCCACCGGACCCCGCGACGAGAGCGCCGCCATGGCCGAGGCGCTCCGCCGCGGCAAGAAGGTCCTCGTCGACACCGCCACCACCGCCACCGCCCTGACCTGGGCGCTGCCCAACGGTCAGTGGCGCTCCCGGTTCCACGCGCTGCCCCAGCGTGCGAAGGACGAGCAGGGGCGCTGGGCGGCCATCGACACCACCTTGAAGCGGACGGGCGAGGCCGACGACGGGCTGAGCATCCGTCCCGCCAACGCCCCCGTCCCGGTGCGGTTCTCCGGCGGCAGCGCCGACGGCGCGCGTCAGGGTGAGGGCAGGGCGGAGCGCTCGCACGCACGGCTTCCGCTGCTCGGTCCTGCCGACCGCGCCCCCGCCGGCGAGCATGTCCTGGCCGAGGTGGAGGTCGGCGGCCACACCATCGCGTACACCTGGCCCGGTCCGCTGCCCGAGCCGGTGCTCGACGGTCCCCGCGCGCTCTACTCCGAGGTGCTGCCCGGTGTGGACCTGCTCCTCGTCGCCCGCGAGGAGGGCGGTTTCGGCCAGCTGCTCATCGTGAAGAACCGGGAGGCCGCCGCACAGTCGGCGGTCGCCAACTTCCTGACGTACGGGCTACGTTCGCAGACAGCTGTGTTCCGCCACGATGAGAGGACCGACGGGGTCCTGGTCCTCGACGCCGACACCGGCGATGAGATCACCGCGATCCCCACTCCCTTCGGCTGGGACTCCTCCGGCAAGGACCCCGAGACCCCGGACGCCACCGCCCGCACCGCCGTGGCCACCACCACCGATGTGCTGAACCTTTCCGGCCTGGGAGGCATCGAGCCCGGCGCGCGACAGAGCCCGCTTGCGACCCGCCTGGACGGTGAGGGCACCGGTAGTGCCCGGCTGCGGCTGGACATCGCCGGCAGTGGACTGCTCGCCGGCGAGGATGTCCGCTTCCCCGTCTTCCTGGACCCGACCATCAAGACCGGCTGGAAGGCGTGGACGACCGCCTACAAACCGCACCCCAACACCAGCTTCTACAACGGCACCAACTTCAACTCCGGTACCTCCGACGCCCGGGTCGGCTACGAGAAGGACACCGGGGGCACCGCTCGGGCCTTCTGGCGAATGGGCTACTCCAGCTCGCTCAAGGGCGCCGTCATCACCAGCGCGGCGTTCAAGGTCCTGAACAACTACGCCTGGTCGTGCACGAAGCGTGAGTACGAGCTCTCGCTGACCGGCGCCATCTCCTCGGGCACCACCTGGAACAAGCAGCCGAGCTGGAGAACTTCCCAGGGCAAGCGGTCCTTCGCCTTCGGCTACAGCTCCTCCTGCTCCGACGCGTATGTGAACTACAGCGTGAAGAACGCGGCTCAGCAGGCCGCCGACAAGGGGTGGTCGACCCTCACCCTCGGCATGAAGGCCGTCACCGAATCGGCCAAGGACTCCTACACCTGGCGAAAGTTCTCGGCGAAGTCCGCGGAACTGGAAGTCGTGTACAACCGCAAGCCCAATCAGCCGACAAGCGGTACGACCTCGCCCGGTGGCGCCTGTGTGCCCGGTCCGGGGGCCGGTCGTACCGTCGCGAAGACCAACATCGTCCTGGCAGCGACCGCCACCGACCCCGACGGCAACCTGAAGGGTCTGCGCTTCCGCTTCTGGAAGACAGGCGCGGCGGTCCCCGCCGGAACCCTCGTGACCAGTCTGAGCAGCGGCAGGGGCTCGCTGACCATTCCCTCCAGCAGCCTGGCCGACAAGACGACCTACTCATGGGACGTACGCTCCGAGGACTCGGCGGGCACCGTCTCCACCTTCTTCCCTGTGGGCACGGAACCCTGTCGTGTGACGATCGACGCCTCCGCGCCGCCGGCCCCCGACGTCACCAGCGACGTGTTCCCGGAGGCGACGTCCGACGGAGCGACCTGGGCGACGGTCAAGTTCGGCGGGACGGGTGCCATCACTTTCAAGGCCAGTGGTGCGACCAAGTTCAGCTACTCCTTCCAGGGTCTCAACACCAAGGAGGTGACGGCCTCTTCAGGCACCGCTACTGTGTCCGACCTGAAGCCCCCGCACTCCGGCCCCACCTATCTCCTGGTGTACGCCTACGACGCGGTCGGCAACCGCAGTGAACGCACCGACCACCACTTCTACGTGCCGCCACGCGACGCGGCCGACGGTCCCGGCGACACCGGAGGTGACGGACGGCCCGACCTGCTGATCGTCGACGCGTCCGGCAATCTGCGCACCTTCCCGGGCGACGTGGACGGTGAGATCTACGGCTCCCTCGCCGCCTCGTACACGACGGACGGCAAGCTCAACCCTTCTGGCCACTGGTACGACCCCGCCACCGGGAAAGCGGCCCTGATCGCCAAGCACTCGGACGCCTACCCCGGTGACGGTGTCACCGACCTGTTCGCCCGGACCCCCGACGGCGGCTTCTGGCTCTACCCGGGCGACGGCTACGGCAGCTTCAACGTCGACAAGCGGCTCCGGGTGCGGCTGCCGTCCAACACGCCGGACCCGGCGGCCTGGGATCAGATCAAGGCGGTCGGGGACGTGACCGGCGACAAGCTGCCTGAGCTGTTCGTGAGGACCGGGACGACGTTCTGGGCGCTCACCGGCTACACCGGTGCCGGCTTCCAGCAGGCGACCCGGATGAACGCCGACGCCTGGGCCATCCGCGAGATCGTCAACGTGGCGGACATCGACCTGGACGGCACGCCCGACCTGCTGTGGCGCAACCGCGACAACGGCAACATGTACGTCCGCCACGGGAAGCCGGGCACGGTCGCGGGCAGCGTGAACCTGGTGTCGCTCACCACGGCGGCCAACTCCCGGGACGGGGATGTCCCGTACGGGAACAACTGGACCGAGACGAACATCTCTGCGCTCGTCGGCGTCCCGGACCTGAACGGTGACCGGATCCCCGACATGTGGGCCCGCTTCGGGTCGGACGGGAAGACACGCGTTTATCACCCGTCGAAGACGAACACCAACGGTCCGGTGAAGATCGTCCTGTCCGTCGACTGGCGGACCGTCAAGGCATTCGCCTGAGCCTGAGAAAGGCGAGAGACCGGTGAGGGCGTCGTCCGCAAGGGCGGCGCCCTCACCGGCTTCCGGCATCCGCGGGAGCCCGCGCGCCCTGTGGTGCGGAAGTCGGCCGGGATGGGACCCTAGTGGTATGAACATCCCTTTCTTGGACAACTGGCGTAAGCGTCAGGGTGGTACGCAGGGAGGCGGGCTCGCCGCCGCCGTCGGGGCAGACCCCGACGGTGTGGCCGAGCTGCTCGCCGAATGTGAACTGCTGCGTGTCCGGGCGGGGCAGCACGGACTCGAACTCGACGACACCCCCGCCTCGTTGGCCGCGCTCGACCAGCTGCCGCCCCGCTGGCGCGACGACCCCGAGGAACTTCCCTGGCTCGGCAACGACGCCGGTCTCTATCTCGGCACGGTGATCGTGCGGACCGTCCCCGGTGCGGCCTGGGACATCTGGCCGAGCGGTCAGCCCGTGGTGCGGCTGGAGTCCGGGCGGGAGATCGACGTCGTCGCCGCCGGTCTCGACTGGGCGATGGCGGGCAGCCCGGAGCTTTCCCAGGTGTACGCGGAGTCCGCGGAGGGCTGAGCCCGGAGTCGGCCGGTCCTCCACCTCCCCGCCTTATCTAGATAAAAAGCCTTTTGCTCCATTCACGCGTGTCGGGTGCGAAGTCCCTTTTCGGGATGGATAGTTTGCGCTGACCTCGACACAGCGACAAGTGGGTAGGGCAGCGCATGGCCGTCGATCCGTTGATCGAACTGAGGGACGTCAACAAACATTTCGGAGAGTTGCACGTACTTCAGGACATCAATCTCACGGTCGGCCGGGGGGAGGTGGTGGTGGTCATCGGCCCCTCCGGCTCGGGGAAATCCACCCTGTGCCGGGCGATCAACCGGCTGGAGACGATCGAGTCCGGCAGCATCACGATCGACGGCAGACCTCTTCCCGCGGAGGGCAAGGGCCTGGCCCAGCTCCGTGCCGAAGTCGGCATGGTCTTCCAGTCGTTCAACCTCTTCGCCCACAAGACCGTGCTCGACAACGTCTCGCTGGCGCAGCTCAAGGTCCGCAGGCGCAAGAAGGACGAGGCCGACCGGCGCTCCCGCGAGCTGCTGGAACGGGTCGGCCTGGCCGCCCATGCCGACAAGTTCCCCGCCCAGCTCTCCGGCGGCCAGCAGCAGCGCGTGGCCATCGCCCGCGCCCTCGCCATGGACCCCAAGGCGCTCCTCTTCGACGAGCCCACCTCGGCGCTCGACCCGGAGATGATCAACGAGGTCCTGGAGGTCATGCAGCAGCTCGCCCGGGACGGCATGACCATGGTCGTGGTCACCCACGAGATGGGCTTCGCCCGCTCGGCGGCCAACCGCGTCGTGTTCATGTCCGACGGCTGCGTCGTCGAGGACCGCACCCCGGAGGACTTCTTCACGTCCCCGTCGAGCGACCGTGCGAAGGACTTCCTGTCCAAGATCCTCAAGCACTGAGGGGGTTTCCATGTTGCGCACGAGGAACACGTGTACGGGCAGGGCCGCCGCCCTCGCTGCCGGTCTGCTGCTCGCCGCACTCGCCGCGGGCTGCGGCAAGGACGGCAGCCCGCCGGTCAAAGGGCCCAAGCCCGAGGCCCTGCCGGTGTACCAGGTCGACACCGGCTTCGAACTGCCCGGCTCCCGCACCTGGACCAAGGCGAAGAGGCGCGGCCATCTGGTGGTCGGCGCCAAGGAGGACCAGCCGTACCTGGGGGAGAAGGACCCGGCGAGCGGGATCTACTTCGGCTTCGACATCGAGATCGCCCGGATGGTGGCGGCCTCGCTCGGCTTCGAACCGCAGACGATCCGCTTCCGCACGATCGCCTCCGCCAACCGCGAAACGGCCCTGCAGAACGGCCAGATCGACTACTACGTCGGCACCTACACCATCAACGACATGCGCAAGAAGCTCGTCGGCTTCGCCGGCCCGTACTACCTGGCGGGCCAGGGGCTGCTGGTGCGTGCCGACGAGGACGACATCAACGGGCCGCAGGACCTGGCGGGCAAGACCGTCTGTTCGGCGGCCGGCTCCACGCCCTACCAGCGCATCGCCGCCGACTATCCCGAGGCGACGCTCGTCGCGTACGACACGTACTCGATCTGCGTCGACAACCTCCTCACCCTCCAGGTCGACGCCGTCACCACCGACGACGCGATCCTGCTCGGCTTCGCGGCCAAGGCGCCCGACGAGCTGAAGGTCGTCGGCAAGTCCTTCTCCGAGGAGCCGTACGGCATCGGCGTACCGCGCGACGACAACGCGCTGCGCGACGCGCTCGACGACGCGCTGGAGGCCAACGAGCGGGACGGCAACTGGAACAAGGCGTACGAAGCGACGCTGGGTCTCTCCGGAGCACCCGCGCCGACCCCGCCTCCCATCGACCGCTACCCGGCGAACTGAGGGGACGGCCCCACCCATGGATGTACTGACAGAGAACTTCTCCCTCTACGGCAAGGGCTTCCTCGGCACCGTCGAGCTGACCGTCTACGCCTCCGCGCTGGCGCTCGTCCTCGGCTTCCTGATGGCGTCCTTCCGGGTCGCGCCCGTCGGCTCCTTCCGGGTGCTGGGCACGGTCTGGGTCACCGTGCTCCGCAACACCCCGCTGACGCTGCTGTTCTTCGCGGTCCTGCTCGGCCTGCCGCGGTTCGGGCTCGTCCTGCCGTTCCAGGTCTTCGCGGTGCTGGCGCTCGGCTGCTACACTTCCGCCTTCATCTGCGAGGTGCTGCGCTCCGGCATCAACACCGTGCCCAAGGGCCAGGGCGAGGCCGCCCGCAGCCTCGGCATGAACTTCGGCCAGACCCTGAGCACCGTGGTGCTGCCCCAGGCGTTCCGGTCGGTGATCTCGCCGGTCGGCTCGACCCTCATCGCGCTGGCGAAGAACTCCGCGATCGCCGGGGCGTTCAGCGTCACCGAACTCCTCGGCACCTACAAGACGCTCAACGAGCTGGGCTACAGCATCATCTGGTCCTTCATCTGGATCGCCGTCGGCTACCTGATCATCACCCTGACCATCAGCGCGGTGTTCAACGTGATGGAGAAGCGCTGGGGAGTGGCACGATGACCAAGACCCTCACCCGCAGGCCGTCGCTGCCCGCGGCCACCGCGCTCTACGACATCCCCGGACCGGTGACCCGCAAACGGCACCTGATGTACGGGATCGCCTCGACGGCGGTGATCGTGGCGCTGTTCGGCTGGATCGTCTACCTGCTCCTCGACACCGACCAGTTCACCTCCGAGAAGTGGACGCCCTTCGCGTACAAGGGCATCCAGGAACTGCTGCTGCGCGGGCTGGGCAACACCCTCAAGGCGTTCGCGTACGCCGCGGTCCTCTCGCTCGCCCTGGGCGCGCTCCTCGCGGTCGGCCGGCTCTCCGAACACCGGGTGCTGCGCTGGATCTCCACCCTGCTGGTCGAGTTCTTCCGGGCCATGCCGGTACTGGTGATGATCTTCTTCATCTTCGTGGCATTGAAGGTCCAGCCGCTGCCCGCCCTGGTCGCCGGGCTGACGCTCTACAACGGCTCCGTACTCGCCGAGGTCTTCCGCACCGGGATCAACTCCGTGGACCGGGGCCAGCGCGAGGCCGCGTACGCGCTCGGCATGCGCAAGACGCAGGTCACCACGTTCGTCCTGGCCCCCCAGGCCGTACGCGCGATGCTGCCGACCATCATCAGTCAGCTGGTGGTCGCGCTCAAGGACACCTCACTGGGCTATCTGATCACCTACGAGGAATTCCTCCACGCCGGAAAGCTGATCGCGTCGAATCTCGACTACGATCTTCCCTTCATCCCCGTCGTGATGGTGATCTCTCCGATCTACATCGGGATGTGCATGCTGCTCTCGTGGTTCGCCACCTGGGTGGCCCGTCGTCAGCGGCGCGATCCGAAGACGAAGGCGGTGGGGGTGGCCCCGGCCGAACGGGGGACGCTGCTGCCGGGAAGGCAGTAGTCGGGCCCTGCCCGCCCGGCAGCAGTCGGTGATCACTTCTCGCGCAGCGGGACCGAGAGATGACTCGGGTCCGTGCCGGGCGAGGAGAAGGTCAGCTGCGCGCCGGTCGGGTTGTGCTCGATGTACAGCGGATCGACGGTGTCGATCACCAGGGCGAGCCGGTGACCGGCCGGGACGTCGTAGGCCGTGGAGTACAGCTCCAGGTCGACGGGGAACGGCCGGCCCGGCGTCTGCCCGTGGAAGGTGTACGGAGCGTTGCTGACCAGTTTGCCGATACCGAGCGGCCCCACGTCGTAGAGATACGCGACGAGGGTGCCGCTCGGCTTCGTGCTGGTGACCGTGGTGTGCAGCGCGGAGGTGCCCCGGATCCGCTGCTCGGTGGCGTACCGCTCCGACTGCCACACGCTCGCGAAGGTGCGCGGCAGCAGGGGTACGGAGACCATCGGCGGCAGCTGGAGGAACTGGTCCAGCGCGTTGGACAGGATCGAGATGCCGCCGTTCGCACCGGAGTCGATATTCGCCCACACCTTCTTGGTGCCGTCCAGCGGGATCCGGTTCTTCACCGCGCCCACGGACTTCCAGTCCGGGTAGCCCTCGTACCCCTTGTGGTTGCGGGACTTGAGCTGAACGGGCTGCTCGGTGTCGATGCCGTTGCGCTCGCCCTTGAGGTAGCGGTCGAACCAGCGGCGGGTGCTCGTCCAGGTGTCGTTGGGCAGCCCGAGCAGACCGGTGGCCTCGGCGGTGGCGTGGTCGCCGGGGCGGAACTCCAGCCGCTTGGGGCCGGTGAGCTTGTCGTAGAACGAGGCGTACTGATTGGGCGGGAAGAGCGTGTCGCCCCAGGCGTTGCCCATCATGATCGCCGCGCCGTTGGCGTTGATCCGGTCCAGATACGTCGAGGGGGAGCGCTTCTTCCCCCAGGCGATCAGCTCCGGCTCCTTGTCCAGGTCGGAGCTGAGGAAGTCCTTGAGCGTCCGCGTCAGTTCGTCGCTGGGGCGTCCGGTGACCAGGCCCAGACCGCCGAGCAGGGCGGCGGCCTGTACGTGCTGGGTGCGGCCGCTGTAGATCGAGTCGATCAGGTCGGCCCAGCCGCTGAGCGCGGCGACCACCTTGATGCGCGGGTCGTGCCCGGCCGCCAGCAGACTGATGCCCGCGCCGTAGGAGACACCGCCCATGCCGATGCGGTCCGGGTCGGCGGAGGTGTGCTCCAGCGCCCAGTCGATGACGGCGGAGGCGTCCGCGATGTCCGGCGGGCCGGCCACCTCGATCTTCCCGCCCGAGAGCCAGAAGCCGCGCGAGGTGTAACTCACCACGACATAACCGGAGTCGGCGAGCTTCTGGGCCTGTGCCAGATACTCGATCTGCGGCATGGCCCAGCTCGTCGGGAAGACGATCAGCGGATGCTTCGCCCCGGCCGAGGCCCCGGCGGGGGCTCCCGCCGGGGTGAAGACATTGCCCTTGAGCGTGATGCCGCCGGAACCGGGGATGTCGTGGAACGTCAGGCCCTCGGCCGTCGTGCTCGCGGGCGCGACGGCGGGGGCGGCGGTCGCCGCCGGGGCGGCGCCGAGCGCGCCCCCGGCGAACAGGACGACGGCGGTGGTGATCGAAGCGGTGGTGCGCAGTGCCGGTTTCGGACGTGCCACGGGGTCACTCCTCACGCGTGTCAGTGCAAAGTGACCCGACGGTAACCCCGGTTGTTTACTGCTGGTAACCACCCGGTGTGTTGCGTGAGGGTAACGATTGTTGGACGTGGCGTCAGTAGCGTGTTCCGGGCCCGAGCGGGCGCCGCCGGGTCACTTCAGGGCGCTCTTGGCCGACCAGTCGGCCCACGAGAGGTTCCACGCGCCGTACCCGTTGCCCTCGGCGACCGTGCCCTTGGCCTCCGTGCCGGTCATCTCGAACGGGTCGCCCACCCGCACCTGCCCGTACAGGGCGGCGGCGTTGGCGTCGCTCATCCCGACGCAGCCCGAACTCCGGTTGGCCTGGCCGAAATAGCCCGCGTTCCACGGGGCCGCGTGCACGTACATCCCCGACCAGGTCAGCCGCATCGAGTAGTCGACCATCTTGTCGTAGGCGTCGCCGAGGCCCACCGTCTCGGAGCGCATGTTGATGGTGCCCTCCTTCGACATCAGGACCGCCGTGCCCCGCCAGGAGGCCTTCTCGCCCCCCGGGGTGCCCGCCGACATCGGGATGTCCAGAACCTGCTTCCCGTCCCGGTGCAGGGAGATCCGGTGCCGGTCGAGGTCGACCTCGACCACCTGGGCCGCGCCGATCGTGAACGTCGTCGAGTAGTCGCGGACGAACCAGCCGCCGGCCGTACCCGTGTCGACGCCGTTCAGCTGCGCGTCCAGGGTCACCTTCGTGCCGGGCTTCCAGTACTCCTTGGGCCGCCAGTCGACGCGGTCCTTGCCCGAGTAGTCCTGGAGCCAGCCCCAGGAGCCCTCGGTGTCGTTGGACGTCGAGACCTTCAGGGCCTTCTCGACGGCCGCCTTGTCCTTCACGGGGTGGTCGAAGACGACGGACAGCGGCTGCGCGATGCCCACGGTCGTGTTCTTTCCCGGCGCCAGGAGAAGCTTGTTGACCTTCTCGGCCTCGGCGGTGGCGAACGCCGCCCGGTCGCTGCCGCCGTCCGCGTCCTGCACCTCCACCGTGTACGCGGTGCCCGGCGCGGCGACCCGCTCGGATATCCAGGTCCGGCCGTCGGCGGATATCTTCCCGGCCAGCGCACCGCCCTCGCCGGCCGTCACCGACACGGCCTTCAGCTTCCCCTGCGCCAGCGTCACCTTCACCGGCTCGCCGGGCGTCGCCGCCTTGCCCGTGAGATTCACCGAGATGCTGGTCTCAGGCTTCTCGTCGTTCCCGCCCGATGCGACGGCGGAGCTCGAAGCGCCGCCCGAGCACGCGGTGAGCGCGGCGGCGAGCAGCGCGGCGGATCCGGTCAGGGCGAGCTGGGACCGGCGGCCGGCCGGGGCGGAGCGACGGATGCGCGGGCGTGCGGAACTCAACGGAAAAACCTCCAGGGCAGATGCACTCGGTAAGGGAGAGGCGTTTTCCCTCATGTCCGGTTCCGTCCGTTCCCGGAAAACCCGGACCGGGGCGCCCCCTCGGTCCCCAAGTACGCTCCACCGTCGGCCAGCACCTCGGACCCATGGGAGACCAGCAGTGAGCATGATCGTCGACAGCACCACCGGCCCCCCGGCCCGGTCCGCCTCGGTGCTGCGCAGCGGGGCCGTGATGGCGGCCGGCTCCGTCGTCTCGCGTGCCACCGGTTTCGTCCGCTCGGCCGTCGTCGTCGCCGCACTCGGCACCGGCCTGACCGCCGACGGCTACGCGGTCGCCAACACCGTGCCCAACATCCTGTACATCCTGCTCATCGGCGGCGCGCTCAACGCGGTCTTCGTGCCCGAACTGGTCCGGGCCGCCAAGGAGCACGCCGACGGGGGAGCGGCGTACACCGACCGACTGCTCACCCTGTGCGCCGTCGCTCTGCTCGCGCTCACCGCGCTCGCCGTGGCGGCGGCGCCCCTCATCGTCGGGCTCTACACGGACTACGACGACCGCCAGGCCGAACTGACCGTGGCCCTCGCCCGCTACTGCCTGCCGCAGATCCTCTTCTACGGGCTCTTCACCCTGCTCGGCCAGGTCCTCGGAGCCCGCGGCAGGTTCGGCGCGATGATGTGGACCCCGGTCCTCAACAACCTGGTGATCATCGGGGTGTTCGGGCTCTACATCGGCGTCGCCGCGAACTCCGACGGCACCCTCTCCGCGATGGACGCCCACCTTCTCGGCTGGGGCACCACCGCCGGCATAGCCGTCCAGACCCTCGCCCTGATCCCCGCCCTGCGCGCCGCCCGGTTCCGCTGGCGGCCCCGGTTCGACTGGCGCGGCAGCGGACTGACCCGGCCGATGCGCGCGGCCGGCTGGCTGGTGCTGCTGGTCCTCACCAACCAGCTCGCCTACTGGGTCGTCACCCGGCTCTCCACCGCCACCGGGCAGCACGCCGTCGACCAGGGCGTCGCGGGCGGGGCGGGCTACACCGCGTACAGCTACGCCTATCAGCTCTGGGTCGTCCCGCAGGGCATCATCACGGTCTCGCTGGTCACCGCGCTGATGCCCCGGATGAGCCGGGCCGCGGCCGACGGCGACCTCGCGGGGCTGCGGCGCGACCTCGCGTACGCCCTGCGCACCAGCGCCGCCGTCGTGGTGCCCGCCGCCACCGCCCTGCTGGTGCTCGCGCCGTGGGTGATCGGCTCCGTCTTCGGTTACGGGCGCGCCACCGACGCCGACGTCACGGTGATGGCCGGGATGATGGCCGCGTTCGCCCCCGGGCTGATCGCCTTCTCCGGGCAGTACGTCCTCTCCCGCGGCTTCTACGCGATGAGCGACACCCGCACCCCCTTTCTCCTCAACCTGGTGATCGTCGCCGTCCAGGCGGGCCTCTCGGTCGCCGCGTACCTGCTGCTGCCGGCGCGCTGGGCGGTGACCGGGATGGCCGGGGCGAGCACGGTGGCCTTCTTCGCCGGATTCGCCGTCACCGGGTACGTCCTGTCCCGCCGGCTCCCGGGGGCCGGGTCCCTGCTGCGGTCGCCGACCCTCGGTACGCACGTCCGCCTGATCGCCGCCTGCCTGGCCGCCGGTGCGCCGGCGTACGGCGCGGCACGCGCCGCGGAGGGCGCCGGGGACGTGGCGGCCGCCGGCGCCGGGGTCCTCACGCTGCTGCTCGGGGTGGTGCTGCTGGCCCGGCCGTTCAGGATCGGCGAGATCACCGCGATGGTGGCGGCCGGCCGGGCGCGGCTGCGCCGCTGAGGGCGGGTCCGGTCAGCCGGCCGCCCGGTGCGAGGCGGGCGTGCTGGGCACGGGGGCCTGGGCCTCGCGTGTCACATCGCCGACGAGCTCGACCACATCGGGGCCGTACGCCTGGGAGTTGACGACCTTCAGCAGCAGGCAGAACGACTTGTCGCCGTGCTTGCGGCGCAGCTTCTCGTGGTTGCGGGCGACATAACGGGTGGCCGCCTGGTTGGTGATGGCCCGCTGACCGCAGAACAGGAAGACCGGGCGGGCATCCTGACCACCCGTCAGCCGCGCGAGCAGGACGTACTCCGAGGTCCCCGGCTCCAGCCGGTAGCGCTCGGAGCCGATCTGGAACGCCACCCGGTCCGGGCCCGGGTCCTGCTCGACGTTGATCCGTACCCCGGGCAGCAGGGTCCGCAGATGCGCCGCCATCCGCTGGTTGGACGTCGGACCGCCGACGCAGAACTCCGTACGCTCCCCGAACCCCTGCTGGGCCGTGTCGTGCGTGACGATCTGCGCGTGTGCCGCGCAGTCCTTGATGAGCGCGGAGAGTTCGAGCAGGGCGAAGGCGTCGTAGCGGTGCACCGACCCCTCGGCGCCCGCGTAGCGGTTGACGACCAGCAGACACGCGGAGTTCGCCGGCAGCCCGAAGAATGCCTGCTTGCGGCGGAGCCCCCACCGCCAGAGACAGGTCCGGGCGAGCCAGCCCAGCGAGGCGCTGATCCCGGCGGCTAGCACGCCCAGCACGATGTTGCGCACGTCGTCCGTCATAGGCGCGCATGGTACCGGTCATTCGGGTAACCGTTCGAGGCGGTCCTGACGGTCCGGGTTCCCCGGGGCTACCCTGCGGCGGAGATCCGTTGACCGGAGGTACGTATGCGCCGTTCCGTCGCTCGGAGCACCTCGCTGTTGGCCGTCCTCGCCGTGGTCGCCTCCTTGGGGGCCGCCGCCCCGGAGGCCTCGGCTCCATCCGCCGCCCCGCGTCCCGCGCCGCCCAAGTCCCCGGTGGCGGTGGGCCACGGGGGAGCGGTGGCGAGCGTCGACCGGGACGCCTCGGCCGCCGGGATCGAGGTGCTGCGCAAGGGCGGCAACGCGGTGGACGCGGCCGTGGCCACCGCGGCGGCGCTCGGTGTGACGGAACCGTATTCGGCGGGCATCGGCGGCGGCTACCTCGTCCACTACGACGCCGAGAAGCGCACCGTGCGGACCATCGACGGCCGCGAGACGGCACCCCGCAGCGCGGACGCCTCCCTGTTCCTGGAGAACGGCACGCCGATCCCCTTCGAGGAGGGCATGACCAGCGGCCTCGGCGTCGGCACGCCCGGCACCCCGGCCACCTGGGAGCGGGCGCTCGACGCATGGGGCTCCAAGTCGCTGCGTACGCTGCTGAAACCGGCCGAGCGCCTGGCCCGGCACGGCTTCGTCGTGGATGACACCTTCCGCTCGCAGACCGCCTCCAACCAGGCCCGATTCGCCGACTTCCCGGCCTCCGCGAAGCTGTTCCTGCCCGGTGGCGAACTCCCCGTCGTCGGCTCGGTGTTCAAGAACCCCGACCTGGCCCGTACGTACGAGAAGCTCAGCCGCAGGGGCGTCGGAGAGCTGTACCGGGGCGAGTTGGCCGACGACATCGTGCGCACCGTGCGCAGGCCGCCCGTCGACCCGGACGCCACCCGTGTGGTGCGGCCCGGCGATCTGACCCGGGGCGATCTCGCGTCCTACCGGACCCTGCGCCAGGACCCGGCCAAGGTCCGCTACCGGGGCCTGGACGTCTACGGCATGGCCCCCTCCTCGTCCGGCGGCACCAGCGTCGGCGAGGCCCTCAACATCCTGGAGTCCACCGACCTTTCCCGGGCGGACCGGGGCCGGTATCTGCACCGGTTCATCGAGGCGAGCCGGATCGCGTTCGCCGACCGGGGCCGCTGGGTCGGCGACCCCGCTTTCGAGGACGTCCCCACCAAGGAACTGCTGAGCCAGCGGTTCGCCGATGCGCGGGAGTGCCTGATCCGGGACGACAAGGCGCTGACCAGCCCGCTGCCGCCGGGCGACCCGCGCGACCCCGAGCGGTGCGGCAGCGGCGGCGCCCCGGCCCCGGCCACGTACGAGGGTGAGAACACCACCCACCTGACGACGGCCGACAGGTGGGGCAACGTCGTCGCCTACACCCTGACGATCGAGTCCACCGGAGGCAGCGGCATCACCGTGCCCGGCCGCGGCTTCCTGCTCAACAACGAGCTGACCGACTTCTCCTTCGCTCCCGCCGACCCGGCCGTGCACGACCCGAACCTCCCGGGACCGGGCAAGCGCCCGCGCTCGTCGATCTCCCCGACCATCGTGCTCCGGCACGGCAAGCCCGTGCTCGCCCTCGGCTCCCCGGGCGGAGCCACGATCATCACGACCGTGCTCCAGACGCTGACCGGACACCTGGACCGGGGACTCCCGCTGGTCGACGCGATCGCCGCGCCGCGCGCCAGCCAGCGCAACACGCCGACGACGCAGATCGAGCCGGACCTGTGGAACAGCCCGGTCCGCGCCGAGCTGGAGAAGCTCGGCCACGTCTTCAGGCGGACCCCGGAGATCGGAGCCGCCACCGGCGTACAGCGGCTGCCCGGCGGCCGCTGGCTGGCGGCGGCGGAAAAGGTGCGCCGGGGCGGCGGCTCGGCCATGGTGGTGCACCCGGGCGGCGGTCACTGAGCCGGCCGGACGAAGCAGGGGCGGCGGGGCCGGTGGCGCGCGACACAGCGCGCGGTGCCGGCCCTGCGGCCTTGTGGCGCAACCGGGGGCCCGTACGGGCCCCCGGTCTACGGAAAGGGTCCTTCCGCACCATGCGCACCCGCATGCTCGCCCTGACATCCGCCGCCTGCGGCGCCGTGCTCCTCGCAGCGGCGGCCCTGCCCGCCTCCGCCACCGGCCCCGGGACGGGCCCCGGCACCGGGACCGGCCAGGAGCCGCCGGAAGCGGCCGAGGCGACCGCCCCCGGAGTGGACGAGAGGGAGGCGACCGCCGCCGAACTCCTGGCCGAGGTCCGCGCCTGCGCCCGGATCTCGAAAGGCGCCTACCGCACGGACAGCGGCAGCGCCAAGGCCACGGTCCCCGTCTGCGGCACCACGGACGCCGTCTTCTGGACGGCGGACATGGACATCGACTGCGACGGCCGCCGGACGAAGGCCTGCAACCGGAAGACCGACCCCTACTTCCTGCCGGAGACCGCGTTCCAGAGCTCCCGGGGAGAACCCCTGGACTCGGCCGCGCTCCCCTATGTGGTCGTACCCGCCCCGAGCAAGGTGTGGGACTACCGGAAATCGGGGCTGAGCGGCGGCAGTGTCGTAGCCGTCGTGTACCGGGACCGGGTGCGGTACGGCGTGATCGGCGACACCGGTCCCACAGGCATCATCGGGGAGGCGTCGTACGCCATGGCGAAGGCCCTGGGCATCGATCCCGACCCCTCGACCGGAGGCGCCGGGTCCGACGTCACGTACATCGCGTTCAAGAACTCCCGCGTCTCCCCGATCGAGAGCCGCGCGCTGGCGCGGAGCCGGGGAGCGGCACTGGCCGCGGAGTTCGTCGGGCGCTCATAGAAGGGCTGCCCGTACGGCGGTCACAGCGCGGTCAGGATGCGCGGGCCGTCGTTCGTGATCGCCACGGTGTGCTCGGCGTGCGAGGCCCGGCTGCCGTCGGTCGTCCGCAGCGTCCAGCCGTCCTCGTCGTGGCGGAACTCGTCGCCGCCACCGCCGATCAGCATGGGCTCGATCGCCAGGACCATCCCGTGCCGCAGTGGCATACCGTGTCCCGGCCGCCCCTCGTTCGGCACGGACGGGTCCTCGTGCATGGACCGGCCGATCCCGTGGCCGCCGTAGCCCTCCAGGATGCCGTAGCCCGCCGTGCGGCAGACCGTGCCGATCGCGTGGGCGATGTCGCCGATCCGGTTGCCCACCACGGCCGCGCCGATCCCGGCCTCCAGGGCCTGGTTCGCGGTGGCGATGAGCCGGGTGTCGGCGGGGCGGGCCTCGCCCACGATGAAGCTGATCGCCGAGTCACCGGCCCAGCCGTCGAGGAGGGCACCCGTGTCGACGCTGACCAGGTCCCCGTCCCGCAGCGGCTCGGCCGAGGGGATGCCGTGCACGACCGCGTCGTTGACCGAGACGCAGATGACGGCCGGGAAGGGGGTGGGCGCGAAGTGCGGCTTGTAGTTCAGGAACGGCGAGGAGGCTCCGGCCCTGCCGAGCACCTCGCGGGCCGCCTCGTCCAGTTGGCGGGGCGTCACGCCGACCGCCGCCACCTCCCGCGCACGGGTCAGGATCTGCGCGACGACCCGGCCGGCCTCGCGCATCGCTTCGATATGTGTGTCCGTCTTGATGTGCACCATGCCCATTACTATACCGGTAGAAGCGGTATAGTAATGACGGTATAGAAATGGCATTCCGTAGTACGATGGCCGCATGGTCCGTACCCCTCTGACACCCGAAGAGCGCCTGCGCGGCGAACGTCTCGGCGCACTGCTCCGCCAGGCGCGCGGCGAGCGCAGCATGGCCGCCGTCGCCGCGAGCGCCGGAATCTCCGCGGAGACCCTCCGGAAGATCGAGACCGGTCGCGCCCCCACCCCCGCCTTCTTCACCGTGGCCGCCCTCGCCGGTGCGCTGGGCCTCTCCATGGACGAGATCCTCGGCCGCTGCGCGCTGGAACCGGCGGCGGCGCCGCTGATCGCGTAGGGCCGGGGGAGGAGTGGGCGTCCCCGCTCGGCGGGAGGCGGTGTGCCGGCGACCCTGACCGGCGGGACGCCCCCTGGTGCGCGTAGGGTCGCGCCGTGACTCTCCAGGACTTCGCACGCAGCGAATACGTCAGCCTGACCACGTACCGGAAGAACGGCACACCCGTCGCCACACCCGTCTGGGCCGCCGCCGAGGGTGACGCGCTGTACATCTGGACCCGCTCCGACTCGTGGAAGGTCAAGCGGCTGCGCAACAACGACAAGGTCGTCGTCACCGTCTGCGACGTACGCGGCAGGATCGCCGAAGGAGCCCCCAGCGCGGAGGGTACGGCGAAGCTCCTCGACGAGGACGGCACCCGCGCGGCGCGCAAGCTGCTGGCCCGCAAGTACACCTGGAAGTTCTGGCTCGTCGACTGGCCGGCGACGATCGCCCGGCTCGGCAAGCGCCCGCACACCGGGATTGCCGTCACCTTCTGAGCCCGGTCACTGTCACCCCCACCCTCACCGTCGCCGGAGCGTGAAGGGGGCGCACGGCCGGGGGTCGCGCTCCCGCCGCAGCGTGCCCGAAAGCTGCGCGTAGCAGTCCCGTAACACGCCTGCGGTCGAATGCCTCCGGACTGGAAGGCTCCGGTCGACAGTTGGCGAGGGCGACGATGACGGTGCATCAGCAGGCTTACGAAGTAGGGGCGTTCGCACATTACCTGCGGGATCTGGTGGCGCGCCTGGACCCCGGACGCGGATGGTACGGGGTCTTCGCCCGGCGCGACCCGGCGGGCATGCGGTCCTGCGTCGACGGAGTGGAGATCCCGCCGTGGGACGTGGTGGAGTCGCTGCTCGCGGACCTCGCCGCGCTGCACGGCGCCCGGTTCGCCGAGCAGGTGTCGGTCCGGGCGGCCGCGCTCTACTCGGCGTCCGCCGCCGCCCATGACCGGCGGCCCGGCGGACGACAGGAGCTCGTCCACCGGCTGGAGTTGATGGTCCGCGAGCAGCACCGGGCGGCGGAACGCCTGCGCGGAGGCGAACCCGGTGGCCCGGACCCGGCCGAACCGGAGGCGCTGGCCTGGGCCCGCGACGACCACGAACGGGCCACCGCCCGGTGTGCCGAGCTCCGCAAGCGGCTGGCGGCCGTGACGGTGCCCGAGGGGTGGTTCCGGGGGGAGGAGGAGGGCGGCGACGGGGCGCCGGCCGGGTCTGCTGAGTCCGCCGCGACCGCCGCGACCGCCGAGTTTGCCGGGTCCGCCGAGTCCGCTTGGTCGGCCAGCTCCCCCGCGACCGCCCCGACCGCCGCGCCCCCCGCGTCCGCCAGGGTTCCGCAGCCGCGTGCCGAGGTCCGGGGCGCGGCGGCCGGGGACCCGCACCCCGGGTGGCCCGCAGGCGTCGGCGGACCCGGGTCCGACGCCCCCGCCCCGGACGCGCCTGCCTACGGCACCCCCGCCCCCGGCACCTCCGCCTATGACGCCCCCGCCCACGATGCCCCCATCCCCGACGCCCCCGCCCCCCGGCGCAAGAAGCCGCGGGGTGCCCGGTTCGCCGGTCTGGAGGTTGACGAGGGGGAGGCCGGCTACGCCCCTTCGCCGCTGCCGGGGCCGTCCGCGGCGCCGCGCGGGGGCGCGCCCGCCCTCCGCGGTGCCCGGTTCGGCGGCGGCGCGGGCGATGAGGGCGGAGGGGATCGGGAGGGCCGGGACCGGGCCGGGCGGGACCGTGCGCCGGACGCCCTGCCGGATCCGGCCGCCGGGCAGGCCGTCGCCGGGGCCGTCGCCCGACTGGTCCGGCTGCGTACCGAAGGCCGCACCGGCGAGGCGCATGTGGTGCTCTGCGAGGTCGCGGCCTGGCCCGCGCCCCGGCTGCCGGTGCTCGCGGTCGCCCTGTACCGCGCCGGGCTCGCCGCCGACTGGACCACCCTGCTCTGGGAGGTGTCCTCGCTGCCGCCCGCCGGGTTCGCCGCCGCGGCCGGTGCGCTGGCCGCCGCCGGGCGCGAGGCGGACTGCGGGCTGCTGCTGCGCCAGGGCGTCGCCCGGCCCGCCGCCGAGGTCGCCGAGTCGGTGCTCGCCCTGGACCGCGCCGGCCGGGAACGGGAGGCGCGGGACCTGCTCGGCGCCTTCGTCCGCGTACGCACTCCGCAGGAGGCCGCCGAGCTCGCCGGGACCGGCGGGACCGGCGGACCCCGGCTGCTGTCGCTCCTCCTGGCGGCGGCCCGCGAGGTGTCGGTGGAACGGGAATGGGACCTGGTGCACGCGCTGCGGGTGGCGGGCGTGCCGGGGGTCTGAGCTTCCGCGGGCGACGCTGTCCGACCGGTACCGTTTCCGCTGTGGACCGCTCGGGTGCGAAACATGATCGACTCCGCCGGTTCACGGCGATGGTCTTGCCCCGCCGGGCGGAGGGGCTTACGTTCTCCATCCATGCACCGATCTACGTGCGTAGAGAACGCGTAGAGGCTCTCTGACGCCGCGTCGAAGGAGCAGCTCATGTCCCACGTCGTACGCGCCGCACTCGTCCAGGCGACCTGGACCGGCGACACCGAATCCATGATCGCCAAGCACGAGGAACACGCGCGCGAGGCCGCCCGGCAGGGGGCGAAGATCATCGGTTTCCAGGAGGTGTTCAACGCCCCCTACTTCTGCCAGGTCCAGGAGCCCGAGCACTACCGCTGGGCCGAGCCGGTGCCCGACGGGCCGACCGTCCGCCGCATGCGGGACCTGGCCCGCGAGACCGGCATGGTCGTCGTCGTCCCGGTCTTCGAGATCGAGCAGAGCGGGTTCTACTACAACACCGCTGCCGTGATCGACGCCGACGGCTCGTATCTCGGCAAGTACCGCAAGCACCACATCCCGCAGGTCAAGGGATTCTGGGAGAAGTACTACTTCAAACCCGGCAACGCCGGCTGGCCGGTCTTCGACACCGCCGTCGGCAAGGTCGGCGTCTACATCTGCTACGACCGGCACTTCCCCGAGGGCTGGCGTCAACTCGGACTCGGCGGAGCCCAGTTGGTGTACAACCCTTCGGCCACCTCGCGCGGGCTCTCCAGCCACCTCTGGCAGTTGGAGCAGCCGGCCTCCGCCGTGGCCAACGAGTACTTCGTCGCCGCGATCAACCGCGTCGGCCAGGAGGAGTACGGCGACAACGACTTCTACGGCACCAGCTACTTCGTCGACCCCCGCGGTCAGTTCGTCGGAGACGTCGCCAGCGACAAGGAGGAGGAACTCCTCGTCCGTGACCTGGACTTCGACCTGATCGAGGAGGTCCGTCAGCAGTGGGCCTTCTACCGGGACCGAAGGCCCGACGCCTACGACGGGCTGGTGGAGCCGTGAGCGGACTGTACGAGCGCCATCTCGCCGTCAGCCCGCAGTGGCTGGCCCTCTACTACCGCCATCCCCTGGAACTCACCCACGGCGAGGGCCGCCACGTCTGGGACGCCGAGGGCAACCGCTACCTGGACTTCTTCGGCGGCATCCTCACCACGATGACCGCCCACGCCCTGCCCGAGGTGACCAAGGCGGTCGCCGAACAGGCCGGGCGGATCATCCACTCCTCCACCCTCTACCTCAACCGGCCGATGGTGGAGATGGCCGAGCGGATCGCCGCGCTCTCCGGCATCCCCGACGCCCGGGTCTTCTTCACCACCTCCGGCACCGAGGCCAACGACACCGCGCTGCTGCTCGCCACCGCCCACCGCCGGTCCAACCAGATCCTCGCGATGCGCAACAGCTACCACGGCCGGTCGTTCTCGACGGTCTCGGTCACCGGCAACCAGGCCTGGTCGCCCACGAGTCTGTCCCCGCTCCAGACGCTGTACGTCCACGGCGGCGTCCGCAGCCGGGGACCGTACGCCGAGCTGAGCGACGAGCGGTTCGTCCAGGCGTGCGTCGCCGACCTGGAGGACCTCCTCGGCCACACCCGCCGGCCCGCCGCGCTGATCGCCGAGCCCATCCAGGGCGTCGGCGGCTTCACCTCCCCGCCGGACGGACTGTTCGCCGCGTTCCGGGAGGTCCTGGACCGGCACGGGGTGCTGTGGATCTCGGACGAGGTGCAGACCGGCTGGGGCCGTACCGGTGAGCACTTCTGGGGCTGGCAGGCGCACGCCGAGAACGGCCCGCCGGACATCCTCACCTTCGCCAAGGGCATCGGCAACGGCATGTCGGTCGGGGGAGTGGTGGCCCGCGCCGAGGTGATGAACTGCCTCGACGCCAACTCCATCTCCACGTTCGGCGGTTCGCCGATCACCATGGCCGCGTCGCTCGCCAACCTCTCGTACGTTCTGGAACACGACCTCCAGGGCAACGCCCGGCGCGTCGGCGGGCTCCTCATCGAACGGCTGCGGGGCATCGCCGCCGCTTCCCCCGCCGTACGCGAGGTGCGCGGCCGGGGCCTGATGATCGGCATCGAGCTGGTGAAGCCCGGCACCGACGAGGCCGACCCGGACGCGGCCGCGGCCGTCCTCGAAGCGGCGCGCGCGGGCGGGCTGCTCATCGGCAAGGGCGGCGGCCACAGCACCAGCGTCCTCAGGATCGCGCCACCGCTGACCCTGACGGTCGCCGAGGCCGAGGAAGGCGCGGCGATCCTCGCGGACGCCCTGCACGCGGCGGGCTGACCCGCGCCCGGCGGGGCCCGTACGTACACGAATCGCGCGGGGCCGCCCCGGCCGTACGCCCAGAGGGCCGGCGGGGCGCCCCGCAGTCAGGAGGTACCCATGAGCCGCACGGTCATCCATGGTGATCCGGTCATCCACGGTGATCCGGTCATCACCGCGTCCGACGAGATCCACGCCGACGTGCTCGCCGAGGGCGGCCGCATCGCCGCACTCGCCGCCCAGAACGTGGGCCGCTCGCCGCGCGCAGGGTTCGACGCCCGGTGTGTCAAGGCCGATGGGCACTTCTCGCGGAGTGGGCCGTGTGTCGTGCGAGGTGTGCGAGGTGGCGGCGTGAGGGGGCCGGTGGGCCGGGGCGTGGCCCCTGCCCGTGTCGGTGGCCCGGTCGGTGTCGGTCGTGGCCCGGTCGGTGGCCGGCGTGAAGGGAAGGCTGGGAAATGACTCGGACTCTGATTACCGGTGGTCTTGTGATCACGGCCGCGGACGAGGTGCATGCGGATGTGCTGATCGCGCACGGCCGGGTGGTGGCGCTGGCAGCACCGGGTACGCAGGAGTGGACGGCGGACCGGGTGATCGACGCGTCGCAGAAGTACGTGATCCCGGGCGGGGTCGACGCGCACACGCATATGGAGCTGCCGTTCGGCGGCACGTTCGCGTCGGACACGTTCGAGACGGGGACGCGGGCGGCGGCTTGGGGCGGCACGACGACGATCGTCGACTTCGCGGTGCAGTCGAAGGGACAGGCGCTCCGGGCCGGTCTGGACGCCTGGATGGAGAAAGCGGACGGGAACTGCGCGATCGATTACGCGTTCCACATGATTATGTCGGACGTGAACGAGGCGACGCTGCGGGAGATGCCGAAGCTGGTCGAGATCGGTGTTTCCTCGTTCAAATTGTTTATGGCGTATCCGGGTGTCTTCTATTCGGACGACGGCCAGATCCTGCGGGCCATGCAGGTGGCCGGCGACACGGGCGGGCTGATCATGATGCACGCCGAGAACGGCATCGCGATCGACGTCCTCGTCGAACAGGCTCTCGCCCGGGGCGAGACCGATCCCCGGTACCACGGGGAGGTCCGCAAGGCGTTGCTGGAGGCGGAGGCAACGCACCGGGCGATCCAGCTGGCCCGGGTGGCGGGCTCCCCGCTGTACGTCGTACACGTGTCCGCGGAGGAGGCGGTGGCGGAGCTGGCGGCCGCGAGGGACCTGGGCCTGCCGGTCTTCGGCGAGACCTGCCCGCAGTACCTCTTCCTGTCGACGGACAACCTGGCGGAGCCGGACTTCGCGGGCGCCAAGTACGTATGCTCGACGCCGCTGCGGCCGAAGGAGCACCAGGCGGCGTTGTGGCGGGGCCTGCGTACGGATGACCTCCAGGTGGTGTCGACGGACCACTGCCCGTTCTGCTTCACCGGCCAGAAGGAGCTGGGCCGGGGCGACTTCTCGAAGATCCCCAACGGGCTGCCGGGGGTGGAGAACCGCATGGACCTCCTCCACCAGGCGGTGGTGGACGGGCACATCTCCCGGCGCCGCTGGATCGAGATCGCGTGCGCGAGTCCGGCCCGGATGTTCGGCCTCTACCCGCGAAAGGGCACCATCGCGCCCGGCTCGGACGCGGACGTCGTCATCTACGACCCGCATGCCACACAGGTGCTGTCGGCCGGGACCCACCACATGAACGTCGACTACTCGGCGTACGAGGGGAGGACGGTGACCGGCCAGGTCGAGACCGTCCTGTCGCGGGGCGAGGTGGTGGTGGATCAGCGGAAGTACGCGGGTCACGCGGGGCACGGGGCGTTCCTGCCGCGCGGCCTCTGTCAGTACCTGGGCTGAGCGCCCGGGGTCTCGTCCCGTCCTCTACCGACTCGAAACATGGAGGTTCCGCGTGGACTTCGGACTCGTCCTGCAGACCGACCCGCCCGCCTCGCAGGTCGTCGGACTGATGCGCCGGGCGGAGCGCAACGGTTTCCGCTACGGCTGGACCTTCGACTCCGCCGTGCTGTGGCAGGAGCCCTTCGTCATCTACAGCCAGATCCTCGAACACACCACCAAGCTCCGTGTCGGCCCGATGGTGACCAACCCGGGGACGCGCACGTGGGAGGTGACGGCCTCCACCTTCGCGACCCTGAACGACATGTTCGGCAACCGGACCGTCTGCGGCATCGGCCGCGGCGACTCCGCCATGCGCGTCGCCGGCCGCAGTCCCAACACCCTCGCCCGTCTCGGCGAGGCCATCGACGTGATCCGCGACCTCGCTGAGGGCCGTGAGACCGAGGTCGACGGCAAACCGATCCGCATCCCCTGGATCAAGAACGGGAAGCTGCCGGTGTGGATGGCGGCGTACGGTCCCAAGGCCCTCGCGCTGGCCGGGCGGAAGGCGGACGGCTTCATCCTCCAGCTCGCCGACCCGTTCCTCACAGAATGGATGATCAAGGCCGTCCGGCAGGCTGCCACCGACGCGGGCCGCGACCCCGACGCCCTCACCATCTGCGTCGCGGCCCCCGCGTACGTCACCGCGGACGACTCCCCGCAGGCACTGGCCCACGCCCGGGACCAGTGCCGCTGGTTCGGCGGCATGGTCGGCAATCACGTCGCCGACCTGGTGGAGAAGTACGGCGAGCACTCGGGAATGGTTCCGGAGGAGCTCACCGCGTACATCAAGGACCGGCACGGCTACGACTACGGCCACCACGGCCGCACCGACAACCCCGATACCGCCTTCGTCCCCGATGAGATCGTGGACCGCTTCTGCCTCCTGGGCCCCGCCGAGGCGCATGTCGAGAAGCTCCGCCAGCTGCGCGACCTCGGCGTGGACCAGTTCGCCGTATACGACATGCACGACAACCGCGAGGGCACCATCGACGCCTACGGCTCCGACATCATCCCTTCGTTCGGCTGAGCGCGCCGGGCCCGCTGCTCGCGGGACTCCGGAATGCACCGCAGAGCGGACAGTACGGTGGCCAGGCCGATGGGCTGCCAGGTCCCAGAAGCGTTGGTAGGTGTCCCGGTCGAACCCTTGGCAGGGCTCGTCCAGCAGCAGGACCTGCGGGTCGTGCATGAGGGCGAGGGTGAGGTTCAGCTTCTTCCGGGTGCCGCCGCCGAGGACGCCGGCGCGTTCGTCGGCGTCCTCCCGCAAGCATCGTGGCGCCATGGACGCACGGGGCTTCGCTCAACGTCCCGCGGGGCGGAAAGGTCACGCTGACCTATGCAAGATCGCATGCGGCCAAAAGCCGTCATCCGCAAGGTCAAGTCGTACGGGACACTCGTAACGGGCACCGCCTGGCGAGCAGCAGCAGCAGCAGCAACGGGACCGGACAGAGCCTCCCTGTCCGGTCCCGGTTTTCGCCCCCGGCCTTCGTCTTCGCCTCGGCCGGGGCGGTCGGGGTCGAGCGGCTGTGGATACGGGGTACGGGGAACCAGCCGGTCTCCGCCGTCCGGCCGGGGCCAGAGGTGCGGGCTCGACCGGTAGGTAGTGCGCGGGGTGTCAGGGGAAGGTCGGGAATGCCGCCGACTTCGACTTGCCCGGGATGTAGTCGAAGTTGGGCGTGAGCGTGCCCCAGAGGCTGCCGACTCGCGGGGGCGTGGCTCCGGTGACCGAGGTGAAGAGGTCGGCGAGGTCCTGGGAGACGTAGCCCCGCACGTTCTTGACACGGAAGCCGGTGGGGCTCGGGCGGGCACCGATCATGGCCTCGGTGTAGACGGAGTCGGCGACCATGATCTCCTCGGAGTGCGCCTGGCCGTCGACCGCGACGCCCGCGGAGTAGCCGGGCGTCGGCATGACGCGGATGTATGAAGGCGTCAGGGTGATCGTCCTGCCCGAGCGGGCGTGGTGGAACTCGATGCCGCCGGGGTAGAAGATGCGGCCCTTGGTGTCGAGGCCGTCGCCGGCGGTGGTACCGATCAGCATGCTGAAGCCCCGGTCGTCGTCGTCCATCACGAACGGGCTGACGGCCGACAGGGTGACGCCCTCGCGCTCCATCCAGGCCAGCATCTCGTCACTCATCGCCACGTGAGCATCGCCCCACGGGGAGATGTAGGCACCCGGCAGCGGCTCGGCGGCGGCTGCCGTCCTGGTGGAGTCGGCCGACTGCTGAGGGGCCGCTCCGGCCGACGCGAGGCCGAGCGGGACGGAGAGCGCGGCCACCGCGGCAAGGACGGTGAGGTGGCGCAGTGCGTGCATACGCATGGATCGTTTCCAGTCTGTAAGTGGTGAGGAGGGCGTCTTGGCGCATCCCGAGCGGGGCCAACAGTGTTGTTGAAGGCCCGAGTTCGATGACGGTCGCCGACGCGGTCGAAGATCGACTTCGCAGTGAGTATGTCCATCGATGCATCGCTTTGCGACGACGAAGGCCGCTGGTTAGGCCATTCGGGGGGAAAGAGTCACGCGAGGAGTGGCATGTCCCGCGGGACGGTCACTCCAAGATCACCTGCGCTGTTGGCTGGGAGAACCCCCCACACCCACAGCCCTGGAGACACGCGTGCCGGGAACCTTCACAACGTCCGGATCCAGCTCACTGCCCCGTAGGCGGCCCGCAGTTCTGGCCGCCACCGCCCTCGCGCTCACCGCTGCTGCCCTGGCCGGGCAGTTCACGGGCACCAGCGAGGCGGGCGGACACATCGACGCCCCCTCGACCGTGCTCGACTCCCCGACCGACCTGACCGACGTGTACGCCTTCACCAGCCCGGACGACACCGAGATGGTCACGCTCATCGCGAACGTCCGCCCCTTCCAGGTGCCCGGTACCGCGGCCAACGCGCTGGTGGACTTCCCGTTCGCGACCGGTGCCCGGTACGAGATCCACACGGATGCCGACGGTGACGGGGCCTCCGACACCACCTATCGCTGGACGTTCCGTGACGAGGACCGCCGGCCTTTCGGGGCAGGGCCGAAGGTCGGTCCCCTGCCGGTGAGTTCGCTCGACGACCGTTCGCTGGGGGTACGGCAGAAGTACACCCTGGAGAAGGTCACCGCGGGCGGCTCCGTCCAGACGCTGCTGAAGGACGCGATCGCCTCTCCCACCCACACCGGCCGGGCCCTGATGCCCGATTACGGCGCGTTGCGGAAGCAGGCGATCCGTCAACTGCCCGGTGGTGGCCGGACCGTGGCCACGCAGGCGGCGGAGTCGTTCAAGGTGGACACCCAGGTCTTCGGTCTGTACACGGTCGGCACCAGCGGACCGGTACCTGGGTGGCTGCCCGATGCCCAGCCGCTCTCGGCACTGAACGTGAACAGCCTGGTCCTGCAGGTACCCAAGAGCGAGGTCGCCCTGAACGGTGACCCGAAGCGCAACCCGGTCGTCGGCGTGTGGGCGTCCGTCTCCCGGCAGGGCGCCAACCTGGAGCGCGGTCTTGCGGAGCAGGCGCCCGTCTTCCGGCAGGTCTCCCGGCAGGGCACCCCGCACATGGCGTTCGCCCTGTTCGGCTCCACCATCGGGCTGGCCGAGCCGGGCGGCCCCGAGGACCGGTACCAGGCCCGCCTGCCGAAGGACGACCACCTGGAGGGCGACTTCCTGGCCGCCACCCTCGACCCCGTACCTCCGCACCGGATCGAGAAGGCACAGGGCCGCAAAGCACCGGCGGCCCCGCGCCACGACATCCAGGCCCTGTTCATGAAGGGCATCGGCAAGGACAACGGAGCCATGTTCGGCTTCGACCTCAACACCCACACGATGAACGCCGACGCCGACCCCAAGCGCATCGTGCCCGCCGAGCAACTGCGCCTGAACCTTCAAACCCCCGTCACTTCCGGCCCGAAGTCGCACCGTGTCCTCGACGGGGATCTCCAGGGCTTCCCCAACGGGCGGCGGCTCAACGACAACATCGACGGGCCGCTGATCCGGATGCTGGAGGGCGAGCCCGCCGGGCCGTCTGCGGCGGGGCTGCTCCCGAAGCCGGTCGTCAGCCTGGAGCCCGCCGACGCCCAGAGCGTCTTCCCGTACCTCAACCTCCCGCACGCCGGCCCGTGAGGCGTCTGATCGGTGCCGTGGGCGGAGCGGTGGCCGTGGCCGGGTGTGTGGTTGGGCTTCTGCAACTCGGTCTTGGCACCGCCTCCCCGCCGCAACCCGCCGCCGCGCCTGCGGGCGCCCACGGCACGCACGTCAGCCCCATCGACGCCGCCCGTGAGGCGACCGAGGCGTACCCCGACGACCCGGCCGTCTGGGCCGGCCTGGCGCGAGCCGAGATCGAACAGGCCCGCACCACTCTCGACGCCGGCCGGCTCGCCGCCGCCGACAAGGCGCTGCGGCGCTCCCTCGCCCTCGACGGTGCCGGCAACTACGGGGCCGTGACGGGTCAGGGGCTGCTCGCCAACGCCAGACATGAATTCGCCGAGGGGCGCGCGTACGGACTGCGCGCCACCCGGATGGCACCCGACCGGCCTGACGGGTACGCGGTACTGGCCGACGCCGAGATCCAGCTCGGGAACTACCCCCAGGCGCGGGCGGCCGTACAGCGGATGCTCGACATCGCCCCGGCCACCGCCGCGTACAGCAGAGCCGCCTACGACCTGGAGACCGACGGGAGGCCCGAGGACGCGGCCATCGCGCTCCAACGAGCCCTGGACAGTGCGGTCACACCGGACGAGCGGGGCTTCGTGGAGGCCCGCCTGGGCGACCTGGCCTGGTCCCTCGGCAGGGTGGACCAGGCGGAACGGCACTACCGGCGCGCCCTGGCCGCCGTGCCGGACCATCCCTACGGGCAGGCCGGCATCGCCCGGGTGACCGCCGCACGCGGGCATGCCGGCAAGGCACTTGAGCTGTACGCGCGGCTCGTCGGGCGGACGCCCATGCCGCAGTTCCTGCTGGAGTCACTCGAGCTGCGACGCGCGACCGGGAACTCCTCCCGACCGGGCAGCGAGCGAGCCGCCCTGTCGGCGCAGGTACAGATGGCCCGAGCGGACGGCGGTCCGGTCGACCCGCATCTCATCCTCTACGCGGCTGATCACGGCGACCCGAAGGTCGCGGTGGAGCTCGGACGCAGAGCGTGGAGGCACGCCCGGAGCGTCATCGTCGCCGACGCGCTCGGGTGGGCGCTGCACCGCACAGGGCAGGACACCGAGGCCCTCGCCCACGCACGCCGGGCTGCCGCCACCGGCTGGAAGAACGCGCTGTTCCTCCATCACCTCGGCACGATCGAGCAGGCACTCGCCATGCCCGAGGGATCCCGCCATCGGAGCGAAGCCGTCGCCCTGAACCCGCATCTCTCCCTTCACCGTCCCGACGCAGGCAGGTAGTCGATGAAGTTCGCATGCCGTGCGGCGGTCGTCGCGGCGCCTCTGCTGGTGCTGTCCGGCCTGACCGCGTCACCGACGGCCCACGCTCACCCGCTGGGCAACTTCAGCGTCAACCACTACGACGGACTGCGCCTGTCCCACGACCGCATCGAGGACACCGCCGTCGTCGACACGGCGGAGATCCCCACAGCGCAGGACGAGGAAGCCACCGACACCGACCAGGACGGCACGATCTCACCCGCCGAAGCGGAAGACCGGGCGGTCCAGCGGTGCGCCCGACTCGCCGGCCGCAGCAAGGTCTCGGTGAACGGCGAGTACGTCACCTGGAAGGTGACCCGCTCCACCCTGACGTACGCGAAGGGGGCCGCAGGACTTCCCGTCGCGAGGCTGACCTGCACCCTGCGGGCCGACGCCGACCTCTCCCGGCCCACCACCGTCTCCTTCGCCTCGGGAGCTGATGCGGCACGGACCGGTTGGAAGGAGATCACCGCCGTCCCGGGCGACGGTGTAGGGCTGGCCGAATCGTCGGTTCCGTCGAAGAGCCCGAGCGACACGCTGCGCCACTACCCGCGGGACGGGGGCGAACGGCCGCTCGGTGTCGTCCAAGCGGAGCTGCGGACAGAGGCCGCGGCGGGCGGGGCCGCCGCTCCTGGAGCCCCTGGGCCGCCGACGCCGGGCGAGGCCGCGGCAGCCCAGGCTCTGGATCAGAGCACCGTGCTCTTTCCGGCACTGGAGCACCGCCTCATGAGCTTGACCGCCGGCCGTGACCTCACTCTCCCCGTGGGTCTCCTCGCCGTCCTGCTCACCCTCCTCCTGGGCGCGGGTCACGCGGCACTGCCCGGCCACGCCAAACTCGCCGTCGCCGCCTGCCTGGCCCGCAGGGAAGGCGGCGTCCGTGCGGCGCTCGCGGTCGGAACGACGGTCACGGCCACCCACACCGCCGGGGTCCTGGCCATGGGCCTGATCCTCACCGCGGGCGGCGGATTCCTCGGGGAGCGACTGCTCGGGTGGTTGGGGGCGATCAGTGGTGCGGTGATCGCGGTGCTGGGGGTGGTGTTGGTGGTGACGGCGGTACGGGCCTTGCGGACGGGGCGGCCCGCCGCACACTGGCACCACGGCCACGGCCACGGCCACGGCCACGGCCACGGACATGAGCATGGCCATGGGCACAGCCATGGCCATGGGCAGGGCCACGGCCACACGCACGAGCCCGACTCCCGTGAAGGGAAGAGGCAGCGCCGCACCGGCTTGCCCGCGCTTCTCGGCGTAGGGCTCGCGGCCGGTCTGGTGCCCAGTCCATCGGCCCTCGTCGTCCTGCTGGGGGCCATCGCACTGAGCCGGACCTTCTTCGGCGTCCTGCTGGTCGTCGGGTACGGCCTCGGTATGGCCCTCACCCTGACCGCCGCCGGTCTGCTGCTCTCCGGCAGCGGAAGCCGACTCGCCGCTCTGAGTGAACGCTGCCTGCCCTCCGTGCGCCGCTACACCCGCTACGCGACCTTCCTCACGGCTTGCGCCGTTCTCGCTGTAGGCACCCAGCCTCGCGCTGCGAAGCCTTATCACCTTGTGAAACCGAAACCTCACATCGTTGGCCCGCTGTCCACCGAGGACCGACTGCGCAGGCCCCCAGCCGGGGGCCTGCGCAGTCGGTCGAGTGCGGCCGGATCAGCGGTCGAAACCCGGGGTGAGGGCGGCCAGGCCGAGCTCAGGCTCACCGGCCTGGGCAAGGCGGTCCCAGTCGCCCTTGGGACGGGTGCTGGAGCCGGGGCGCGCCTCGCCGGAGTCGCCGTCAGCCCATGTCGGCGGTGGGGTGAGGAGGGTGGGGGAGGCGTCAGTGACAACGAGGGCGGTGGCACGTGCCGTGAGGGTCTTCATGGCAGTCGCAACGGCGTTCCGGTTATCTCGGTTGTGTTTCATCGAGTGATGTCCGCCGAGGTCAGAGACATCGAAGGTTTCCGCTGCCCTACGGAGGCGGTGGGATCGTCGGCCTCGTGGTCATCAGGACAGCAGGGCGCAGCCGTTGCCGCCGGTTCCGCCTCTGCCACCGAAGCTGGTTGAGGTGGTGCTTCGTTCGCCGTTCGTGCCTCCGCTGACTCCCTTGCCGCCGTGGGCAGCGCCGCCGCCGGACCCGGCTCCCCCCCCAGGCCGGCGGCGGGGGGAGCCGCCTCGCCCGACCTGCCCGAGCGTTCCGACTACCTCGCAGCCTCGCCGACTTCAACGGGACCACATGCCCCGCGGGCCCGCGACGCCTGTGAAGCCCGCGACCATCGGCCTGCCCCAGTCCGGCCCAGGCCTGCCGCACGGGGAGCCGCTCCGGGACGGGGGCGCGGTTGAGGGGGCTGTCCCACATCGGGCGGTAGCGGACGTGGACGCCATGGCGATCCAGCGGGCGGGACGTCGAGGATGTGCCGGCCGTCGGCGAGGTGGGCGGTGGCGGTGTTCCCGAGCCGGGCATGGTAGGCGGCGAGCATGATCTGACCGTCCACGGGGCGTAGCCGCTGCACCGCGTCCCGGGTTTCGAGGAAGGCGTACTCGGACAGCTCCTCCCGGGGCAGACGGATCGCCTTCGCCTGGTCGGGGGCGAGGGGTCCGCCGTCGAAGACGTACCGGATCTCTCCGGGGCAGGGTGTACCGGGCCTGATGTCTGGGTGGTGCTGTGAGAGGGAGTGGACGGCGAGCACGCCCGAGAGGGTCAGTTCGGGCAGGCCCAGTTCCTCGGTGATCTCGCGTCGGCAGGCGGTGTGCGGGTGTTCGCCGGGTTCGACGACTCCTCCGGGCAGCAGCCACCGGTCGTCCTCGCGGTAGGTCGGGTGGACCAGCAGGACGCGGCCGGCCTGGTCGGTGATGATCGCGGCGGCGCCGAGCCACACCGCGTGCCGGGTTGTGGTGTACCGCGCTGCCGGCAGGACGGACTGCGAGGCACCTCGTGCCGGCGGGGGGAGGGAGGAGGACATGGACGCTGCGTTTCGGTGGGGCGGGTCATGCCTTGTCCGTGACGCTGGGCGAAGCAGGCCCGGGGATGTTCGGGGTCGGGGCGTACTGGGCGGCCTGGGTGTCGAACATGGCGGCGTACCGCCCTCCTGCGGCCATGAGGTCGTCGTGGGTGCCGTGTTCGGCGAGGCGCCCTTGGCGGAGGACATAGATGTGGTCGGCGTGGCGGACGCCGGACATGCGGTGGGTGACCAGGACGACGGCCCGGTGCGGTGCGGCCAGGCGACGGATACGGTCGAAGGCGGCGATCTCCGCTTCCGGGTCGAGGGCGGAGGTGGGTTCGTCGACGATGAGGACGCTGTCCTGCTGCGATGTCGAGCTGCGCCAGTGGGTACGGGCCAGGCCCACCTTCTGCCATTCCCCGCCGGAGAGTTCGATGGCTCCGCGGAACATGCGGCCGAGCATGCTGTCCAGCCCGTTGGGGAGTTTGGCGGTGACGGGCCCGGCTCCGGCGTAGTCGACGGATTGCCGCAGGTCGTGGGCCGAGGCGTCGTGGTCGGGACGGCCGATGCGGATGTTCATCGCGGCTGTGACGGGCCAGCGTTGGAAGTCCTGGGTGAGCAGGGAGACGCGGCGGAAGACCTGGGTGCGTTCGAGCCCGGAGATG
This sequence comes from Streptomyces sp. NPDC048142, assembly GCF_043202835.1. Taxonomy (NCBI): domain Bacteria; kingdom Bacillati; phylum Actinomycetota; class Actinomycetes; order Kitasatosporales; family Streptomycetaceae; genus Streptomyces; species Streptomyces sp. NPDC048142. Next base: position 48,307 of record NZ_JBIDBC010000038.1, read on the forward strand.
TCGGCCTCGCCCCACTTCACGGTGCCGTCGTGAGGGAGCAGGAGACCGGAAAGGATCTTCATCAAGGTGCTCTTGCCGGAGCCGTTCTCGCCCACGACGGCGGTGACCGACCCCATGGGGAAGGTGAGCGTGACGTTGTCCAGGGCCGGTGCGTCGCGGTCGGGGTACCGGTAGGTGACGTGTTCCAGGGAGACCTGCTTGACCTGGTCAGGGACGGGGTTGCCGGTCCGGGGGATGGCGCGTCGGGCGGCTTCGACCAGGAACTGTCCGTGGTCCTTGACGTAGAGGGACTCTTCGTGCAGCTGGTTGATGTTCATGACCAGGGCGCCGAGGCTCGCCGACCCGGTCCGTACCGCGATCACTGCGGTGCCGGCGATGGCGAGGCTCATGTGCCCGGCCATGATCAGCCAGATCATCGTTCCGTAGGTGGCGGCCATCGCGAGTCCGGACAGTGCGGAGGCGACCCATTCGGTGACGGCCTTGCTGGAGGCCAAACGCTCCTGCTCCGCCTCTGCGCCGGCGGCCATGTGCCGGTACCGGTCGAGGAGGAAGGGACCGACGGCGTGGATGCGCACCTCCTGTGAGGCGCTGCGTTCGGTGAGGAGGTTGCCGATGAGGCGGCTGGCCCGCAGGTGTTCGATCCAGCTCATCATCGACACGTAGCGTTCCTGTGCCACCCGCATGGCGCCCCATCCGCGGGGTGCGGCGATGACCAGCAGCATGGGCAGCAGCGCTGGATGCAGGACGGTGAGCACACTGGCCGTGGCGATCAGCGAGATGCTGCTGTTCAGCGCGGAGACGCAGGCGCCGATCATGCGGCGCGCGGAGGCGGGCCCGTACTGGGCGATGTCGATCAGACGCCGGAAGTCCGGGTCGTCGATGGTTTCGAGTTCGACGGTGGTTGCCGCGGCCAGATACTGCGTGGTGGCGATCCGCTCGACCTTTGGCTCCAGGCGGCCGGCACGAGATGTCGACCAGCCGGCCAGGGCGGAGTTGACGACGGCGACGCATGCGGCGGCGAGCAGGCCCGGCAGCAGGGCGTGCAGGCGCTCGACAGCGTCTCCGCCCCCCAACAGCGCGTGCATGACCGCGTTGATGGCAAGCAGGCCGACCGCGGTGGCGATGCCCTGGCCGAGTTCGCTGATCGCCACCGCCACGAGCGCACGGCGATCCGCGCTCCAGGCCATCCGCAGGGCGGCGCCGACAAGTCCGGGCATCTGGAGCAGAGCTGATCGCATGGTCAAGTCCAGTCCCGCGTGCTCGTGTTGGGACCAGCCCATGTCGTAGCGCAACGGCCCGCCGAAGAGCTCGCGTTCCGCATCGGATACCTGGGGCTCGGCCATGCGGACCTTGCCGAAGAACCGCTTCACTCGTTGCCTCCCTGCGTGGGCCAGTCCGGAGCCCGTAGGACGGGCCGTGGGTGATCATGTGGAAGATGGCGGTGGTGTACGGGTGGCAGTCCGGCGGGGGCTTCTCCACCGGCTCCCAGAACAATCCCTCGTGCTTGTCGGGCTCGGCGTTGTGCGGCTCGGCCGCCCGGGGCTGGACGACGAGGACGGCGGCGATCCGGTCCGCGCCGTCGCCCGGTTCGTCGGCTCTGAGATGGCTGCCCACGACGGTGAGTCGTTCCGGTGCGAGGGCCGGGGCCGGCTCGCGACCTACGTGCAGGGCTGCGCCGTTCGAGCGGAGCAGGATTTGGGTCACGTCAGCGATCAGCAGGTGAGGTGTGCCGTTCACGTACGGCCCTCCTGCCGTAGACGTTCGACAATGCGCCGGCCGCGCGCGGTCACGAGAGGGGCGCCGTGCCGGGGACCGTAGGGGGAGGGAGAACGAGCGGAGCCCGTCATGCCAGGTACCTCGTATCCGGTCGTGATCCGTCGGAGAGCAGGGCGGCGCGCCGGAGGAGGTGAAGGCCGGCGTGCGAGGAGGCAGCGGGGTTTTCGAACACAGGATGAACGAGCGCAGGGCGGCGTACGGGACGCATGGGGCTCCTCCAGGCGAGATGCGGACAGGTGCTCGGGTAACGGCGGCGCTGCTGTCGCCGTAACGGGGGGAGGCGGGCGAAATCTAGAACCTGATTTCGAATACCGGGCCCTCCCCTTCTGTGGCCGGGTGGGGTGGGCTGTAATGCTGTGTTCGATCACTCATGTGGGTTGCGGTACCTCCTGCGGGGGATTGCCGGGGGCCGCCCGGTCGGTCATGGGGTGGCGAGGTCCGGGCGGAGGGCGATGGCGTCGCGAAGGAAGCTGCGCTGGAAGTGGAGGAGCCCCCAGCGCGGGGCCGAGTCGGCGCAGGTCCCCGACAGGGCCGTGGCCGACCGGGTTCTCGGGTGGTGCGGACGAAGCGGGCGTCCTCGGGGTGGAAGCGGATCTGCGCGTACGGGTGGCAGCCGCCGCCGGGGTGTTCAGGCAGGTAGCACAGCGACACCTGGCCGGGGGTGCGGCCTGGTGCCGGCCAGGCCGCGCGGGCGGGGGCCGACGATGGCGTCGTAAGAACTCCGTGCGGCCGGTGCGGTGGTGGGAGGGGCCGCGACCCGGCAGCGGCCGCAGCGGGTACAGGCGCAGGTACTCGCGATGCGTGGCCCTGCGGGTCCGGCCCGCCGGACGTGAGATCCGCAAGGCCACGGCCGCCACCGCGCTTCCGGTCCGCCGGCTGCCTGCCGAATGGCCCGCCGACAGGGACGAGCCCGCGCAGTTCTGGCTCTCCAGCCCGCCCGAGGCCACCCCCGCCGCGCGCCCCCGTGCGCACCGCGAAGCTCAGCCGGCGCATCGGGAACGACGACCGCGAGATGAAACAGCCCCTGGTTCCGGCCTGCTTCGAGGGCCGAACCCGGCCGGGCCGGCCGGTGCGGTGGGCCCGAGCGGGGGCGTCCCGCTCGGGCCAGAGGCCGCCGCACCGGCCGGCCAGCGGCTTTGTCCGGTGCTTGTCCGCCCGTTGAGCACGAGCCACGAGGATGGGCGCGATGCGGTTCAGGCCCCGCGAGGGGCGGCTGCGGACAACGGATCGGGGATGCGGCGTGGGCAGCGAGTGGTTGCGTGGATTCGGGTCGCCCGGCGGGAACGCGCGCCACGCGGAACGGCCGACGCTGCTGTGCTTCCCGCACGCCGGCGGCGCAGCCAGCACCTATACGTCCCTGTCGCGCGCTCTCGCCTCCGAGGTCGAGGTCCTCGCCGTGCAGTACCCCGGACGCCAGGACCGTAGGAGGCAGGGGCCGCTCACCAGCATCGACGCTCTCGCCGACGCTCTCACCGAGGTCGTCCGGAGCGAGCTCCACGGCCCCTTCGCCTTCTTCGGGCACAGCATGGGGGCCGTGATCGCCTACGAGACCGCCCGTCGGCTGAGTGAGCGTCGGGCGAGCACTCCCGTGCGTATGTTCCTCTCCGCCAGAGGAGCACCGGGCGTCGTGCCGAACCCGCGCGACCGCATCGCCACCGATGCCGAACTTCTCGCCGCGGTGCGGCGGCTCGGCGGCACCGCCACGGCCCTTCTGGACGATCCGGAAGTGCGCGAGATGGTGATGCCCGCACTCCGGGCCGACTACCGCGCGCTCGCCACGTACGTATGGCGGCCGGGTGAACCCCTCGCCATGCCGTTCACCGTGATGGCCGGTGACAGCGACCCGGTCGTCACCGTCGCCGAAGCGTCCGCCTGGCGGGACTTCACCACGGCGGACACCACGATCGACGTGTTTCCCGGCGGGCACTTCTACCTCGACGGGCAACTGCTCGACGTGGCACGGGCCGTGGTCGACGGTCTGGTGGACGTCATCCCCTCGTCGGCGACCCTCGCCTCCTGAGCGATCGGCCGCGTCGCGGCGGCGGCAGGCGCGGCGGTCCGAGCCCGGCGGCCGGCCGCGTGTGCCGCCGTTCAGCCGGTTGAGCCTGCCCGGCGAGAGCCCGCCGCGCCGGCGGCTTCCGACACATGCGAGGTGACGTCGCCCTCGCCCGTCGCTCATCAGCCGTCGTTCGTCGCCCCTCGTTCGTCGCCCGTCGCCCGTCGCCCGTCGCTCGTCACCCCTCGCCCGTCGTCCCCCGCTGCTCGGCGCGAGCACCAGCCCCCGTGCGCGATCTCGCCCACGCCGGAGCCCTGCCCGGCGACTCGCCGACGCCTGAACCGGGCCCGGGAACCGGCCTGCCCGGACACACAGCACCCCGCGCCGCATCCCTCATCCGGGTCGACGGCGCAGCAGCGCGGTCAGGTCCGACCGGTCCGAGCTGATACGGTGCGCCGGCCGCTCGCCTCGGTCAGACGCCCTGGGCACGCGGCCCGGTCCGCTGCAGGACGCGATCACCCTCCATGTCGGCTTTGTTCGGCCCTTGCACGAGATTTGTGTGGGCTTGGATCGCCGTCCCGCACCCTGGTGAAGGGATCTTGGCCTTGCCCGAGGGCGCCGCGCGAGCCGCGCGGCCGTCGCAAGGAGTGGGCCAAGGACATGCGGCGAGCGGGGGGGATCTATGCAGTTCCGATTGTTGGGGCCCATGGAAGTACTCGACAACACCAGGCCCGTGGGCCTCGGAGGCACCAAACAGCGCGCGACTCTCGCGTATCTGCTTCTGCACGCGAACAAGGTCGTGGCCACCAGTCAGCTGATGAACGCTCTGTGGGGAGAGAGCGACGCCCCGATGACAGCGCGCAAGATCCTTCAGAACGCCGTCTACGGGCTGCGCAGCGTCATGCCCTCCACACCCGGCACGGAGGGCATGGGAGGCGCGGCGCTGCTGACACAGCCGCCCGGCTACACGATGAGGGTCGACCCGGAGCGGCTGGACCTTCACCGGTTCCAGACGTGGGCCGGTCAGGGCCGGAGCAGACTGGCCGAGGGGGCGCCCGAGGCGGCCGTGCCGCTGCTGCGGGACGCTTTGGCGTTGTGGCGCGGGCCCGCCCTGGCCGATCTGGTCGAGAGCGGGGTGCGATGGCCCGAACTGACCGCGATCGAGAACACCCGACTCGACGCGATGGAGGACTGCTTCGAGGCCCAGTTGGCCTGCGGGCGGCACCACGAGATTCTGACGGAGCTGGAGACCATGGTCCAGGCCGAGCCGCTGCGGGAACGCTCCTGCGGCCAGCTGATGCTCGCCCTGTACCGGTGCGGACGGCAGGCCGACGCGCTCACCGTCTACAGCCGGGTCCGTTCGGTACTCGTCGAGGACCTGGGCCTTGAGCCGGGCCGGGGTCTGCAGCGGCTGCAGCAGTCGATCCTCACCCAGGACCCCGGGCTGGCACCTCCTCACGCACCTGTCCGCGACCTGCCGGCCGCTCCCCACACCGGTGGTGCGCGGACGCGGATCTCGTCGGCCTCGTCGTCCGGAAGCCTCGACTCCTCCGCGGCGTACTCGCGGCCACCGGCACCCGTGCCCAGGGGCGAGCCTCGCGGGACGGACGACGAAGCGGCGGCGGTGGACCAGCGCACCCAAGCCGACCGCCGGCTGGTCAGCATCGTCTGTGTACGCATCCGGCTGGCCCCGTCCCTCGGCAGCGGAGCCGTGCAGAAGCTCGACGACCTCCTGGACGGTGCGGCCCTGCTCGTACGGGAGCAGATCGAGCGGTTCGGCGGGACCGTCATGGCCTCCATCGGATCGGTGACCATGGCCCTCTTCAGGCTTGACGGCCCGGACGCCTGCTCTCCCGACCAGGCGGTCCTGGCGGCCCTGGCGATCCGCGACGTTCTCGACGCCTCGGACGGATCGGGGTCGGTCCCGGACGAGTCGATGGTGCACGCGACGGTCACCATGGGAGAGGTTCTGCTGCGTAGGCGGGGGCGTGAGGAGACGCCCACCGTGATCGGAGCGGTTCTCGACCAGGCCCAGGCGACTCTCGCCGACGTGCCCTCGGGCGAGGTCTGGGTGAGTCCGGAGATCCGGGCCGCCAGCCGGCAGACCGTGGTCTATCGCCGCTGTGAGACGTCCGGCACGGCGTGGCAGGCGCTGGGCGTACCGTCCACCGACATCACGGACACCGAGCAGGCCATCGAACTCGACGTCCTGTGCGGCCTCATGAATCGCACGCTCCACCGGGCATCACCCCATCTGGTCACCGTTCTCGGAGAGGCCGGCACGGGAAAGAGCAGGCTTCTGGATGAGTTCACACGCTGGCTCGCCGGTCAGCCCGACGCGCCGCACGTCCTCTCCGTCTGCACCCCCAGGAATTCCGGCGAACTCCCGCTCGCCGTGGCCGGCCGGCTCCTGTCGATGTACTGCGGTGTCCGTCCGGGTGACGGTGAAGAGGCGGCGCTGGCGGCCCTGGAGCGGGAGGTCCGGGCCCTGTACCCCTCCGACCAGACGGCGCGACTGAGGCTGAGCCGGCTTCGGTGTCTCGTCGCCTTCGCGGGCGTCGAGGTTCACTTCGGGGAGATGTGCCCGGGGGAAGTGCTGGACGCGTGGCGGGAGTTCATGCAGGAAGCGGCGCAGCGACGCCCTCTTGTCCTGTGCATCGACGACCTGCACCACGCCCCCGACATGACCCTGGACGTCATCGAGGAACTGGCCGAGTCCACCGGTGCGGGGAGGCTGTTCGTGGTCGCCTGCGCCGGACCCGAGCTGTTGGCCCGGCGGCCGTCCTGGTCCGGCGGGAGGCGGCGTACGACCACGGTCACCCTGGACCGGCCCGAGCGCATCAGCAACGAGCAACTGGTGGAATTCCTGCTCTCGGTGTCGCGCAGCGAAGGGTCGCAGAGCTTCAGCGAATAGAGAGACCGCGTCGGACAGAATTCCGCTTCCTCGTGGATGACTTCTCCTTGCCCACCGTCGGGTAATCGGCCGACCACCCCCCGTCGTGGTGGCTCGGATGACTTGCTCGTGACCGGCAAGGGAAGCAGGCGTAACAGGATGGGTCCTGGATATCCCCCGTATCAGGGTCGTAACTCGACCCGTTCAGGAAATCTCTTACGCGTTCGACGAGGAGCTGCACATGAATTCGGTATCGGAACGGTCTGAACTCGCGGAGCCGCATATGCGCGCACTGCTGGCCACCGCAGGGCTCGACGTGGAATACGTGCGCGGCGAGGCGAACACGCTGTACCGCCGGGTCGGGGACGGGAGCGAGGCGCCCGTTCTCGACTTCGCGGGCGGGTACGGATCGCTGATGTTCGGGCACAACCACCCGCAGATCGTGGCCAGAGCACGGCAGCTCCTGGACGAGAAGTCCCCGATCCACGCGCAGTTCTCGTCCCATCCCTACGCCAACCGGCTCGCCGAGGAGCTGAACCGGATCATCCACCGGGAGCTCGGCACCGACGAGCCCTATTACGCGACCTTCGCCAACAGCGGTGCCGAGGCGATAGAAGCCGCGGTCAAGCACGCCGAGCTGGACCGCGTGATGCGCCTGACCACGACGCTCGACGAGATCGCCACCGGCATCGAGAAGGTCCGGGCGGCGGCGGAAGAAGAAGGCACGGCGAACGTCGGTGACCCGGTGCTGGAGCGCCTCGGGATCGTCCGCTCCGGGAGCCGGCGGGCCACGGTCGACAGCGTGATCGCCGAGGTGGTCCGCAGGAACGAGGAGCAGAGCGCGAGGGTTCCGGTCCTCCTCGCCCTGGAGGGCGGCTTCCACGGAAAGCTGATGGGCAGCGTCCAGCTGACCCACAACGAGGGCTACCGGTCCCCGTTCGCGGCGCTCGGCGCGCACGCCCGCTTCGTGGACCGGAACCGGCCGGATGTTCTCCGGGAGATCCTCGCGGACGAGCGGGGCACACTTCTGGGGCTGATCCTGGACGACGGTGAGGTGCGGCTCGCCGAGCACGCCCACCCCGCGTTCTGCGCCTTCCTGATCGAACCGCTGCAGGGGGAGGGCGGCATCCATCCGCTCCCGCCCGCGTTCGCCCGCGAGATCCAGGAGTTCTCCCGGGAGGCGGACTGCCCCCTGGTCATCGACGAGATCCAGAGCGGCATGGGCCGCACCGGCGCCCTCCTCGCCAGCTCCCGGCTGGGCCTGCGCGGCGACTACTACGCCCTTGCCAAGTCTCTGGGCGGCGGTATCGCCAAGGCGGCCGTGATGCTGGTGCGCACCGCTCGCTACCGCCCCCAGTTCGAGCTGGTGCACAGCTCGACCTTCGCCAAGGACAGCTTCTCGTGCCAGGTGGCGCTGAAGGTCCTGGAGCTGCTGGAGGCCGACGGAGGCCGCGCCTACCGCCTGGCCGAGGAGCGCGGCGCGGCTTTGGAGACGATGCTCGACAAGGTGCGCGCCGCCTTTCCCGATGTCGTCAAGGAAGTGCGGGGCAAGGGCCTGATGCTGGGCTTCGAGTTCGAGGACCAGTCCGGCGCGCGGGACGACGTGATCCGGGACGCGGCCGGCTCCGGACTGTTCGGATACGTCATCGCCGGACACCTCCTGCATGCCCACGCCATTCGTACCTTCCCCACCGCGAGCGCGGTGAACACCCTGCGCTTCGAGCCCTCGATCCTGATCACGGACGAGGAGATCGGCCGCCTGGAACGGGCTCTCACCGACGTGTGCGGGATTCTGCGAGAGCAGGCGTCCCATCGCTTGGCCATTCCTGCCTGACGCCGTGCGGGACGTCGCATTCGCCTGACGATTACTGCCCCGTGGCCGGACGTTGGGGTGATGCGGCGTCCGCCCGGAGTAGCGTCGGGTTTCCCGTTTTCCCGCGCGCTCTTCCCCCACCTTCTTTCCCGCACCCCCTCACCGCACCCCTTCCCGCACCCTCTTTTCCACGACGGCGCGACGGTTATTCCCGGTTCGACGGGGCCGTACGGCCCGAGGTGCCGGTCACATCCTCTTGTTCGGCCCGTCGGCCACATTCCTGGCTCATGAGGAATCCATTGATGAAAGGTCAGCCGAAGTTCATGATGAGTGAGCATGCTCCGACATCAGACGCCACGGACATCGAGCGGGGCGAGCCGGTCGCCGTCATCGGGATGTCCTGCCGGTTCCCCGGGGCGGACGGCCCCGCCCCGTTCTGGGAGCTTCTCCGCAGCGGCACCGACGCCATCACCGATGCACCGGCCGACCGCTGGGGCGAGGGGGCCCCGGCCGCCGTGACCCGAGGCGGATTCCTCGACGCCGTGGGGGACTTCGACGCCGCCTTCTTCGCCATCTCGCCGCGCGAGGCCGCCGCGATGGACCCGCAGCAGCGGCTCGTGCTGGAACTGGCCTGGGAGGCGTTGGAGGACGCGGGTGTCCTGCCGGGCTCACTGCGCGGCAGCAGGACAGCCGTGTTCGTGGGAACCCTGCGCGACGACTACACCAATCTGCTGTACCAGCACGGAGCCGGAGCGCTCACCCAGCACACGATGACGGGCGTGAACCGCGGTGTCATAGCGAACCGGGTGTCGCATCTGCTCGGGCTGCACGGGCCGAGCCTGACCGTCGACTCCGCCCAGTCCTCCTCGCTCGTCGCCGTGCACCTGGCCTGCGAGAGCCTGCGCCACGGCGAGTCGACCGCCGCCATCGTTGCCGGGGTGAACCTCAACCTGCTCGCCGAGAACACGGTCACCGAGGAGCGGTTCGGCGCGCTCTCGCCGGACGGGGTGACGTACACCTTCGACGCCCGTGCCAACGGTTTCGTCCCCGGAGAGGGCGGCGGGGTCGTCGTCCTCAAGCCGCTCAGCCGGGCCCTCGCCGACGGCGACCGTGTCTACGGGGTGATCCGGGGCAGCGCGGTCAACAACGACGGCGCGACCGACGGTCTGACCGTGCCGAGCCAGGACGCTCAGGAACAGGTCCTGCGGGCTGCCCGCGAACGGGCCGGCATCGCTGCCGACGACGTGCAGTACGTGGAACTGCACGGAACCGGGACCCCGGTGGGCGACCCCATCGAGGCCGCGGCGCTCGGCGCCGCACTCGGCACCGGCCGGGGTGCGGGGCGGCTGCTGCGCGTCGGTTCGGTCAAGACCAACATCGGGCACCTGGAAGGCGCGGCGGGCATCGCGGGGCTCATCAAGGCGCTGCTGAGCATCCACCACCGCCAGCTGCCGCCGAGCCTCAACTTCCGTGACCCGAACCCGGCGATCCCTCTGGAGTCCCTCCGTATCGCCGTACAGGAGGAGCTGACCGACTGGCCGTGCACGGACCGTCCGCTCGTCGCCGGAGTCAGCTCCTTCGGCATGGGCGGCACCAACGCGCACGTCGTTCTCAGCGAGGCTCCGGCGGCCCGGAAGGCCCCCGACCGGCCGCAGGCCGCCACCCCCGCCCTGCTGCCGTGGGTCCTCTCCGGCGAGAGCCGGGCCGCGCTGCGCGCCCAGGCGGAGCAGCTGAGGGCGTTCGTCTCGGCCGGTACGCCGGACGGCGCGGAGCTGTCGCCGGTGGACGTCGGCTGGTCCCTCGCCGCTACCCGTACCGCGCACACGCACCGTGCCGTCGTCCTTGCCCCGGACCTGACGGGTCTGATGGACGGACTGGGGGCCGTGGCGGAGGGCAGGTCCGGTCCTGGTGTGGTGACCGGTGTGCGGGTTCCTGGGCGTACGGCGTTCCTGTTCACCGGACAGGGAGCACAGCGGGCCGGGATGGGACAGGAACTCTACGACAC
>NZ_JBIDBC010000039.1:0-58339 GCF_043202835.1 Streptomyces sp. NPDC048142
GGTATTTACGGGGTGCTGCCATGGTGCTGGTAGTTCTCCTTCGCCAGGACGGTAACCCTGGCATCAGGGACTCCACAAATCTCAGTACAGCTCACTGTCATGTGAGATCCCTCTGGGAGAAGCTGACCGTGATCCTCTCTCAGGTTTGCACCCGAGGGGACGGCGGAAATCAGACATACCTTGGATCTGTTGATTGGCGCGTGGCGGTGCCGTCGACCTGGCTCAATGGACGCATGGAGACCGGGGAACGCTGGGCGTATCGGGCCACGCCGAAGGAACTGGGCGGCGCGGTGCGCCAGGTCGAGATTGTTCGGGTCCGCGGTTCTGGAAGATCAGGGAACATTCATGTGCGGTTCCTGGACGGTGATGAAGCTGGCCTGCAGGAGTGGGTGAGCCCCAGCTGCCTGGTGGCCTCGTGGAATGACGTTGACTCCTTCAGAGCGGATGACACAGCGGAGCTGACGCTGGCCGAGGCGTCGAGGGAGGTCCGGGGCAGCACGGATTTCGAGGCCGCCCGCATGATCCTCGGATTCGTCCGTCCGAAGAACAGGCTGCGCCTGCGCCGAACCGTGGCTGACGCCGGGGTCCTGGAGCTGAGCCGCCTCGATGAGACGGCACCGCTCATCGGCATGGACGCAGCTGAACTCCGCGGCAACGCCATGGTCTACGAGAACCGCCACGGCATGTGCCTGGCCGGATGGCCGGTCGCCGAGCGCGCCGCCCGCCAGGTCGCCGGCCGCCTCGCCGACGAGATCCTTCCGGAGGTGGACCGCAAGCAGCAGGGCATCGAGCAGGAGCGTGCCCAGTCCTCCTGGTATTCCTACAGCCGACGGGACGACCGGAAGCTGGACGCGGAGTCGGCCGTCCTGCGAACCGTCCGGGCCTGGTGCGGCGAAGACAAGGCCGACCGCTACGACGAGTTGGTGGCCCTGCGTGCCGAGGTCATCCGGCTCGGGGAACTCGTCGAGAAGGCTGCCAAGGCCCTACGCGACCGAGGTCACGGCGTCATCGCCTCCACCATTGAGCGCGACCTTGGCGTCCATATCGCCACCCTTGATCCTGATGTGCGTCGATGACGCCGCGCCACGGGTCTGGCTCCGGCTTCGGAGGCGTTGGCTGAGCCTGGGGCTTCTCCTTCTCAGGCCGGTCCGGGTGCCAGCCGTCGAGGAACGGTCGCAGCTGTTTCTTCGTCGGCTCCGCGTTGAAGTCGCGGGCGCCCAGACCCTTGCCGTTCGTCGTGGGGTCAAGCTGATCTGCCTCCGCGTTCCCCCACGCGGACCACTCACGCAGCCTCTCAGCTTCGAGGACATCTTCCGACGCGGCGGCGACTTCATCCAGCGCGGCGCAGAACGCCCGGATCTCACCCGCGGCCCGCCACTGCTCAAGGGCTGTGCCGAAGTGCTCGGCCCGTACCGCGTGAACCGCCTTGACCGAAGCCGCACTGACCGCGGCTTCCCACTCCTGCCGCTCACGCTCCTCCCGCTCCGCCGCCAGCCGCCGGTGCTCGGCCTCCTGGCGCTCACGCTCCTCTCGCAGACGCCGCTGCTCCGCCTCTCGCTCCAACCGGGCCCGCTCCTGCTCCTCCGCGCGCGCCTTCAACGCCCGGAAGATTGAGGCGATCTGCTCCTCCAACGGCTTCTTGGCCGTGTCGGCCCATTCCTTCTTCCAGCCGTAGCTGTACCCCGAGTTCTCGCTGACCAGCAGCTCCAGTTCGCCGGACGGCTCGAACTTGTGGGCCGGCGTGACCCGCTGCCAGTCGTACGTCCTTCGGCCCGGCTGCTTGGGGACGTACCGGACCTGCTTCTGCCGCTCACGGAAGCTGATCTCGTACGTCCTGCCGTGGACAGTGAGCAGCGGCCTCGGCTGCCTGCGCTTCTTGGACACAGCGATCTCGCCGTACCGCGCGAGTGCCTGATCGGCGAGGAGCCGGATCAGTGCGAGCACCCTCGGCAATACCTCCTCGGAGATCTCGAAGGCGCTGTGGTCCTTGATGACCGCGGCGAGCACGTCCTCGACGTCGGTGATCACACGGCTGCGCGCCAGACGGATCCGGTTCCACTCGGTGTCGTCCTCGCCGGACACCCGGAGCAAGCCAAGGAAGAAGTCGCCTTTCGCCCGCCCGCTGTACTTCAGGTGGTACCCCTCCGGAGCGCACTGCCGCGCCGCGTCGAACGCTCTGCGATACCGAGCCCGTTCCGCCTCGCCGGGGTTCGGGATCCGAAGGAATCGTCCGGCTTCCTGCACCTGCGCGATGAGCGCCGGTCCGACAGCCGCCGGCGACGGGCGCGGAGGTTTCACAGCCTGTTTCGCAGGCTTCGTCTCGGTCGGGAGATCGGCATCCTGCGACGGACCAGAGGCCGCCGGCACCTCGGCTTCAGACGCCGCTGCGCGAGCCTTGCGTGGAGCCAGCTCCGGACGATCGGGATGATGCCCGTGCTCCAGGTAGAAGCGCCCCGCGTCAGTGATCTCCGCCTGCCACCTCCCCTTCTTCCTGGGCATGGTCACCAAGCCCCGGTCCCTGAGCGCGCGAGCCGTGACGGCGAACTCGGGGCTGTCCGACGTGACGGGGTCGGTGCCGCCCCCGATGCGGGTGAGGAGTGCGAGCTGCCGGTCATTCAACGGAGACCAAGGGTGCATGGCAATCGTCGTACCGTCTTGGGTCTGCTCGGCACAAGCCGTGCGGTGACTGATCCGGGGCGCGATGCGTACGCCCGCGCCGAGTGGAGGCAGAAGGCCGCTCCTCGGGGAGCCACCGGGAGCCGGATCTCGAAGATCACACCCAGTTGGCTCCCAAACGGCTCCCAAAACCGGGCCGCAAAGCAAATCAGGCCCGGCTCTGATCTCTCAGAACCGGGCCTGACCTGGTCTTACAGCTGTCGGGGTGGCGGGATTTGAACCCACGACCTCTTCGTCCCGAACGAAGCGCGCTGCCAAGCTGCGCTACACCCCGATGTCCACCGGACTCCCGGCGACATCGATTACTTTAGCCCACCGGCGGCCGGAGGCGAAATCCGGTTTCTCCGGTGCTGGAACCACCCCGCCACGTTCGGCCGGAGGTGGTCCACGGCGGTGATCAGGACGCCCAGGGCGGCGAAGAGGAGACCGAGGGCGAGGGCCTGGGTGAGGGCGCCGGCGTAGCCGTATGTGTCGACGTCGAGGAATGGGTACGGGTAGCGGGCCGAGGCGTCGGGGGACAGCAGGGCTCCGCGGGCCAGGGCGAAGCCCAGGTAGGCCGCGGGGGCCGACAGCCACAGCGGGATGTGGGCCAGGCGCAGGGTCCGGGGTGCGGTCAGCAGAAACCAGTCCGCCGCGACGGCCAGCGGGGTCACCGTGTGGAGCAGGAGGCTCGTGGCGGTGGACCAGCCGGTCTCCGTGTCCGGGCCCCCCGGGGTGGCGCTGACCGGGGAGCCGCCGTAGTTCACCAGCACCAGGTGGTACATCAGCCCGGTGACCGCGGCGAGCAGGAGCAGCCCGCCCGAAAGGCGCGGCGACAGCGGCGGACCGCCCCGCCAGGAACGTACCGCCGACCACCCGAAAGCCCCCGCGATCAGGAGGTTCGCCAGGACCGTGAAGTGGATCAGCGTCGGTGACGCGTACCTGGTCGCCAGGGCGATGACCGGGCCCGCGGCCGCGGCCCCGCAGATCAGAGCGCGCAGGGTCGTGGCCCAGGGGTGACGGGGGCCGGTGGGGTCCGGGAGCACCTCTGCCGCCCGGGGGCGGGGGAGCAGGGCGGTCCGGGGAGCGGTCATGATTCGTACCGTAAGCGGGTGGGAAGACCCCCGCGATTCGTCGCCCGCCGCGCGTGAAGGCGCCGCTCCCCGCCCTCGCCGCGTGTGGGCCTCGCGCTCGCCTCGCCCCGCGCCCGCCGCGCGTGAACGTGCATCGCCCCGTGCCCGCCGCGCCTGGGCCTCGCGCCCGCCGCGTGTCGGCCTCGCGCTGGCCTCGCCCCGCGCCCGCCGCGCCTGGGCCTCGCGCTGGCCTCGCCCCGCGTGGCCCCCGCGCCCGCCGCGCCCCCCGTGCCCCCGCGTGGCCCCCCGTGCCGCCGCGTTGCGGGCCCTGGCCCCCCGCTCAGTCCTTCGGGGCCAGGGTCAGCAGAGTGGCCTCGGGCGGGCAGGCGAAGCGGACCGGGGTGTAGCGGTTGGTGCCGCAGCCCGCGGAGACGTGGAGGTAGGCGCGGCGGTCGCCGACCGTGTGGCAGGACAGGCCCTTGACCCGGTCGGTGTCCAGGTCGCAGTTGGTGACCAGCGCTCCGTAGAACGGGATGCACAGCTGACCGCCGTGCGTGTGGCCCGCAAGGATCAGGGGATAGCCGTCGGCTGTGAAGGCGTCCAGGGAGCGCAGGTACGGGGCGTGGACCACACCGATGGAGAGGTCGGCGCCGGCCTCCGGGCCGCCCTGGACCTCGGCGTACCGGTCCCGCTTGATGTGCGGGTCGTCCAGGCCGGTGAGCGCCAGCTCCAGGCCGTCGAGCTTGAGCCGGCCCCGTGCGTTCGACAGATTCTGCCAGCCCGCCTCGTCGAAGGCGTCGCGCATCGGCTCCCACGGGTTGTGGACAACGCCGACCGCGGGCTCGTTGCCGTTGAGGCCGTGCTTGCCCCGGGCCTTCTCCAGGAGGTAGCGCGCGGGGTTGCGGAGCTTGGGTCCGTAGTAGTCGTTGGAGCCGAAGACGTACACCCCCGGGAGCTCCATCAGCGGGCCCAGCGCGTCGAGCACCTCGGGCACGGCCTCCGGGTCCGAGAGGTTGTCGCCGGTGTTCACGACGAAGTCGGGGCGCAGCCCGGCGAGCGACTGGAGCCAGGCGCGCTTCTTGCGCTGACCGCTCACCATGTGGATGTCGGAGACCTGGAGCATGCGCAACGGGCGGGCCCCGTGCGGGAGTACGGGAACGGTGACCCGTCGCAGGCGGAACGAGCGGGCCTCGAACCCGGCGGCGTAGGCGAGTGAGGCGGCGCCGACCGCCGCGCCGACTGCCGTGACTTTCAGGGGTACTCCGTAGCGTGCGCGCATGCGCCCATCGTCGCAGACCGGACGGGGCGACCGGAAAACCTGCGGGCGCCCCGCGCCCCGCACCTGTCACAATCGCGGCATGACCACGCTCAAGTCCAAGCTCAAGGAAGACCTCCACACGGCCATGAAGGCGCGCGACGAGCTGACCTCGTCCACCCTTCGGCTCACCCTCACCGCGATCACCAAGGAAGAGGTCAGCGGCAAGTCGGCGCGCGAGCTCTCCGACGACGAGGTGCAGAAGGTGATCGCCAAGGAGGCGAAGAAGCGCCGTGAGGCGGCCGAGGCCTTCGCCCAGGGCGGCCGGACCGAGCAGGCCGAGCGGGAGAAGGCGGAGGGCGAGCTGCTCGACGGCTACCTGCCCAAGCAGCTCTCCGACGACGAGCTGAACGCGATCGTGGCGTCCGCCGTCGAGGAGGCGAAGGCCGCCGGGGCCGAGGGGCCGCGCGCGATGGGCGCCGTCATGAAGATCGTCAACCCGAAGGTCGCCGGGCTCGCCGAGGGCGGCCGGGTCGCCGCCACGGTGAAGAAGCTCCTCGCCGGCTGAGGCACGCGCGGAACAGACGAAGAGAAGGGTGGGCGCTCCGGTTCCGGACCGGGGCGCCCACCCTTCTTCTACCTGTACGGGTATGAGCTACGGGTATGAGTCACGGGTACGGGTCAGGGGCCGTTCTGGCCGCCGTTCCGGTCTCGCCCACCGCCACCGCCCGGCCCGCCGGTCAAGCCGTCCGGGAGATCGATGTCGGGGTATCGGTTGCCGTCGTCGTCGTCGCCACCGCCCGGCTTGCGGTCCTCACGGTCCTCGTCGCCGCGGTCCCGGTTCCGGTCCCGGTCGCCCTCCTCCTTCTCCTCCTTCTCCTCCTTCTCCTTGCCACGGGGAACGGAGACCGGGTTGAACCCGGGGGTCTCGGACGCGTCCAGCGCTCCGGTCATCGCGATGCGCCAGATCGGACCGGGCAGACAGCCGCCGCAGACCTTGGCGTAGTACTGGCCGCCGATGGTGACGCCGAACATCGAGCTCTTCTCGCCGATGTCGTCACCCACCCACACCGCGGTGGAGAGGTTCGGCGTGTACCCGACGAACCAGGCGTCCTTGCGTCCGTTGGTCGTACCGGTCTTGCCGGCGTTGTCCCGGTCGCTGAGCCCGGCCTGCGTACCGGTGCCGTCCTCCACGACGCCCTTGAGCATCTGGTTGATCGTGTCCGCGGTCTTCTCGCTCATCGCCCGCGAGCAGGACGTCTTCGGCACCGGGACCTTCTTGCCCTGCGGGTCCTTGATGGACTCGATGGCGATCGGCGTGCAGTACGTGCCCCGGTTGGCGAAGGTCGCGTACGCGGACGCCATCGAGAGCGGGGTGCTGTCGACGCTTCCCAGGGTGGCCGCGGGCCGCTCCAGGATCTCCTTGCCGTCACCGCGCTCGTAGCCCACCTTCTTCGCCATGGTCAGCGTCTCGCAGAGCCCGGCCTTCTGCTCCAGCAGCGCGAAGTAGGTGTTGATGGACTTGCCGAGCGCGCTCGTCATGTCCCAGGTGCCCTTCTCGGACTTCAGCTCGTTCACCAGATTCCAGGGCTGGTTTCCGGCGGGCGCTCCGTCGCAGGTCCGGAAGGAGCTCTCCGGCACCGTCAGCTTCCAGTCCGTCGTGAACGTCGTGGCCGGGCTGATGCCCTTCTCCAGCGCCGCCGCCGCGGTGAACGGCTTGAACGTGGAGCCGACCTGGAAGCCGTACGTGCTGCCGCCCATCTTGTTGCTGACGGCGAGGTTGAGCACGGTCTCGTTCTGCTTCTGGTCCAGGCCGTACGGGCGGGACTGGCCCATGGAGAGGATCTCGCCGCTGCCCGGCCGGACCTGCACCACGGACGCCGCGAACTTGTCGTCCTTGTTGACCTTCGCGGTGGCGGCCTCGTTGGCCGCCTTCTGGGCGCGCGGGTCCAGCGTGGTCCGGATGGTCAGACCGCCGAGGTTCCAGAGCTTGGCCCGGTCCTCGTCGGTCTTGCCGAAGGCCGGGTCGGTGAGGATCGTCTTGCGGACGTAGTCGCAGAAGAAGCCGGAGCCGGCGACGGCGGTGATGCAGCCGTTCTTCGGCCGGGAGACCTTCAGCTTGATGGGCGTCTCCATGGCCTTGTCGGCCTCGGCCTGCGAGATGGTCTTGACTGCGGCCATCCGTGCCAGCACGATGTTGCGGCGCTTGGTCGCTTCCTCGATGTCGTTGACCGGGTCGTAGCGGCTCGGCGACTGGACGATGCCGGCGAGCAGCGCGGCCTCCTCCAACTTGAGGTCCTTGGCGTGCTTGGAGAAGTAGCGCTGGGACGCGGCCTCGACGCCGTACGCCTGCTGCCCGAAGAACGTGATGTTGAGGTAGTTCTCCAGGATCTTCTTCTTGCCGAGCTCCTCCTCGACCTGGATCGCGTACTTCAGCTCGCGGATCTTGCGGCCGAGCGTCTGCTGCGTGGCCTCGGCGACCTTCTCCGGGTCGTCGCCCGCCTCCTCGACGAAGACGTTCTTCACGTACTGCTGGGTGAGGGTCGACGCGCCCTGTGCGGCCCCGCCCACCTGCACGTTGCGGTTCATCGCGCGGAGGATGCCCTTGAGGTCGATCGCGCCGTGCTCGTAGAAGCGGGAGTCCTCGATCGCGATGATCGCTTCCTGCATGTACGGCGAGATGTCCTTGAGCGGGACGACCGTGCGGTCGCGGGAGTACACCGTGGCGATGGTGCCGCCGTCGCGGTCCTGGATCGTGGTCCGCTGGCTGAGCGGTGGAGTCTTGAGGTTGGAGGGGATCTCGTCGAATCCTTCGACCGTCCCCTTGGCGGCGAGCCCCAGCGCTCCGGCTGCGGGCAGCGCGATGCCTGCCAGGACAGCTCCGGAGAGCGCGGCGACACCGAGGAACTTGGCGGCCTGCTGGGTCGTGGTGAGACCCCCGCCCGAGCGCTTCTTTGGCATGGGGGGCAGCCTAATCCGTAGTGATGAAGGTGTCGCAGGAGCGGGGGTCTCTCGGAGCGTTCGGGTACCGGACCGTGACATCCGGGCGGGCGGGACGCCTGCCGCGGCCACCTGCCGGCACGCGCCGGACCGGCCGTCCGCGGCCTCCTGGCGAGAGCGTGCGGAACGTGCAGGAGCGGGCAAAGGGCATCGCGGCGCGGGCGCGCGGACGCGAGGCGGCTACGTTCCTATTCGCCGGACAGACGGACAGGCCTTGGCCTAAGCTGCTCTCAACTGTCACAGCAGTCCGGTTCCGTATCAAGTCCCCTGCCACCCCATGCGCGTCTTCTGGTCATTCTTCACCCGGCCGATGCGTCACCGCATTGCCCTTCACGCACCCATCGAGGCGCTCCCGAAATCGCCTTGTATGTCGCGAGAAGTCCATTGCGACTTGAGTGCACTGTCCCCATTTCATGGAGATAGTCACGTATGTCCTCGGCTCACTCCTCTGGGTGATCTGCCGCATACGCATAGTCCGTTCGGACCATTCAAGATTGGGCCCGAAGGGGGTGTTGTGCTGTCCCCACCTTCCGTAACGTCCTCAACTGGCAGCGGTGAATATGCCGCTACCGCCGTGGGGGAGCCTCGATTCGGGAGAGGACGGCGCCGGCATGGGCTGGGTAACCGACTGGAGTGCGCAGGCAGCCTGCCGCACTACCGATCCGGATGAACTGTTCGTACAAGGGGCAGCGCAGAACAGGGCCAAGGCGGTGTGCACCGGATGTCCGGTGCGGACCGAGTGCCTGGCCGACGCGCTGGACAATCGCGTCGAATTCGGCGTGTGGGGCGGAATGACGGAGCGGGAGCGCCGCGCACTGCTGCGCCGCCGGCCGACCGTCACGTCCTGGCGCCGACTGCTGGAGACCGCACGCAGCGAATACGAGCGGTCCACCGGCATGCTGCCCGGAGTCATCGGGCTGGAGGACGAGGAGCTGCACGAGACATTCGCCGCCGCGGGGTAGGCGCGGGCGGGCACCACGAGGTCAGGGCCCCGCCGCCCGGAAGGGTGGCTACGCCGCTCCGGCCGGAGCCGGGGCGGAACCGCCCGCCAGGCGGTCGCCGATGGCCCGGAGTCCGGCCAGGTCGTGTACGTCGCCGGGCAGCGCTGCCACGGTCGTCACCGCCACCTCGGGGTGGAGCGCGGTGAAGCGGCCGCGGGTGCGGTGCTCGCGGGCGACGACCTGCATGCGCTCGGCGTGCAGACGCAGCAGACCGGCCGTCAGTTCCTCGACTCCGATACCGGCCGTCAGTTCCTCGACTCCGATACCGGCCGTCAGGTCGTCGACGCCGATACCGGCCGTCAGTTCCTCGGCGCCGATGGCGCCGGCCTTGTCGCCGCCATCGGCGGTCGCGATGCTCTTCACGATGTTCTTGTGGGGCGGCTCGTTCTCCGTCGTGTCCTGGTGCTCGGCTGCGGGCTCGGGGCCGGACGCCTGCCCGGCCCCGGGGGAGAGGGGCGGCTCGGTCGTTCCGGAAGCGGTGACCGCCGGGTCGGGGGCTTCCCGGTCACCAAGGCCAGCCTTCCCGGCCCTCTGATCCACAATGCGGGTGTCGTCAAGATTTTCTGCGGCGGCCAGCGCCTGCCCGGCCGAGAGCCGTGAAGCCTCGCTGCCGTGCACGCGGTTGAGGACCAGACCGGCCAGCGGCATCTTCTCGGCGGCCAGCCGCTCCACGAAATAGGCGGCCTCGCGCAGCGCGTCCTGCTCCGGCGTCGCGACCACGAGAAACGCCGTGCCGGGCGCCTGGAGCAGCTTGTACGTGGCGTCCGCGCGGCTGCGGAAGCCGCCGAACATGGTGTCCATCGCGGCGACGAACGTCTGGACGTCCCGCAGGAACTGGCCGCCGAGCAGCTTGCCCAGCGTTCCGCTCATCATCGACATGCCGACATTGAGGAACTTCATCCCGGCCCGGCCGCCCACCTTCGCGGGCGCCATCAGCAACCGGATGAACTTCCCGTCGAGGAACGACCCGAGCCGCTTCGGCGCGTCCAGGAAGTCCAGCGCGGAGCGCGAGGGAGGGGTGTCGACGATGATCAGGTCCCACGCGTCGCGGGCCCGCAGCTGCCCGAGCTTCTCCATCGCCATGTACTCCTGCGTACCGGCGAACCCGGCCGACAGGGACTGGTAGAAGGGGTTCTCCAGGATCGCCCTGGCCCGTTCGGCGTCCGCGTGCGCCTCGACGGTCTCGTCGAAGGTCCGCTTCATGTCGAGCATCATGGCGTGCAGTTCGCCCTCGCCGTCGATGCCGTCGACCCGCCTGGGCACGTTGTCCAGCCGGTCGATGCCCATGGACTGGGCGAGCCGGCGGGCCGGGTCGATGGTGAGGACGACGACCTTCCGGCCGCGCTCGGCGGCCCGTACGCCGAGGGCGGCGGCGGTCGTGGTCTTGCCGACCCCGCCGGAGCCGCAGCACACGACGATCCGGATGCCCGGGTCGTCCAGCAGCGCGTCCGTGTCCAGCCCGCCGTCCGCCGCCGGCAGCGCCGGATCCGTAACGGGTGTGTCCGCCGTCATGCGTCCCCCTCTTCCCCCGTGCCCTGCTTACGGAGCTCCGTGGCCAGGTCGTGCAGTGCGGCGAGGTCCACCCCGTCGCCGATCAGCGGGAGCTCCGCCGTCGGCAGGCCGAGCCCGGCCAGCACCGCGCGCTGCTCCCGCTCCAGGCCGACCCGCTCGGCGTGCTCGGCCGCCTGTTCGACCAGAGGGCGTACGAGGGCGGCGGAACCGGTCACTCCGGCCCGGGTCAGCGTCTTGGCGATCTCCTTGCGGCGGCCGCCCGCGGCGGTGCGCAGGGCGTCCTCGTCCAGCAGGTGCGGCCGGACCATGTTCACGAAGACGCGGCCCACGGGCAGTTCGGCGGCGCGCAGCTCGGCGATGCCGTCCGCGGTCTCCTGGACCGGCATCTCCTCCAGGAGGGTCACCAGGTGGACCGCGGTCTGCGGGGACTTCAGGACCCGCATCACGGCCTGGGCCTGGTTGTGTATGGGGCCGATCCTCGCCAGCCCGGCGACCTCGTCGTTGACGTTCAGGAAGCGGGTGATCCGGCCGGTCGGCGGGGCGTCCATGATCACGTGGTCGTAGACGAACCGGCCCTGCTTGTCCTTGCGGCGTACGGCTTCGCACGCCTTGCCGGTCAGCAGGACGTCCCGCACTCCGGGCGCGATGGTGGTGGCGAAGTCGATCGCGCCGAGCTTCTTCAGGGCCCGGCCGGCGCTGCCGAGCTTGTAGAACATCTGGAGGTAGTCGAGGAGCGCGCGCTCGGCGTCGATCGCCAGCGCGTACACCTCGCCGCCGCCCGGCGCGACGGCGATCTTGCGCTCCTCGTAGGGGAGCGCGTCGGAATCGAAGAGCTGGGCGATGCCCTGCCTGCCCTCGACCTCGACGAGGAGAGTGCGCCTGCCCTCGGTCGCGAGGGCGAGCGCGAGGGCGGCGGCGACCGTGGTCTTACCGGTACCGCCCTTGCCGCTGACGACCTGGAACCTGCTCACGTATTCGAGCCTAACCAGTCCGGCCCCGGGCTACGCACGGGACCGTACGTGCCGGGCGTTACAGTCGGGCCCATGACCAAATGGGAATACGCGACCGTGCCCCTTCTCGTGCACGCGACCAAGCAGATTCTGGACACCTGGGGCGAGGACGGCTGGGAGCTGGTCCAGGTCGTTCCCGGCCCGAACAACCCCGAGCAGCTCGTGGCCTACCTGAAGCGGGAGAAGGCGTAGTGGCGGGCGCCGTCGAGGCGCGGCTCGCCGAGCTCGGCCTGACCCTGCCCGCCGTCGTGCCGCCGCTGGCCTCGTACCAGCCGGCCGTGCGCTCCGGGGTGTACGTGTACACCTCGGGCCAGCTGCCGATGGTGGACGGCAAGCTCGCCGTCACCGGCAAGGTCGGCGCCGAGGTCACGCCGGACGAGGCGAAGGAGCTCGCGAAGATCTGCGCGCTCAACGCCCTGGCCGCCGTGAAGTCGGTCGCCGGCGACCTGGACCGGATCAAGCGCGTCGTGAAGGTCGTGGGCTTCGTCGCCTCGGCCTCCGACTTCACCGCACAGCCCGCCGTGATCAACGGCGCGAGCGAGCTGCTGGGCGCGGCCCTCGGTGACAAGGGCGTGCACGCGCGCAGCGCCGTGGGCGTCGCCGTGCTGCCTCTGGACGCACCGGTCGAGGTCGAGGTCCAGGTGGAGCTCGTCGACGACTGAGAACCCTCTTTCCGTTCACTCTTCTCCCTTCCCTTCTCCCATCCTTCTTCCTTCGGATCCCGTCCGGTCCCGCGACCGGGCGGGATCGCGTGTGTACGGGGCATGGCGGGCAGGTACGGGGGTACCGCGGGCGGGCGCGGGGTGTGCCGGGTCGCCGCGATGATCAGGGAGCCTCTCGAACATCGGCGCGGTTCCGGATAGCCTCCGGCCATGTCCCAAGGTCAGTGGTACCCCCCGGAATGGCCCGACCGGATCCGGGCCCTCGCCGCCGGTGAGCTGACGGCCGTGACACCCCGGCGGGCCGCCACCGTGATGCTGCTCCGTGATCCGGGCGGGCCCGGGGCGAGCGGGCCCGTCGTGCACATGTTGCGCCGGCGGACCTCCATGGCGTTCGCCGGAGGCGCGTACGCCTATCCGGGTGGCGGAGTCGATCCACGCGACGACGACCGGCTGATCGGGTGGGCCGGGCCCCCGCTGGAGCACTGGGCCGCCCGGCTCGGCGTGGCGACGGTCACCGAGGCGCAGGCCGTCGTCTGCGCGGCCGTGCGCGAGACGTTCGAGGAGGCGGGCGTCCTCCTCGCCGGGCCGACCGCCGGGACCGTGGTCGGCGACACGACCGGGAAGGACTGGGAGGCCGACCGGGAGGCGCTGGTCGCCCGGGACCTGTCCTTCGCGGAGTTCCTGGACCGGCGCGGCCTGGTGCTGCGCTCGGACCTGCTGGGCGCCTGGGCGCGCTGGATCACCCCGGAGTTCGAACCGCGCCGGTACGACACCTGGTTCTTCGTCGCCGCGCTTCCCGAGGGGCAGCGCACCCGGGACGTCTCCACCGAGGCAGACCGGACGGTGTGGATCGCCCCCGCCGAGGCGGCCCGCCGCTACGACCGGGGCGAGCTGCTGATGATGCCGCCCACCGTGACCACGCTGCGGGCCCTCGCGCCGTACGGGACGGCCGCCGAGGCGCTCGGGGCGGCTGACGGGCAGGACATGGCCCCGGTGCTCGCACAGGCCCGTCTGGAGGGCGACGAGCTGGTGCTGAGCTGGCCGGGGCACGGCGAGTTCACCAAGCACGTGCCCGTGGCGGGATCCGGGGGTGCCGCGTGAGCGACGCAGCAGCCCTGCCCGGACAGCCGCGCGGAACCGTGGTCTCCGGGCCCGCGACCGCCCGTACGGTCAACGTCCTCGCGCCCAACGCGTCCGCGATGACGCTCGACGGGACGAACACCTGGATCGTGGCCGAGCCCGACTCCGGCCTCGCGGTCGTCATCGATCCCGGGCCGCTCGACGACGCACACCTGCGGGCCGTGATCGGGGCGGTGGAGCGGTCCGGGCGGCGTGTGGGCCTCACGCTGCTCACGCATGGGCACCCCGACCACGCGGAGGGCGCGGGCCGGTTCGCGGAGCTGACGGGGACGAAGGTGCGGGCCCTGGACGCGGCGCTGCGGCTGGGCGACGAGGGCCTCGCGGCGGGTGATGTGGTCACCACCGGCGGTCTGGAGCTGCGCGTGGTGCCGACGCCGGGGCACACCGCGGACTCGCTCTCGTTCCATCTGCCCGCCGACCGGGCGGTGCTGACGGGCGACACGATTCTGGGCCGCGGCACGACGGTGGTCGCGCACCCGGACGGGCGGCTCGGCGACTACCTGGACTCGCTCAGGCGGCTGCGGTCGCTGACGGTCGACGACGGCGTCCGCACGGTGCTGCCGGGCCACGGTCCGGTGCTGGAGGACGCGCAGGGGGCGGTGGAGTTCTATCTCGCCCACCGCGCGCACCGCCTCGCCCAGGTGGAGACGGCGGTGGAGGCCGGGCACCGTACGCCGTCGGAGGTGGTGGCGAAGGTGTACGCCGACGTGGACCGCTCCCTGTGGCCGGCCGCCGAGCTTTCGGTGCGGGCGCAGCTGGAGTACCTGACCGAGCACGGGCTGATCCAGAGCTGATCCGAGGCTGATCCGGGCTGATCCGGGGCCTTCGGTTCCGCACGCCGTGAATCCGTACGCCGTGAAGGGGACCGCCTCGACGCGAAGGGCCCCGCCGACGGACGTCCTGGGACGTGCTCCGGTCGGCGGGGCCCTTCGCGTCAGGTCACATCAGTCACATCTGTCGCGTACGGGGCGGGTCAGCGCGAACGCTTCGCCAGCCGCTCCACGTCCAGCAGGATGACCGCGCGGGCCTCAAGACGCAGCCAGCCACGGCCCGCGAAGTCCGCGAGCGCCTTGTTGACCGTCTCGCGGGAGGCGCCGACCAGCTGGGCCAGCTCCTCCTGGGTGAGGTCGTGCACGACGTGGATGCCTTCCTCGGACTGGACGCCGAAGCGGCGCGACAGGTCCAGGAGGGCACGGGCGACACGGCCCGGCACGTCGGAGAAGACCAGGTCGGACATCTGGTCGTTGGTCTTGCGCAGCCGCCGGGCGACCGCGCGCAGCAGGGCGGTGGCCACCTCGGGCCGGGCGTTCAGCCAGGGCTGGAGGTCGCCGTGGCCGAGGCCGAGGAGCTTGACCTCGGTCAGCGCGGAGGCGGTCGCCGTACGCGGGCCCGGGTCGAAGAGCGACAGCTCCCCGATCAGCTCGCCGGGGCCGAGCACGGCCAGCATGTTCTCGCGCCCGTCGGGTGAGGTGCGGTGGAGCTTCACCTTGCCCTCGGTGACCACGTACAGGCGGTCACCCTGGTCGCCCTCGTGGAACAGCGCGTCTCCGCGCGCGAGGGTCACCTCACTCATCGAGGCGCGGAGCTCCGCGGCCTGCTCATCATCGAGCGCCGCGAAAAGCGGGGCGCGCCGCAGAACGTCGTCCACGAGTTCTCTCCTTGTCGGCCTGTTCAGGGAACCGTGGTCCCCATCATGCCGGACGGTAAAACAGTGCGATCAATCACAAACCAGTTTGACGCACGGGCGTGCCGGACCCTACGGCAGGGGGCCGATCGGGGGTGGATACGCCGTGACGGGGGTGGTTGTCAGTGCCTGGCTCTAGGCTGGCCGGGTGTCCAGAATGCCGGGGAGAGCGCAGGCCAAGGGGGTCGGCGGGGTGCCGAAAGGGGACGATTCCGCCCTGGGCGAACAGCCCCGGCCGCGCCCGAAGAATGCCGCGAATGGCTCCCCCGGAGAGCCGGGGAAGCCGCTCCGGAAGTCGGCCAGGAGGTCCGCAGTGTCATCGTCAACGCCCGGCAAACCCGCCAAGGCGGCCACGGCGCGCAAGGCTGCCGCGAGCACCGCGGCCGCTACGAAGCGCACCGCAGCTGCGACCACGGCGGCTGCTACGAAGCGCACGGCGGCCGCGACCACGGCGGCCACGGCGCGTACGGCAGCCGCGGCCACAGCGCGCAAGGCCGCCACGGCGCGTGCGGCAGCCGGGACCAAGGCAGCCGGGACCACGGCGGCCGCGGCCGTGCCGGCGCGCAGGGCGCCGAAGGCGGAGTCGCATCTCGCGATGGTCCGCCGGGCGCGCCGGATCAACCGCGAGCTCGCCGAGATCTATCCGTACGCCCATCCCGAGCTGGACTTCCGCAACCCCTTCGAGCTCCTCGTGGCCACGGTCCTCTCCGCCCAGACCACCGATCTGAGGGTCAACCAGACCACCCCCGCGCTCTTCGCCGCCTACCCCACGCCCGAGGACATGGCGGCGGCCGTGCCGGAGGAGATGGAGGAGATCATCCGGCCGACCGGGTTCTTCCGGGCCAAGACCAAGTCGCTGATAGGCCTCTCGGCCGCCCTCCGGGACCGATTCGGCGGCGAGGTTCCGGGACGTCTCGAAGACCTTGTGAAGCTGCCCGGCGTCGGCCGCAAGACCGCCAACGTCGTCCTGGGCAACGCGTTCGGAGTTCCCGGCATCACCGTCGACACGCACTTCGGGCGTCTGGTGCGGCGCTGGAAGTGGACCGACGAGGAGGACCCGGTGAAGGTCGAGGCGGTGGTCGCCGAAATCTTCCCGAAGAGCGAGTGGACGATGCTCTCGCACCGCGTGGTGTTCCACGGCCGCCGGATCTGCCACGCCCGCAAGCCCGCCTGCGGGGCCTGCCCCATCGCCCCGCTCTGCCCTTCGTACGGGGAGGGCGAGACCGACCCGGAGAAGGCCAGGAAGCTTCTGAAGTACGAGATGGGCGGCTATCCGGGCCAGCGGCTCAGCCCGCCCGCCGACTACCCGGGCAAGCCCGCGCCCGCGCTGGGGGCCGGGTGAGGGCGACGCTCCGCGCACGGCACGGAACGGCACTTCTCCGCCCGCACCCCTCGGACACCCCGCAGGTGCCCCCCGGGCACCCTTCAGGACGGAACGGCTCGGAACGAAATGGCCGACGACAGGCGTTGTTGTGAAACGACGGGGGTGCCTATGACGCACGCGTACACACACGGCACGACGCACGCCAGGAACGACCCCGCCGAGGGGCCGGGGCAGGCAAGCCGCAGAGGGCCTGGGCAGGGCAGCGGACCGGAGCTGGGCAGCCGGGCGGACCGGGGCAGCGGGGCGGGCCAGGGGGGCGGTGCGCCCGACGTGGCCGTCGCCGTCACCACCGACGGACTGCCCGCCTGGCTCGACCCCGTCGCCCGCGCCGCGCGCAGCGTCCGGCCGCAGCAGCTCAGCCGCTTCCTGCCGCCCGAGAGCGGGGCGGGCCGGCAGTCCGCCGTCCTGGTCCTGTTCGGTGAGGGGGAGCGCGGTCCCGAGCTGCTGCTCATGGAGCGTGCCGGGACCCTGCGCTCCCACGCCGGGCAGCCGTCCTTCCCCGGCGGCGCACTGGATCCCGAGGACGGCGACCAGGCCACCACCGGGCCTCTGCGGGCGGCGCTGCGCGAGGCCGAGGAGGAGACCGGGCTCGACCCCCGGGGCGTACAGCTCTTCGGCGTGCTGCCCCGGCTCTACATCCCGGTCAGCAGCTTCGTCGTGACGCCCGTGCTCGGCTGGTGGCGCGCGCCCAGCCCGGTCGGGGTGGTCGATCCGGCCGAGACGGCCCGGGTCTTCACGGTCCCCGTGGCGGATCTCACCGATCCCGTGAACCGGGCCACGGCGGTCCACCCGAGCGGCCACAGCGGCCCGGCATTCCTGGTCGAATCGGCCCTGGTCTGGGGCTTCACGGCCGGAGTGATCGACCGGATCGTGCACTACGCGGGATGGGAACGCCCCTGGGACAGGTCCAGACAGGTGCCGCTCGACTGGCGCGCATGACACGCTGGCTGTCCTGCTGCGCTGTTCCGGGCCCGGCCCGGACCCCGTCACCACCGACGGGCCAGGTGACGAAACTGCGAGGCTACAGACGGTGAACGTGCTCGACATCCTGCTGCTGCTCGCCGCCGTGTGGTTCGCGGTCATCGGCTACCGCCAGGGTTTCGTCGTCGGCATCCTGTCGGTGATCGGCTTCCTCGGGGGCGGGCTCGTCGCTGTCTACGCGCTGCCGGTCATCTGGGACCGGGTGACCGAGGACGCCGAGGTCTCCACCGCGGTCGCCATCGGCGCGGTCGTCATCGTGATCGTCTGCGCCTCGGTCGGCCAGGCCTTCACCACTCACCTGGGCAACAAACTCCGCCGGCACATCACCTGGTCGCCCGCGCGCGCCCTGGACGCCACCGGCGGCGCCCTGGTCAATGTGGTGGCCATGCTGCTGGTGGCCTGGATGATCGGCCTGCTGCTGGCGGGCACCTCGCTGCCGACGCTCGGCAAGGAGGTCCGCAACTCCTCGGTCCTGCTCGGCGTCGACCGGGTGATGCCCGAACAGGCGCCCAGCTGGTTCCAGGACTTCTCCTCCGTCCTCGCGCAGAACGGCTTCCCGCAGGTCTTCAGCCCGTTCGCCAACGAACCGATCACCGAGGTCAAGGCCCCGGACCCGGCCCTCGTGGGCAGCCCGGTCGCGGCCCGCGCCAAGGAGTCGATCGTCAAGGTCGTCGGGACGGCCCCGAGCTGCGGGAAGGTCCTGGAAGGCACCGGCTTCGTCTTCGCCGAGCGCCGGGTGATGACCAACGCCCACGTGGTCGGCGGCGTGGACGAGCCCACCGTCCAGATCGGCGGCGAGGGCCGGCTGTACGACGCGACGGTCGTCCTCTACGACTGGCAGCGCGACATCGCGGTCCTGGACGTCCCCGATCTCCGGGCCAGGCCGCTGCAGTTCACCGGCCCGGACGACGACGCGGAGACCGGCGACAGCGCGATCGTCGCGGGCTTCCCCGAGAACGGCGCGTACGACGTGCGCTCGGCCCGCGTCCGCGCCCGCATCGACCCCGACGGCCCGGACATCTACCACCGGGGCACGGTGCGCCGCGATGTGTACTCGCTCTACGCGACGGTGCGCCAGGGCAACTCGGGCGGCCCGCTGCTCACTCCGGACGGAAAGGTGTACGGAGTGGTGTTCGCCAAGTCGCTCGACGACCCGGACACCGGCTACGCGCTGACGGCCGACGAGATCCGCGAGGACATCGAGATCGGCCGCACGGCCAACCAGCAGGTCGACAGCCAGGGCTGTGCCCTCTGAGGGCTGTCCCGCCCCCGTACAGCACGGCCGTGGAGAGGGTCAGTCACGGGGGTGGCGGAGCCGTGCCGAGACCCAGCGGGCCCGACGGCGGAGGATGCGCGGGATCCCGAGACGGGAACGGTGAAGGTCCTGCACATCGTGCACCCGGCCCCGGGGGCCGCCCCCCTCGTGAGTGCTCACACCGGCTGACGCGGTGGAGCGGCGGTTGCGTGCTTCGTCAGTGAAGTCGTGCGTCCAGCCCATACCCCGACGTCTGCCCGTGACCCAAGGTCGGTAATCGTGTGCGAGTCAGCCAATTGGCCTATGCGGCAGGCAATTGGCTGTTCGTCGGACGCGCGTGCCCACGCCGGGCGGGCGGCTACCGGTCGGGCTCGGGGTCCTTGAGCCAGTTGATGAGTTCGGTGGAGAAGCCGATCGGATCCTCCTCGTGCGGGAAGTGCCCGACACCGTCGAAAAGTCGCCACCGGTAGGGCGCCTCGACGTACTGGCCGGACCCCGCGGAACTACGGGTGCGGACCGCCGGATCGAGCGACCCGTGCAGGTGCAGCGTGGGCACCCGGACCGGACGCTTCATCCGCCGGTTGAACTGGATCCCGTCCGGACGCGCCATCGACCGCACCATCCAGCGGTACGGCTCGATCGAGCAGTGGGCGGTGGAGGGGATGCTCATGGCCCGTCGGTAGACGTCCAGGCTCTCCTCGTCGGGGAACTCCGGGGTGTGGGGGCCTGCCCAGTCCTGGATGAGGTCCCCCACCAGGGCGGCGTCGTCCGCGAGGAGTTGCCGCTCCGGCAGCCACGGGCGCTGGAAGCCCCAGACGTACGAACCGGCCCGCGACTGGGCGAAGTCGGACAGCATGGAGGAGCGCCAGCGGCGCGGGTGCGGCATGGAGGAGACGACGAGCCGGCGGACCAGTTTGGGCCGCATCACGGCGGCCGTCCAGGCGAGGTAGCCGCCGAGGTCGTGGCCGACCAGGGCCGCGTCGGGCTCACCGAGGGAGCGGATCACCCCGGTGACGTCGAGGGCCAGGTTGGCGGGGTCGTAACCGCGTGGCGTGCGGTCGCTGCCGCCCACCCCGCGCAGGTCCATCGCGACCGCCCGGAAGCCCGCGTCGGCGAGCGCGGTCATCTGGTGACGCCAGGTCCACCAGAACTGCGGGAAGCCGTGCAGCAGGAGCACCAGCGGCCCCTCGCCCATCTCGGCGATGTGGAACCGCGCACCGTTGGCTGCCACGTCACGGTGGGTCCAGGGGCCGTCGAGGCGCACCGGGCCCCCGGTGGGGGCGGTCCGGCCCGCAGGGCTCGGGGTCCGGCCGGCCGGGGCTGCCCGGCCGACCTGGGCTGCCGGGTCGGCCGGGCCCGACGGGTCGGCCGGACCCTCCGGGCCCACCGGACCCGTCGGGCCGAATGCGCTGGAATCGGGAACGGTCATGTGGACGAGCGTGCCACAGTGGCGGCCTCGTCCTTACCGGAGCCGCTCTCGACGCTCTTCCCCGACAGGGTGCTGCCGGAGCGCTCGATGATCGCGTCGGCCGCGATCGACGCGCGCGGGTGCGGCTTCGCCTTCTGCAGGACGGCGGCGGTCTGCTTGGCGGAGGCGATGGACTTCTCCGGCGGCTTGATCTTCTTGAGCTTCCGGACGCCCAGGTACGCCAGCAGCACGCCCAGCAGGATGAACGCCACGCCCACGACCAGGAACGACCAGGCGAGCCCGAGGCCCAGGTTGTGGATCCCGTACGCCGCGGCGAAGCTCAGCACCGGGATCGAGAAGAGCGCCAGCACGCCCGCGATGATGAACGCCAGACTGCCGATCGCCCCGCGTCTTACGTCCTGGCGCACCTCCGCCTTGGCCAGGGCGATCTCGTCGTGCACCAGCGCGGACATCTCGGCCGTCGCCGAGGCGACCAGCTGCCCGATGCTGCGGTCCGCACTGCCCGCGTAATTGCCGGGGTCGCTCATCCCTGACTCCCTCTCCGTGTCCGACACATCCGATGTCAGATCATGCCGGACTGTTCGGCTCGTTGCGCGCTGCCCCCGCCCGCTCTTCGGCGATACGGCGGTGTTCGGCCGCCTTGCGCTCACAGATCGCGGCCATGCGGAGGTGATACGCCGGATCATCCTGCTCGTAGATGTCGGGTACCCCGGATCCGTCCTCGTCCAGTTCCTCGGCCTCGTACAGCTCCTTGTACTTGCGTACCCGGAGCTTGAGCAGGACACAGGCGAACAGGGCCGCGATCAGCGAACCGAGCAGTACGGCGGCCTTGATCTCGTTGACCATCTCCGGGTCGCCCTCGAAGGCGAGCTCGCCGATGAGCAGCGAGACGGTGAAGCCGATGCCGGCGAGTGAGGCGAGTGCCAGGACATCGGCCCAGGCCAGGTCCTTGTTCAGCTCGGCCTTGGTGAAGCGGGCGGCGAGGTAGGTGCCGCCGAAGATGCCGACGGTCTTGCCGACGACGAGACCGAGGACGACGCCGAGCGCCTCGGGCCGGGTGAAGACGCCCGCAAGCGCCTCGCCGTTCAGCGCGACCCCGGCCGAGAACAGGGCGAACAGCGGGACGGCGACCCCGGCCGACAGCGGGCGGACCAGGTGCTCGATGTGCTCGCCCGGGGAGTGCTTCTCGCCCTCACGGCGGCTGCAGCGCAGCATCAGGCCCATCGCGACACCGGCGATGGTGGCGTGGACGCCGCTGTTGTACATCAGGCCCCAGATGACCAGGGCGAGCGGAACGTAGACGTACCAGCCCCGGACGTCGAAGCGGAGGAGGAGGTAGAAGACGGCCAGGCCGAGGACGGCCCCACCGAGCGCCACGAAGTTCAGGTCCGAGGTGAAGAACACCGCGATGATCAGGATCGCGAAGAGGTCGTCGACGACGGCCAGGGTGAGCAGGAAGGCCCGCAGCGCGGACGGCAGGGAGGTGCCGATCACCGCGAGGACGGCGAGCGCGAAGGCGATGTCGGTGGCTGTCGGGACGGCCCAGCCGTTCGTCGAGCCGCCGCCGACGATCACGGTGAGGAAGTAGACGAGGGCGGGCACCGCCATGCCGCACAGGGCCGCCACCACCGGGAGGGCCGCGGCCTTCGGGTCGCGGAGTTCGCCCGCCACCAGCTCGCGCTTGAGCTCGACGCCGGCGACGAAGAAGAAGACGGCGAGCAGTCCGTCCGCCGCCCAGTGCGCCACGGAGAGGTCCAGGCCGATGGCGTCGATGCCGAAGTGGAAGTCGCTGACCGTCTCGTACGAGCCGCCGAAGGTGTTGGCCCAGATGAGTGCGGCGACCGCCGCCACCAGCAGCAGCACACCGCCGACGGTCTCGGTGCGGAGTGCCTCCGCCACGTAGTTCCGCTCGGGGAGGGAGAGCCTGCCGAACAGCGGGCGCTGGGGCGGGGTGGGAGTGGACGGGTTGGGCGGTGCCACGAGAGGGACCTCCGGGTCGGAGCGGCATGAGGGCATGACTGATCGATGTGCCGACCAGACTTCCCGGCGCCCCTGTGGAGATGTTCTCTGGAGTTGTTGATGACGCGATTGAGCAGCGATGAAGCGATGAAGCGCCCACTCTACCGGGGGCATGAAGAGGGGGTCTTAATAGGTGATCTTCAGACTAAATGCCCGATGGGCACCCGGCGCGTTGCCGGATGCCCATCGGAGCCGTACGGGGTGATTCCGCGGCCTCGGCCCTCGGCCCTCGGTGTCAGTTCTCGGAGGAGGACGGCAGCTGGGTGGTGATCAGGTCCATCACCGAGGAGTCGGTCAGCGTTGTCACGTCGCCCAGCTCGCGGTTCTCGGCAACATCGCGGAGCAGCCGGCGCATGATCTTGCCGGAGCGGGTCTTGGGCAGTTCGGCGACGGGCAGTACGCGCTTGGGCTTGGCGATCGGGCCGAGCGTCGTGCCGACGTGGCTGCGCAGGTCCGCGAGCAGCTCGTCGGAGGCGGTCGCCGTGCCGCGCAGGATCACGAACGCCACGATGGCCTGGCCGGTCGTCTCGTCGGCGGCACCGACTACGGCGGCCTCGGCGACCGAGGGATGGGAGACGAGCGCGGACTCGACCTCGGTCGTCGAGATGTTGTGCCCGGAGACGAGCATGACGTCGTCGACCCGGCCGAGCAGCCAGATGTCGCCGTCCTCGTCCTTCTTCGCACCGTCGCCCGCGAAGTACTTGCCCTCGAAACGCGACCAGTAGGTGTCGATGAACCGCTGGTCGTCGCCCCAGATGGTGCGGAGCATGGAGGGCCACGGCTCGGTGAGGACGAGGTAGCCGCCCCCGCCGTCCGGCACCTCGTTGGCGTCGTCGTCCACGACGGTGGCCGAGATCCCGGGCAGGGCACGCTGGGCGCTTCCCGGTTTCGTCTCCGTCACACCGGGCAGCGGCGAGATCATCATCGCGCCGGTCTCGGTCTGCCACCAGGTGTCCACGATGGGGCACTTGTCGGCGCCGATGTTCTTCCGGTACCACATCCACGCCTCGGGGTTGATCGGCTCACCGACCGAACCGAGGACGCGCAGCGAGGACAGGTCGAACTTCGCGGGGATGTCGTCGCCCCACTTCATGAACGTACGGATCGCCGTCGGCGCCGTGTAGAGGATCGTGACGCCGTACTTCTGCACGATCTCCCAGAAACGCCCCTGGTGCGGGGTGTCCGGGGTGCCCTCGTACATGACCTGCGTCGCGCCGTTGGCCAGCGGCCCGTAGACGATGTACGAGTGCCCGGTCACCCAGCCGATGTCGGCGGTGCACCAGTAGACGTCGGACTCCGGCTTGAGGTCGAAGACCGCGTTGTGCGTGTACGACGCCTGCGTGAGGTATCCGCCGGAGGTGTGCAGGATGCCCTTCGGCTTTCCGGTGGTGCCCGAGGTGTAGAGGATGAAGAGCGGCTGCTCCGCCTCGAAGGCCTCGGGGGTGTGCTCGGCGGACTGCCGGGCGGTGATCTCGTGCCACCAGACGTCGCGGCCCTCGGTCCACGCGGTGTCCTGACCGGTGCGGCGGACGACGAGGACGTGCTCGACGTTCTCGAAACGGGAGACGGCGTCGTCGACCGCGGGCTTGAGCGCGGACGGCTTGCCGCGGCGGAAGCCGCCGTCGGCCGTGATGACGACCTTGGCGTCCGCGTCCTTGATGCGGGCGGCGATGGCGTCGGCCGAGAAACCGCCGAAGACCACGGAGTGCGCGGCGCCGATGCGGGCACAGGCCAGCATCGCGACGGCGGCCTCGGGGATCATCGGCAGGTAGACGGCGACCCGGTCGCCCTTGCCGACGCCGAGCTCGGTCAGCGCGTTGGCGGCCCGGGAGACCTCGTCCTTCAGCTCCGCGTAGGTGATGGCCCGGCTGTCGCCCGGCTCGCCCTCGAAGTGGATGGCGACCCGGTCGCCGTTGCCCGCCTCGACGTGGCGGTCCACGCAGTTGTACGCGACGTTCAGCTTGCCGTCCGCGAACCACTTCGCGAAGGGCGGGTTGCTCCAGTCGAGGGTCTCGGTCGGCTCGGTGGCCCACGTCAGGCGGCGGGCCTGCTCGGCCCAGAAGCCCAGCCGGTCCGCCTCGGCCTGCTCGTACGCCTCTGCGGTGACGTTGGCGTTGGCGGCCAGCTCGGCAGGCGGAGCGAATTTCCGCTCTTCCCGAAGCAGGTTGGCCAGGCTCTCGTTGCTCACGACTTCTCCCAGTCCCAGGGTGTCCGTTGTGTCCCGGCGCATAGCTCATCAGGCGCGAGGCCGGGTGACAAGTGCCTGCCGGGAATTGGTTTAGACCTGTGTCTTCATCTATGGAGCCATGATCCCGCTCCGATGTCGAGGGTTGTCGTACGGCGTGTGGCGCATGGCGGTTCCGTCCCGCGTGGTGCGCCGAGGGTGATTCAGGGGCGATCCGGTGGCGATCCGGGGTGATGTGGGGGTGGTGTGGGGTGGTGTGCGTGTTGGGGAGGCGATGCGGAACGGGGGCATCTGGTTGCACGGGCCCGGGGCTCCTCCGGTTCAGGTCGAAGACGTCCGGGCGGGCACGGCGTTTGGCCCAGTCAGCAACTCGTATAAGTGAATAGGCAGCTTTTCATTCGGTATGTCGCCCTGGCTGTGTGGGATCGCGTGCGAATTTGGCCGCGCCGTGTCGGCACTTCGACGCAAATAACCTGCAAGGAAGAGGGTGGGCGGATGATGGCCGCCACGAAGAGGATCGCCTTGGGCGTCATGACCACGGCCTTGGTCGCCGTTCTCGCGGGCTGTTCCGGAGCAGGGGCGGGGGCGGAGGCAGGCTCCGGATCCGGCTCTGGAGGGTCCGCGTCCGGGGGTTCGGGGGCCGACGCGGAGAAGGGCGCCCACGGCGCCAAGGAGAACCCCCCGGACGCTGCTCCGAAGAACGCGGTCAAGCTCATCGGGGACGGATCCACCGCCTTCACCGGGGTCCAGCCGAAGATGCCGGCCGTCGAACGTCTGGCGCCCGGCGAGAAGCCTCCGCAGTTCGTGGTGTTCTCCTGGGACGGCGCCGGAGAGGACAGCCAGAAGCTCTTCTCGTACTTCCGCGGCGTGGCCAAGAAGTACAACGCCAACATGACGTACTTCCTCAGTGGCGTGTACCTGCTGCCGGAGGAGAAGAAGGACCTCTACAACCCGCCCCAGCACGCGCCGGGCCGTTCCGACATCGGCTTCAACGACACCGAGGGCATCCGCAACACCCTCGCCGAGGTCCGTGCCGCCTGGCAGGAGGGCAACGAGATCGGCACCCACTTCAACGGCCACTTCTGCGGCAAGGACGGCGGCGTCGGGACCTGGTCCGTCGATGAGTGGAAGAGCGAAATCAACCAGGCGAAAGCTTTCGTCAAGAGCTGGAAGACCAACGTTCCGGAGCTGAAGGGCGAGGCCCCGCTCCCCTTCGACTACGACAAGGAACTGATCGGCGCCCGCACCCCCTGCCTCGAAGGCCAGAAGAACATGGTCGCCGCCGCCCGGACCATGGGCTTCCGCTACGACTCCAGCGGCGTCGGCAACCAGGTCTGGCCCCAGAAGAAGGACGGGGTCTGGGACATTCCGCTCCAGCTCGTCCCGATGCCCGGCCGCGCCTTCGAGACCCTCTCGATGGATTACAACTTCATGGTCAACCAGTCCGGCACGACCACCCAGGGGGACCCCTCCCAGCACGAGTACTGGGGGAACCAGATGCGGGACGGGCTGCTTCAGGCCTTCGACCGCTCGTACAGCGGCAACCGGGCGCCCTTGATCATCGGCAACCACTTCGAGTCCTGGAACGGCGGCACCTACATGCGCGCCATCGAGGAGACCATCGCGACGGTCTGCACCAAGGAGGGCGTGCGCTGTGTGTCCTTCCGGCAGCTCGCCGACTGGCTGGACGCGCAGGACCCGAAGACGCTGGCCAAGCTGACCACGCTCGGCGTTGGCGAGGCGCCCAAGACAGGCTGGTCGTCCTACCTCGGCACCCAGTCGGCCGCCGCCCCGCCCGCGGACAAGGGCACGGAGAAGGCTCCGGAGGCAGATGCCGACAAGGCCCAGGAGAAGGCCCAGGAGAAGGATCAGGACAAGGCTCCGGAGAAGGCTCAGGACAACGGTTGACGCAGGTCCGGCCAGCCGAAACGCCGGCTGACCGCACCGCACCTCACCGCACCTCACCGCATGGCACCGAACCTCACCGCATCGCATCGTTCGTCGGCCATCTTTCCGGTGGCCGACGAACGCGGGGCGGCGAGCAGGGAGTCGGCGAACATGGAGGCGGCGGACGTGGAGGCGGCGGACGTGGCGGCCCCGCGTGACGCCTCAGGCGGGTGCGGTCACGCCCGCTCCGGCATGCCGTTCGTCGAGTACGAAGGCGGGGTCGACCTGGGCGGCCAGGTCGGATCCGGTCTTCTCGTTGCCCCAGCTCTCGGCGTTCTTCAGGTGGAAGTGCACCATCTGGCGTGTGTAGCGCTCCCAGTCGCGCAGCCCGTACGAGTCCTCGGCGGCGTCCTGCAGCGCTTGCAGGGCCATCCGGTTGTCGGCCTCCAGCAGCTCGAACCTGGACGGCCGGCCCTTCTCCATCGACCGTACCCAGTCGGAGTGGCCGACCCCGATCAGCAGATCGTCGCCGACCTCCGCTCGCAGGAACTCCAGGTCGTCCGGGCCCTGCACTTTGTTCCCGACGACCTTCAGGGCGATGCCGAAGTCGCGTGCGTACTCCTTGTACTGGCGGTATACCGACACCCCCTTGCGGGTCGGCTCCGCGACCAGGAAGGTCATGTCGAAGCGCGTGAACATGCCCGAAGCGAACGAGTCCGAGCCCGCCGTCATGTCGACCACGACGTACTCGTCCGGACCGTCCACCAGGTGGTTGAGGCAGAGCTCCACGGCCCCGACCTTGGAGTGGTAACAGGCCACTCCGAGATCGGACTCCGTGAAGGGGCCCGTCGCCATCAGCCGGACGTCCCCGTCGTCGAGCCGCACCGTACGCGCGCAGGCCTCGAAGATCGGGTTGTCCTCTCGGACCCGCAGCAGCCGGGAGCCCTCGCCGGGCGGAGTCGTCTTGATCATCGTCTCGGCGGAAGCGATACGGGGGTTGGTGCCCCGCAGATAGTCCTTGATGAGAGGGAGATGCGCGCCCATGGCGGGCAGCGCGGCGGCCTCCGGCTCGTCCAGGCCGAGCGCGGCCCCCAGATGCTGGTTGATATCGGCGTCCACGGCGATGACGTGGGCTTCGTTGGCGGCGAGGTGGCGGATGAAGAGCGAGGACAGCGTGGTCTTTCCGCTGCCGCCCTTCCCGACGAAAGCGATCTTCATGTTCACCTAGGGTAGCGGCATCATTGCGGTGCGCTGTCATTCTTCGTGAAGAAGGCCACTTGGGGGTGGTCCGGGTGTGGTGGGCGCGTAGCCTCGCTACTTATGAGTACGACTGCCTCAGACCCGCTTGCCGCGCTCGGCTCCCTGCCCGGCGTGCCCGATGCCGTGGATTCCGTGCGCAAGGCCGTCGACCGGGTCTACGGTCATCGCGTCATGCGTCGCCGCAGCAATGAGGTCACGGCCGAAGCCGCACTGCGGGGTTCTCGCGGTTCGGCCGCGCTGGCCGGCGCGGACTGGAATCTCGAAGAGGTGCGTCGCCGCACCGACTTCAGTGGCGAGGACGAGGCGCGCATGGTCGGCGCCGCGCTGCGACTCACCGCGGAAGCCGGTCAACTCCTCTCCATCTGGCGGCAGTCGCCGCTGCGGGTGCTGGCTCGCTTGCATCTGGTGGCGGCCGGCGGGGCGACTCCCGACGACGCGGTGGGGCGTCCCCGGCTGGCGGGTGAGTCCGTCGACGAGCCGCTGATCGAGGCACCGCTGCCCGGGGCGGAGGAGGTCGCCGGACGACTCGAAGGGCTCTCGCGGCTGATCATCGCGGGCGGCAGTACCCCCGCCCTGATCACGGCCGCCGTGGTGCACGGTGAACTGCTGGCGCTACGGCCGTTCGGCTCGCACAACGGTCTGGTGGCCCGGACCGCCGAGCGCATCGTGCTGATCGGCAGCGGACTGGACCCGAAGTCGATCTGCCCCGCCGAGGTGGGGCATGCGGAACAGGGCCGGGCGGCCTACGTCGCGGCGTTCGAGGGCTACACGGCCGGAACCCCGGAGGGGATGGCCGCCTGGATCACCCACTGCGGGCGCTCGATCGAACTCGGCGTACGCGAGTCGACCGCGGTGTGCGAGGCACTTCAGCGCGGCGCCGCCTGAGGGTCCGACGCGACAGTCGTCGGCGGTGCGGCGCGGTCTGGAGGGCCGACGTGGTGGACACGGGCCTCGGGCGTCGGTGGGAGTCGATTCCCGGGCGGCCGATGCGATGGACCGGGCAAGGGTTGGCGACGGGCCGGGGAAGGGTTGCGGCGGTACCGATGTGCGGTACCGCCGCTGGCACGTCCGCCCAGTTACCAAGCGTCCTCGTAAATTGCCCATCAGGTCGGGTACTTTGCCCGTCACCTGGTGCGGCTGGCCCGTAATCGACGGGTCGACGTCGCGTGGGTGCTCGACTTTCGTGCTCGGTCCGTGGGGCCGTTCTGCGCTACAGGTCATCCTCGCGGATGTCCTTGGTCTCGCGGGCCGTTAAATCCTTTGTACTCCAGGACCAGGGGAAGGGAAACCCCTGGCTCCGCTTCTTTACTTTTAGGTTCAAACAAGGGTGAATCGGACGAGAGCGTCCGAGCGCCCCGGCGGAGCAACCTGGCGGAGAGACCCGCCGGAACGTCTCGGCGGAGCGCCTCCCCCCGCCTCGCTTCGTCCCGAGCCACCTCGCTCCGAGCCACCTCGCCCCGCTTCGCCCCGTCCCGAGCCACCTCGCCTCGCTTCGCCCTGCCCTGGCCCGGCGTTACTCCGCCCCGCCTCATTCCGCCTCACTCCGCCCCGTTCCGCTTCACCCCGGCAGGGTGGCGCCGGCGGTACGTCGACGACTGGCGTACCAGACCAGCCCCGCGGTGACGGCCGCCGCGCCGACAGCGGCCGCCGCCACGAGAGCGGGGCGGGGTGGCATCGAGAAGGCGGGCAGGCGTTGCTTGAGCCGGACCGGGCGGTCGAAGACGAGAATCGGCCACTCGCGAAGGGTCGCTTCGCGGCGCAGCGCACGGTCGGGGTTGACCGCGTGCGGGTGGCCGACCGACTCCAGCATCGGTACATCGGTCGCCGAGTCGCTGTAGGCGTAGCAGCGGGAAAGGTCGTACCCCTCCGAGACCGCTAGCGCCTTCACGGCCTCAGCCTTGGTCGGTCCGTAGGCGTAGTACTCGACCTCGCCCGTGAAGCAGCCGTCGTCGCCGACGACCATGCGAGTGGCGACGACTCGGTCGGCTCCGAGCAATTCGCCGATGGGTTCGACGACTTCGGCGCCCGAGGTCGAAACGATGACCACATCGCGTCCTGCCGTGTGGTGTTCCTCGATGAGGGTGGCGGCCTCGTCGTAGATGATTGGATCGATCAGGTCGTGCAGGGTCTCGGCGACGATCTCCTTGACCTGCTGGACGTTCCATCCCTTGCAGAGCGCGGAGAGGTATTCGCGCATCCGCTCCATCTGGTCGTGATCGGCGCCCCCGGCGAGGAACACGAACTGTGCGTACGCAGTGCGCAGTACGGCGCGGCGGTTGATCAGTCCGCCTTGGTAGAAGGACTTGCTGAAGGTCAGTGTCGAAGACTTCGCAATGACCGTCTTGTCCAGGTCAAAGAAGGCTGCTGTGCGCGGTGAGAAGCAGTTTTCCACAACGCTGAGCATAGGGGCCCACCATTCGGCGTAAAATCCGGCGCGTGGGTTTGCCTGAGAAGGCCCTCGGGTACACCATGGAAGTCACGGATCGTTCGCGACCGTGCTAACCCGGTCCGACTCCTCCCCCCCCCCCGAGTCGGCCGTGGGGACGACCCCCGCTCTCCCCCCCCGGCGGGGGTCGTCGCATGTCCGGACGCGTTTTCGGGGTGGGAATCACCTGAGTCTCCCGTCTGGCCACCATCGGCCTGATCGTGCGAGCCGGGCGTAGTGCGACTCGTCTCGTCACAGTGTGTAGCCAAAGGGCTGCGCTGCGGAAGTCGCTGGTATGGGTTACGGAGTTATTCACAACCACCAGGTTGTCCACAGTTTTTCATCAAGATCCACATGTTTTTCCGCGGTGCTGCACGTTGATTCCACCCGCGAAGTCCGCGGGTGCCGGAATCGCGCATCTCGGAAACGTTCGAGAACACCGCGAACCGCACTGAAGGGGCAGTGAGAAGGGGGCGGAGATCGTGGCTGGATCCCTGGCAGGAGAAGGGGCGGCGGTCGCCGAGTGGTGCCGCGGAGGCCCGCTGATCGTGACGGAGGACGTGGAGCTGCTCGACGACCTGCTGCGGCTGTGCGCGGCGGCCGGAGCCGAGCCGGAGGTTCATCACGGTCCGCCCGCGCGTGGTGGTGGCTGGGAACGGGCTCCGATGGTGCTGGTGGGCGACGACGCCGCCGCCCGATGCCGGGGCGCCGGCCGCCGGAAGGGGGTGATGCTGGTCGGCCGGGACCAGGACGACCCGGACGTGTGGCGGCGGGCGGTGGAGATCGGGGCCGAATATGTGCTGCGACTGCCCGATTCCGAGAGCTGGCTCGTTGACCAGATCGCCAATGCCGCCGAAGGCGTGGGGCGGCCCGCGCTCACCGTCGGCGTGATGGGCGGCCGGGGCGGCTCCGGCGCATCAACACTGGCCTGCGCGCTTGCCGTGAGTGCGGCGAGGTCCGGTCGGCGGACGATGCTGATCGACGCCGACCCATTGGGAGGCGGGATCGACGTCCTGCTCGGTGGTGAACGCGCCGAAGGTATGCGTTGGCCGGATTTCGCGCAGTCGAAGGGACGCCTCGGCGGTGGAGCCCTAGAGGACTCGCTGCCCGCGCTCCACGGGCTTCGGGTGCTGAGCTGGGGGCGCGACGACGAGGTGGTGATCCCGCCGCAGGCGATGCGGGCTGTGCTCGCCGCCGCGCGCCGGCTCGGCGGGGTGGTGGTCGTGGACCTCCCGCGCCGGGTCGACGAGGGAGTCGCCGAAGCCCTGGCCCAACTCGATCTCGGCCTGCTCGTGGTGCCGGGCGAACTGCGCGCGGTCGCGGCGGCCAAACGCGTCGCGTCCACGGCCGGAATGGTGCTGGACGACCTGCGGGTGGTGCCCCGTGGCCCGTATGCGGCAGGTCTGGACGGGCAGTGGGTCGCCCAGGCCACAGGCCTTCCGCTCGTCGGTGAACTTCCCCTGGAATCAGACCTTCTGGTCTCCCAGGACGATGGGACCCCGCCCGGCGGCAGCGCCCGGGGCCCGCTGGCCCGGTTCTGTTCGGCCTTCTGGGAACAGGTGGCGGAGGCCGGCGGCACCAGCCCGATGACCGGCCTGCCCGGGGGAGGGAGGGGATGACGGACGAACTGCTCGACGCCGTACGCCAGCGGCTGGCACGCAGCGGCACCGCGCCCACTCCGGCCGGAGTCGCCGCAGCGCTACGGGCCCAGGGGCGGTTGCTGGGGGATGCCGAGGTGCTCGGCGCCGCGGCAGAGCTGCGGGGCGAACTCGTCGGCACGGGGGTGCTGGAGCCGTTGCTCGCGGATCCGGAGGTGACGGATGTGCTGGTGTCCGCACCGGACCGGGTGTGGGTGGACCGGGGCGGCGGACTCCAGCTGACGGCCGTCACCTTCCCGGACGCGACGGCGGTCCGGAGGCTGGCCCAGCGTCTCGCCGCGGTGGCCGGCAGGAGGCTGGACGACGCACGGCCTTGGGTGGACGCACGACTGCCCGACGGCACCCGGATGCACGCCGTACTGCCTCCGGTGTCCGTCGGCTCGACCTGCCTCTCCCTGCGCGTGGTGCGGCCGCGGGCCTTCTCCCTGGCGGAGCTGGTGGATGCGGGCACGGTGCCACCGGGCGGCGACCGGATCCTGCGGGCCCTCGTGGAAGCGCGGATCTCCTACGTGATCAGCGGCGGTACCGGAGCGGGCAAGACGACGCTCCTCGCCAGTCTGCTGGGCGCGGTCGGCGTGAACGAGCGGATCGTGCTCGCCGAGGACTCCGCCGAACTGCGGCCGGACCACCCGCATGTGGTCCGCCTGGAGTCCCGCCCGGCCAATCAGGAGGGCGCGGGCCGGGTGACGTTGCGAGATCTGGTGCGGCAGGCGCTGCGCATGCGTCCCGACCGACTGGTGGTCGGAGAGGTGCGAGGCGCCGAAGTCACCGAGCTGTTGGCCGCCTTGAACACTGGACACGAAGGCGGGTGCGGCACCGTCCACGCCAACGCCGCCGAGCATGTCCCAGCCAGGCTGGAGGCGCTGGGCACCGCAGCCGGCCTTGACCGGGTCGCCCTGCACAGCCAGTTGGCAGCCGCGCTTTCGGTGGTCGTGCATCTCCTGCGGGACCGTGCGGGGCAACGGCGGGTCGCCGAGGTGCACGTCCTGGAGCGGGATGCGGCAGGTCTGGTGCGCACGGTTCCGGCCCTGAGCTGGGGCGTCGGTGGATTTGTTCCGGAGCGGGGATGGGAACGGCTGCGGTCGCTGATCGGAGGTGCGCTGTGACGGGGGAAACGTCCGCGTACGGGGCCCACGCGGTGGCTCTCTGCGTGGGTTCGGCGGTGTGGCTCGCGATGATGCGGGACCCGGGGGTGCGGCGGGCACGGGTGCTGTTCGTGGACACTCCGCCCGAGCCGCTTCGGAAGTGGGGTCGGTTCCCTTGTCTGCTCAAGGCCCGGGGACGCGTGACGGAGGCAGCCCGGGGACGTCGGGAGTGGTGGTGCGTTCCGGTGGCGGTGCTGCTTGCGGTGCTGGGGAGTTCGGTGCTGCCGCTGGTCGCGGGAGCTGTTGCCGTCCCGTTGGTACGCCGGTGGCTGCGGAGGCGGGCCGGAGCGCGGGAGGCGGAGAAGGCGGCGATCGCGGTGGCGGCGTTGTG
This sequence comes from Streptomyces sp. NPDC048142, assembly GCF_043202835.1. NCBI lineage: Bacteria > Bacillati > Actinomycetota > Actinomycetes > Kitasatosporales > Streptomycetaceae > Streptomyces > Streptomyces sp. NPDC048142. The sequence continues at coordinate 32,952 of NZ_JBIDBC010000039.1, forward strand.
CGGATCGGTGGTCGGGGAGCTGCGGGCCGGCCGCGAGCCGGGACAGGCGTTGCTGGTCGCGCTGCGCGAAGGCATGGAGGAGGACCACCCTTCGGCGACGGTCGCTTCCGGCAGTCGGCTGGGAGAGGGGGAGGCCGCGGTGCTGGCGGCGGCGCGGTTCGGCGGCGACGTGCCGACAGCGCTGCGGCAGGCGGCGGAGGGCCCGGGTCTGGGGGGTCTGTCCGGGATGGCCGCGTGCTGGCGAGTGGCTGTGGACGGCGGGGCAGGCCTTGCGGCCGGGCTGGAGCGCCTGGAGTCCGCGCTGCGGGAGGATCGGCGCAGACGGGAGGAGTTGCGCGCCCAACTGGCGGGAGCATGGTCGACGGTCGTGGTTCTGGCACTGCTCCCGGTCGCGGGTCTGGGGCTGGGAGCGGCCCTCGGAGCCGAACCCTTGCGCGTACTGCTGCACACCCCGGGCGGCCTGGCCTGTCTGGCGGTGGGCGCGTTCCTGGAGGCGGCCGGGCTGTTCTGGGCCTGCCGGATCGTTCGCGGAGGGGAGGCGGCGTGAATGCTGTGGGCGGAGAAGTTCTCCACAGCCTGGGGATGTCGGCGGCGGTGCTGGGCGCGGCGGCGCAGCTGGTAGTCGTGACTGCCGCCAGGTATCGGAAGCGAGCGGTTCGCGGGCGTGGCGCGCTGCTGTTGGGCATGGCTACGGCCGCACGGCCCGGCAGGTGGAGCCGGACGATCGAACGGCTCCGGTCGAGCGGTGATTCCGGTCTTTCCGAGGCCGCTCGGCGGTGGGCGGCTCCGGCCGGGGCCTGGCTGACCGGATGGATTCTGGTCGGTGGTGCGATGGGCTGCGCCGTCGGTTCGGCCGCGGCGTACGGGACGTGGCGCCGGCAGCGAGCCCGGCCGCGTCCCGGCAGTACCCATCCGGAGCGTGCCGTGATCACCGGGCAGCTTCCCCTGGCCGCGGATCTGCTGGCCGCCTGTATCGCGGTCGGGGCAGGTCCCCGGGAGGCGGCCGAGGTGGTGGGCGAATCCATCGGTGGCCCGGTCGGTGATCGGCTCGCCCGAACTGCCGCAGAGATCCGCCTCGGCGGCGAACAGGCCGAGGCATGGGGCCGGTTCGCGGAGATACCGGGCGCAGGCCCGCTGGCCCGCTGCCTGCACCGGGCAGGCTCGACGGGGGCCCCGGCCGCCGAGCCGGTTGCCAGGCTGGCCGAGTCGATGCGCGCCGAGCGAGCCGCTGCGGCGGTGACACGGGCGCAACGGGCCGGGGTGCTGATCACCGCGCCGGTCGGCCTCTGCTTCCTCCCCGCCTTCCTGGCGGTCGGGGTGGCACCGGTGATCATCGGCCTGGCCGGCGACCTGCTTGCGACCGGCCGTCCGGGCCGCTGAGGCTGCGCGCGTTTCGCGGCCGGCAGTGACCCGGTGGTCACTTGCTTTCGCTATCACTCACGGGTGTTCCGTTCAGGCGCCCGATCGTCATCGATGCTCTTCGGGGGATGAAATGGAAACGAAGTTCTGGAACCGGGCGGTCGATGTTCTCCGCAGGGGGCGGCTGTCCACAGGGGCTCCCGGCCGGCCGGTGAAGTGGCCCGCACGGTGGGCGGGGCGGCTCGGCCGCTCCGATCGAGGGATGACCACGTCGGAGTACGCGGTGGGGACCATCGCGGCGTGTGCCTTCGCGGCGGTGCTCTACAAGGTGGTGAACAGCGGGCCGGTGCTGTCGGCGCTGCAGTCACTGGTCGAGGACGCGCTCGATGCGAAGTTCTGAGACCGCCCGGGGCCGTTGCCCGGGGAAGGGGCCCGTGGTGTCGGACCGCGACCTTCCCCGGGGCCGGCACCGGATCCGGGCCACGAACGGCGACGGGTGTGGCGACCGGGGCGCGGTGACGGCGGAGGCGGCCGTGGTGATCCCGGTGTTGGTGGGCTTCGCCATGGCACTGCTGTGGGCGCTGATGGCGGCCTCGGACCAGATCCGTTGCGTGGACGCGGCGCGGGTGGGCGCACGGGCCGCTGCCCGTTCGGAGCCGGAGGCGGTTGTGCTGGAAGCCGTGCGGGAGGCGGCGCCCCACGGTGCCCGGGTCGAGGTGGGGCGGGCGGGAGACCTGTGGCGCGTCCGGGTGGAGGCGCCGACCCCGGGGCCGGGCTTGCTGGCCCTGACCCTGAGTGCCGAGGCGGCTGCCCTGGCGGAGGACACGGTGGGGGGTGCCGGGCCATGAGAGCGAGAGGGACCGAGGACCGGGGGCTGGATGGGTTTCGTCGTCGGGACGTGCTCCGGCGGTGGGGCCAGGGCCGCGGCGTGGGCAAGGGCGCGAACAGGGGCTGGGGCGTGGGCCGAGGAGTGGGCCGGGCGGCGAGCCGAGGAGTGGGCAGGGAGGCGGGCCAGGACGGGAACCGGGGTGCGGGCCAGGGCAGGAGCCGGATCGTGGAACGGGCCTCGGACCGGGGTGTGGACCGGACCTCGGACCGGGGTGTGGCGACGGTGTGGGTGGCTGTCACCGCGGCCGGTCTGTGCACGGTGTTCGCCGTGGTGCTCGCGATGGGGCAGGCCGTGGCTGCCCGTCACCGGGCAGGCGGGGCAGCGGATCTGGCGGCCCTCGCGGCTGCGGACCGGGCGCTGCAAGGGGCGGTGGTCGCGTGCGAGGCGGCCCGGCGAGTAGCCCTGGCGCAGGGGGCCGTGCTCGTTCGCTGCGCGGTGCACGGGGAGATCGCCGATGTGACCGCCCGTTCGGGGTTCGGTCCCTACGAACCCGCCGTCAGGGCCCGGGCCGGCCCCCCAACCGCTCCCCGCGACACGGTGTCCGAGAGGAGCGTCGGGGTCCGGCGGGCCGCTAGGGCACGACCGAGGGGAACGACCGCTGGGACCGGCCGTTCGACCGGCCCGAGTGTTCCTGGTGGGCAGGTGAGCCCGCCCACGACCCCGGTGGCAATATCGGCGAACATGAACACGCTACGGACCTCGACTGCGGTGGCCGTCCTGTTGGCCGCGCTGGCGGGATGCTCGACATCACCCCTGCCCGCGGACGACGCCGGCGGGCCCGCGCCGCTGAAGTCGTATGCCCGGGCAGACCGGGTGGCGATGCCGGAGCTGGCGGGGGAACGCGTCGACGGCGAAGGCCGGTTCAGCTTGAAGGGGCTGCGGGGCAAGGTCGTCGTGGTCAACGCGTGGGCATCCTGGTGCGGTCCGTGCCGCGCGGAGGCACCCGGGCTCTCCCGGGTGCACGAGGAACTGCGGGGCAAGGGCCTGCGGGTGGTGGGGGTCAACGCGGACGTGTCGGTCGGCAAGGCACGCGCCTTCGAGAAGGACGCGGAGCTCGTGTATCCGAGCCTGCACGACCCGCAGGGCCGACAGCTCCTCCGGCTCCCGAAGGGCGTGGTGAACACCGCCGGATATCCCTTCACGATCATCGTCGATCCGGAGGGGCGGATCGCTGCGGCGCGGATCGGAGCGATCGGCGAGACGGAGCTGAAGCGGCTGGTCGCGCCGCTGTTGCCGTCCTGACAGCACTTCCTGACAGCACCTTCTGACAGCACCTCCTGGCAGTGCCTCGTCGGCGGCAGGTTGTCCGGCGGTCTTGTCCCGGCGGTTCACGCCTCCGGCGTGGTCGCTCCGTCCGGTTCCGGGGGTGCGGCCCGGAGGAGTTCGGTGAGAAGGCGCACGGCTCCGCGTTTGTGCAGGGGCTCGTTGCCGTTGCCGCACTTGGGGGACTGGATGCAGGAGGGGCAGCCCGCCTCGCACTCGCAGGACGCGATGGCCTCACGGGTCGCCGTCAGCCACGTACGGGCGGTGTGGAAGGCCCGCTCGGCGAATCCGGCTCCTCCTGGGTGGCCGTCGTACACGAAGACCGTCGGCAGCAGGGTGTCCGGGTGCAGCGGTACGGACACGCCGCCGATGTCCCAGCGGTCGCAGGTGGCGAAGAGCGGCAGCAGCCCGATCGACGCGTGCTCGGCGGCGTGGAGTGCGCCGCCGAGGATCTCCGGGTTGATCCGGGCCGCGTCGAGCTGGCCCTCGGTCACCGTCCACCAGACGGCGCGGGTACGCAGGGTGCGGGGCGGCAGGTCGAGCTTCGTCTCTCCCAGGACTTCCCCGGTGATCAGTCTTCGCCGGAGGAACGAGACGACCTGGTTGGTGACCTCGACCGAGCCGTAGCAGAGCCGCCCCTGTCCCCAGGGGATCTCGGTGTCGGTCTCCAGGACGGTGATGGCGGTGGTGTCGCGGGCGACCGTCGAGTACGGCGGGTCGGCCTGCTCGACCAGGGCCACGGAGTCCTCCAGGTCCAGTTTCCGGACCAGGTGGGTGCGGCCCTGATGGAGATGGACGGCGCCTTCGTGCACGGCCGTGTGGGCGGCGGCCGCGTCGACGGTGCCCAGTAGGCGGCCGGTGCCCTCCTCGACGATCTGGACGGGACGTCCTCCACCGCCCCGGATGTCGGCGAGGTCGGCGGCCCGTTCGCGGCGGGTCCAGTGCCAGCCCGATGCCCGTTTGCGCAGCAGTTTCGCCGCCTCCAGCTGCGGCAGCAGTTCGGGCACAGCCGGGCCGAAGAGCGCGATGTCGGGCCCGGTGAGGGGCAGCTCGGCGGCTGCGGCGCAGAGATGGGGGGCCAGGACGTAGGGATTGTCCGGGTCCAGCACGGTCGACTCGACGGGCTGCTGGAACAGCGCCTCCGGGTGGTGCACCAGATAGGTGTCCAGCGGGTCGTCCCGGGCCACGAGAACGGCCAGGGCGCCCTGGCCGGAGCGGCCGGCGCGGCCCGCCTGCTGCCAGAGGGACGCCCGGGTGCCCGGGTAGCCGCAGATGACGACCGAGTCGAGGCCGGAGACGTCGATGCCGAGTTCCAGGGCGGTGGTGGCCGCCAGACCGAGCAGCTCGCCGGAGTGCAGCGCCCGCTCCAGGGCCCGGCGTTCCTCGGGAAGGTAACCCCCGCGATAGGCGGCGACCCGCTCCGGCAGCGAGCGGTCGACCTCCGCGAGGCGCTCCTTGGCGATCACCGAGATCAGTTCGGCACCGCGCCGGGAGCGTACGAAAGCGACCGAGCGGACGCCCTGGAGGGTCAGGTCGGTGAGCAGGTCGGCGGTCTCGGCCGTCGCGGTACGGCGTACGGGGGCGCCCTTCTCGCCGTGCAGGTCGGTCAGAGGGGGCTCCCACAGGGCGAAGACCAGCTCGCCGCGCGGGGAGGCGTCGTCGGACACCTCCTTGACCGTCAGGCCCGTCAGACGCCCGGCTGCGACCGCGGGATCCGCCGCCGTGGCCGAGGCCAGCAGGAAGACCGGATCGGCCCCGTAACGGGCGCACAGGCGTCGTAGACGGCGCAGGACCTGGGCGACGTGGGAGCCGAAGACGCCCCGGTAGGTGTGGCACTCGTCGATCACGACGAACCGCAGGGCGCGCAGGAAGGACGCCCAGCGGGGGTGGGACGGCAGGATCCCGCGGTGCAGCATGTCGGGGTTGGTCAGGACGTAGTTCGCGTACTGCCGCACCCATTCACGTTCCTCGACCGGGGTGTCGCCGTCGTAGACCGCGGGCCTGACGGCGTTGCCGAGCGGGGCCGCGAGCGCCTTCACCGAGCGCCGCTGGTCGGCTGCCAGGGCCTTGGTGGGGGCGAGGTACAGCGCGGTGGCCCCGCGCCCGTTCGGGGCCTCGGAGCCGTCCAGGAGGGCACTGAGGACCGGCGCGAGGTACGCGAGGGACTTCCCCGAGGCCGTGCCGGTGGCGATCACGACCGATTCGCCGTCCAGCGCGTGCTCGGCCGCGGCGGACTGATGAGCCCACGGATGGATGATCCCGGCTTTTTCGATCGCCGAGATCACTTCTGGCCGGATACGATCCGGCCAGATGGCATGGGTTCCCGATCGCGGGGGCAAGTGCTCCGTATGAGTGATGCGCGCGGCCCGGCCCGCCCCTGCGGCGAGCCGGTCGAGGATCATGGCGGGAGAGGGGCGCGAGTCCCCACTCTCGGGTGGTCGTCCGGGACGGTGATTCTTGGCCATCGGCACCGAGTGTGTCACTGGCGTGACGGACAATGGTCCCAAGGCGTCGTGCATGGCTGCTGGTAAGTGATTGAATGCCATCGCGGCTGGCGATCCGTCCCCTGGCCTCCGTCGGGGAGACCGAGGGGCGACCGCTCGATAGCAAGGTGCTGGAGGATCCGTGGACCTGTCCTTGTCGACTCGCAATGTGTCCGGCCCTGGTGGCGACCGTACGGTCGTCGAGGTCGGTGGCGAGATTGATGTGTATACCGCGCCCAAGCTGCGCGAGCAGTTGGTCGAGTTGGTGAATGACGGCAGCTACCACTTGGTTGTCGACATGGAAGGCGTCGACTTCCTCGACTCCACCGGCCTCGGCGTGCTCGTGGGCGGCTTGAAGCGTGTCCGGGCCCATGAGGGCTCGTTGCGCCTGGTCTGCAACCAGGAGCGCATTCTCAAGATCTTCCGGATCACAGGTCTGACCAAGGTGTTCCCGATTCACACCACGGTCGACGAGGCTGTCGCCGCCACCGACTGAGGTCGGAGCAGGCCGGCCCCCGGGCCGGTCGGCAGGCAGTGAACAGGCCGGCAGCGGCAGCGCATGGGCCGTGACGGGCAGGCGGTCGACCCTCGGGTCGGCTGTCGGCTTTGTCGGCTTCCGGAGGAGAGCAGGGGTGCCGGGCGACACGCCCGGGGCCCCTGAGGCGTACGCCCGAACGTTCGAGGGGGATGGCATGGCCACCGTTGAACTCCGCTTCAGCGCCCAGCCTGAACATGTCAGGACGGCCCGCCTGGTGGCGGCCGCCGTGGCGCGCCGGGCCGGTGTCGACGAGGCGGTGCTCGACGAGGTCAGGCTCGCTGTCGGCGAGGCATGCAGCCGCGCGGTCGGGCTGCACCGCAGTCACGGCATCACCGCGCCGGTCAGCGTCGCGTTGACCGAGGAGGAGAAGGCGTTCTCCATCGAGGTCGGGGACAGCGTTCCCGGCCCCGGCGGCGATCCTGCCGAGCCCGGGGCGCGCAACGGCGCCGGTGCTTCCGGAGCGGGCCCGGCCCGGCCCGGCCCCGAGATGGACAGTGAGGGGGAGGACGAGATGGGCCTCGCGGTCATCAGCGGTCTCGTCGACGACGTGGAGGTCCGCTCCGGTGCGGGCGGCGGAGTGATCCGCATGAGCTGGCCGACGGCCGACGCCGCGGTACGGCCCTGAGCCCCGTGCTCGCGACCGCCAGGCGCTGAGCCCCGTGCTCGCGACCGCCAGGCGCTGAGCCCCGTGCTCGCGACCGCCAGGCGCTGAGACCCGCCCCTATGACCAGCGAGGCGCTGAGGACCCTTGCTCGCGACTCCGAGGCGCTGAGCCCGCCCTTGCAACAGCGAGGCGCCTGAGCCCGCCCTTGCGCCCATGAGGGGCCGTGCTGGCGATTCCGAGGTGCTGAGACCCGCCCTTGCGGAGCTTCGAGGTGGCTGAGGTCCGTGGGGACCTGGTGCGCCGGTGCGCCGGTGATGTTTGTTTGTCAGGCGGCCCTGCTGAGCAGGGCCTTTTTTCTTGATCCCCGCGGTGTAATGCGCCTGCTCCCTTACTGCATTCGAGCAGAATCTCTCCGCTGATCTTTCGGCGTTGGGGGGAGAGCGATCAATTCTCTTCCCGCCCACTGTTTTGATCAGGTTCCGCTCTCTACAATCCGTCCACGACTTGAGCGCTGAGCGTCAAGGAGGACGTATGGCGGAGTTCTTCACCACCCCAATGGCAGCACTGTCGCAAGAATCCGCACTTTCCGACCGGCCCGTCTCCCTCGCGGCGGCGGTACTCACCGACGGCAACCGGCTGATCGTCATCATGGTGGCGGTCGTCGCCGTCGCCGCGCTGATCGTCGCCCAGCTGCTCGTACGCCAGGTCCTGGCGGCCGGCGAGGGCACCGAACGCATGAAGGAGATCGCCGCGGCGGTCCAGGAGGGCGCGAACGCCTATCTGGCCCGGCAACTGCGCACGGTCGGTGTCTTCTCCGTCGTCGTGTTCTTCCTGCTGTTCCTGTTGCCGGCCGACAACTGGTCGCAGCGCGCGGGGCGTTCCCTCTTCTTCCTGGTGGGCGCGCTTTTCTCGGCGGCGACCGGATACATCGGTATGCGGCTGGCCGTGCGGAGCAATGTGCGGGTGGCGGCAGCCGCGCGTGAGGCGACTCCGGCGGAAGGCGAACCGGAAAAGGATCTCACCGCTGTCTCGCACAAAGCGATGAAGATCGCTTTCCGTACCGGTGGCGTGGTCGGAATGATCACGGTGGGACTCGGTCTGCTCGGGGCCTCCTGCGTGGTGCTCGTCTATGCCGCCGACGCGCCCAAGGTGCTGGAGGGGTTCGGTCTCGGCGCGGCGCTGATCGCCATGTTCATGAGGGTCGGCGGTGGGATCTTCACCAAGGCCGCGGATGTGGGCGCCGACCTGGTGGGGAAGGTGGAGCAGGGCATTCCGGAGGACGATCCGCGTAACGCCGCCACCATCGCCGACAACGTGGGCGACAACGTCGGTGACTGCGCGGGCATGGCCGCCGACCTCTTCGAGTCGTACGCCGTGACGCTTGTCGCCGCGCTCATCCTCGGCACCGCAGCGTTCGGCGACTCCGGTCTCGCCTTCCCCCTGATGGTCCCGGCGATCGGCGTCGTCACCGCGATGATCGGGATCTTCGCGGTCGCCCCGCGCCGTGCCGACCGCAGTGGGATGACCGCGATCAACCGGGGCTTTTTCATCTCCGCGGTGATCTCGCTCGCTCTGGTGGCCGTGGCCGCCTTCGCCTATCTGCCGTCCTCGTACGCGGAGCTGGACGGGGTCACCGACGAGGCGATCGCCGCGCACGGTGGCGATCCGCGGATCTTCGCCCTGGTCGCGGTGGCCATTGGCATCGTCCTGGCCGCGCTCATCCAGCAGCTCACCGGCTACTTCACCGAGACCAATCGCCGTCCGGTCCGGGACATCGGGAAGTCCTCGCTCACCGGCCCGGCCACCGTGGTGCTCGCGGGCATCTCCATCGGCCTGGAATCGGCGGTCTACACCGCACTGCTGATCAGCCTCGGCGTCTACGGGGCGTTCCTGCTGGGCGGTACGTCGATCATGCTGGCGCTCTTCGCGGTCGCGCTCGCCGGGACGGGCCTCCTCACCACGGTGGGCGTCATCGTGGCCATGGACACCTTCGGGCCGGTCTCGGACAACGCCCAGGGCATCGCCGAGATGTCCGGGGACGTCACGGGAGCCGGTGCCCAGGTGCTCACCGACCTGGACGCGGTCGGCAACACGACCAAGGCCATCACCAAGGGCATCGCCATCGCCACCGCCGTCCTGGCGGCGGCGGCGCTCTTCGGGTCCTACCGCGACGCCATCGCCACGGCGGTCGACGAGGTCGGGGCCGGGGCGGGCGAGCTCGGGCTGAGCCTGGACATCTCGCAGCCCAACAACCTCGTCGGGCTGATCCTGGGCGCCGCGGTCGTCTTCCTGTTCTCCGGGCTCGCCATCAACGCGGTGTCCCGGTCCGCCGGAGCCGTGGTCTACGAGGTCAGGCGGCAGTTCCGCGAGCGTCCCGGGATCATGGACTACTCGGAGAAGCCGGAGTACGGACGCGTCGTCGACATCTGCACCCGTGACGCCCTGCGCGAACTGGCCACGCCGGGACTGCTCGCGGTGTTGGCGCCGATCGCGGTCGGCTTCACTCTCGGCGTCGGCGCGCTCGGCTCGTACCTCGCCGGCGCGATCGGCACCGGAACGCTGATGGCGGTGTTCCTCGCCAACTCCGGCGGCGCCTGGGACAACGCCAAGAAGCTCGTCGAGGACGGCCACCACGGCGGCAAGGGCAGCGAGGCCCATGCCGCGACCGTCATCGGCGACACGGTCGGCGACCCGTTCAAGGACACGGCGGGTCCGGCGATCAACCCGCTCCTCAAGGTGATGAACCTGGTCGCCCTGCTCATCGCTCCGGCGATCGTGCAGTTCAGCTACGGAGCGGACGCGAATCCCTGGGTGCGGGCGCTGGTGTCCGTCATCGCCGTCGGGATCATCGTCGTCGCGGTCTACGTCTCCAAGCGGCGGGGCATCGCCGTGGGCGACGACGACGCCTCGCAGGGCGGCGGCCCCTCGGTACCCGCGCCGGATCCCGCGGCGGCTCCGTGATCTGTGCGTACGGGAGCGGCGTCGGCCGGGAACGGCGTCGGCGCCATCCGGTGTGAGGCTTGACCAGGGGCGAGGCGGGCGGTGCGTACTGACGTACCGTCCGTCCTCGCCCCGCGCGCTTGTCTGCACGCGTCCTTCCTCGCCCGCCCCCTTGGCCGCCCGTGTTCGTCTTCGCCCGCCCGGATCCACCCGGATCCGCCCACGTCCGGTGTCGCTCGCCCTCGTCCCGATGCCGACCGGCGTTGTCCGCGCCGGCGTGGGCCGATGGTCAGGAGCGGCCTTTCAGGTGACTTGCCGGTCATGTGTCCGAATTCTCTGCGCGAGTGGCGTCTCCCTCATTTACCTTGGTGCAAATGGCTTCAAAAGCGTGCACACCGGATGACTGGCACCTGGCTGTCGCCCCCTCGGCGTGTAAGTTCCGGGGCCGAGAGCCTTGGAAGGGACCAATCCGGTGAACAAGAAGCTTGCAGCCGCACTGTCCGGCGGTGCGGTACTCGTACTGACGCTGTCGGGTTGCAGCGACGACAGCGACAACAAGGTCAACGACTGGGCCAAGAAGGTCTGCGACCAGGTCCAGCCGCAACTGCAGAAGATCGCCAACGCCAACGCCTCCATCCAGCAGCAGACCGCGGACAACAGCAAGCCCGCCGACGTCCAGAAGACCGACTCGGCCGCCTTCCAGCAGATCTCCCAGGCGTACAAGTCGCTGGGCACCGCCGTGGACTCGGCGGGCCCGCCGCCGGTCGACGACGGCGAGACCACGCAGGAGGAGGCGGTGAAGGAGCTCAACGCCTCCTCCAAGGCGTACGCCGACCTCAAGACCGAGGTCGACGCGCTCGACACCAAGGACCAGGCGAAGTTCGCCGACGGACTGAAGGGCATCGCCGACGAGCTGAACAAGATCAGCACCAGCGGTGACCAGGCTCTGAAGAAGCTTCAGTCCGGCGAGGTCGGTGTCGCGATGTCGAAGCAGAAGGGCTGCCAGAAGCCGACGGCCTCGACCGGCCCCTCCGGCTCCGCGGCGGCCGATGCCGACGCCGACGCGTCCCCGGAGGGCGCGGCCCCCGAGAAGGAGGACTCCTCGGACAAGGACTCCGACAAGGACTCCTCGGACAAGGAATCGACGGAGAAGGACTCCTCGGAGAAGAAGGCCTGAGCGTCGTTTTCCCGGCCCGGACACCCGGTGGGTGTCCGGGCCGCTGCCGTTGTCAGTGGGACCGGACACAATGGGTGGGTGAGTAAGAGCAGCCTTCCCGCACCCGCCCACGCCGCCGCCCTCCGTGAGGCCCTGCTCGCCGCGGACTTCACCGCGGACGGGCTCCTCGACCGCCTCGGCGCGCCCGCCTATGCCGCCCTCGCCCGCAGCGAGACCGTCCCCGCCCTGCGGGCCGCCCGGGGCGACACCCCGCTCGACACGCTGGTGCGGCTGTTCCTTCTGCAGCGCCCCGTCGCCGAGGAGCGGGCCCGCGTTGCCCTGCCGCTGGACGAGTGCGTGGCGGATGGCTGGGTGACCCGGGCGGCGGACGACGGCACGGTCCGCGCGAGCGTCGACGTGCGGCCGTACGGAGGGCCGGACGGCGAGGACTGGTTCATCGTGTCCGACCTCGGCTGCGCGGTCGGCGGTGCGGGCGGGATCGGCTCGCGCGAGGAGGGCGTCGTCCTCGGGGCCGGCGGGGCCTCCACCACCCTCGCCGGGATCACCGTCCGGGCACCGGTCGCCTCGGCCCTCGACCTCGGTACGGGCTCCGGCATCCAGGCACTGCACGCCGCACAGCACGCGACCCGGGTCACCGCCACCGACCTCAACCCCCGTGCCCTGGAGTTCACCCGGCTCACCCTCGCCCTGTCCGGCGCCGCCCCCGCCGACCTGCGCGAGGGCTCCCTCTTCGAGCCGGTGGGGTCCGACACGTTCGACCTGATCGTCTCCAACCCGCCCTTCGTCATCTCGCCCGGCGCCCGCCTCACCTACCGGGACGGCGGCATGAGCGGCGACGACCTGTGCCGCACGCTGGTGCAGCAGTCCGGCGACCACCTGAATGAGGGGGGATACGCCCAGTTCCTCGCCAACTGGCAGCATGTGGAGGGCGAGGAGTGGCAGGACCGGCTGCGCTCCTGGGTGCCGTACGGCTGCGACGCCTGGATCGTCCAGCGCGAGGTCCAGGACATCACGCAGTACGCCGAGCTGTGGCTGCGGGACAGCGGCGACCACCGCAGCGACCCCGCCGAGTACGACGAGCGGTACGAGGCGTGGCTCGACGAGTTCGAGGCGCGGGGTGCCACGTCCGTCGGGTTCGGCTGGATCACCTTGCGTAAATCCGCCGCGGCGGCGGCAGGGAACCCCTCGATCGTCGTCGAGGAATGGCCGCACGCGGTGCGGCAGCCGCTCGGGCAGACCGTCCAGGAGCATTTCACCCGCCAGGACTACCTCCGCGATCAGGATGACGCGGCGCTGCTCGCCGGGCACTTCGCCCTCGCCGCCGAGGTCGTGCAGGAGCAGGTCGGCCTGCCGGGCGCGGAGGACCCCGAGCATGTGGTGCTGCGTCAGCACCGCGGCATGATGCGGGCGACCAAGGTCGACGCGGTGGCTGCCGGCTTCGCGGGCGTGTCTGACGGTTCGCTGCCCGCCGGGCGGATCCTGGACGCCATCGCGCAGTTGATGGCGGAGGACCCGGTGCTGCTGCGCGACCGCACACCGCAGGCGATCCGGCTGCTGGTCGAAGAGGGCTTCCTGGAGCCGGTGCCCGGCGCCGGGCACCGCGGCGAGCAGGGCGCGTAGGCGCGGAGGGAGAGGAGGACGAGCAGGGCGCGGAGATACGGCGGCGGACCCCGGGTTCCCGGACATGTCATCGACCCCGGGTCCCCGGACCTCGACCCCAGGTACCCGGACACGGGCCCCGGACCCGGGTTCCCGGACGCATACCCGGTTCACGGACCCGGGTTCCTGGCCCCGGAACCCGGAACCCGGGGTGAAACAGGGCACGGAAGCGCGGCGGTTGACCGTGAGGCGGTGCTCGTGCGACTGCCTTCCGGTACGGGCCGGGGCCGCTCCCTGCTCGGGCGGCGGTCTCCTTGTCACCAGCGTGTTCATGCCCAGCGTTCTCTCCGACGCGCCCGTGCCGCATATTCCGGTCGCGACCGGCAATATGCGGCACGGAGGCCGGACGTGATGCCCGCAAGCCCCGTCCGGTTCCCCCGACACGCGGCGGCACCCTCGGTTTTGCGGCACCCCTCGGGGAACGCGGCACCTCCTGGGGTATGCGGCCCCCGGGGTACGCGGCATCCCCCCCCCAGGCACGCGGCACCCCCGCACGCGGCGCCCCCCGTACGTGACGCCACCCCCGGCACGCGGCCCGTATGCGGCCGATGGTGTTCCGCTGGTCGGCGGGGGAGTGCTGTTCACCCGGGGTTCGTGTGGGCGATGCCCCAGGGTGACAACCTCCCCGTGCCGGACCGCCGAGGTCCGGCTCCGGGACCGGTCGGCCCGTCCCGGGCGGTTTCGCGACGACGGGCTAGGGGATACGACATGGAGAGCGTCTCAGCAGTCTTCGCCGGTACGGCCCTGGCACTGTTCGGCGCCGCCCTCCTGATCTGGACCGGGGCGCGAGCCCTGCACCGCGCGCCGGTGGCGCACGGTGTGAGCCCCGTCGCCTCCACCGCACTCACGACGCTCTTCGGCGTAGTTTTCCTCGGCCTCGGAGTGTGGTGCTTCACGCTCGTCTGATCCCTGCCCCCGGCAGGGCGGCGCCGGGCCGACAGGTCGGCCGGCGGACACCGCGACCACCACCGAAAACACCCAGGCCGAGCCTCCGCGCGGCGCGGACCCGGCGGTCCGGGCGGCAGGAATGGCGGAAGTCGGGTTACCGTTCGAGTGGCCGTTGCGGGCTTTTGCCGTTTGACACGGGGGCGGGTTGTACCGTCACACTCCGCAGCGACAGCACCGCGGGCAGCGTCATGACGCCGCCCGGATGCCCATCGAGTGTCGACCGGAGAGAAGAGCGAAGTTGTCCCCGACCAGCGAGACCGCACAGGGCGGCCGCCGACTCGTCATCGTCGAGTCGCCTGCCAAGGCGAAGACGATCAAGGGCTATCTCGGCCCCGGATACGTCGTCGAGGCGAGCGTCGGGCACATCCGCGACCTCCCGAACGGCGCGGCCGAGGTCCCGGACGAGTACACCGGCGAGGTACGCCGCCTCGGGGTGGATGTCGAACACGACTTCCAGCCCATCTATGTCGTCAACGCCGACAAGAAAGCCCAGGTCAGGAAGCTAAAGCAGCTGCTGGCCGAGTCCGACGAACTCTTCCTCGCCACCGATGAGGACCGCGAGGGCGAAGCCATCGCGTGGCACCTGCAGGAAGTGCTCAGGCCCAAGGTCCCGGTCCACCGGATGGTCTTCCACGAGATCACCAAGGACGCGATCCGGGCCGCCGTCGCCAATCCGCGCGAGCTCAACCAGCGCATGGTCGACGCCCAGGAGACCCGCCGCATCCTCGACCGCCTCTACGGCTACGAGGTCTCGCCGGTCCTGTGGAAGAAGGTCATGCCGAAGCTCTCGGCGGGCCGTGTCCAGTCCGTCGCCACCCGGCTCGTCGTCGAGCGCGAGCGTGAGCGGATCGCCTTCCGCTCCGCCGAGTACTGGGACCTCACCGGAAAGTTCGCCACCGGCCGCACCGGAGGGGGGTCCCCCCGGACGGAGTCTGGGGGAACCTCCGACCCTTCGACACTGACCGCCCGCCTCAGCGCGGTCGACGGCCGCCGGATCGCCCAGGGCCGCGACTTCGGCCCCGACGGGCAGCTGAAGGCCGGTTCCGCCCAGACCCTGCACCTGGACGAGGCGAACGCCCGCGCCCTGGCCGCCGCGCTCGCCGACTCCTCCTTCGCGGTCCGGTCCGTCGAGTCGAAGCCGTACCGCCGCTCCCCGTACGCCCCCTTCCGGACCACGACCCTCCAGCAGGAGGCGAGCCGCAAGCTGGGCTTCGGAGCCAAGGCGACCATGCAGGTGGCGCAGAAGCTGTACGAGAACGGCTTCATCACCTATATGCGTACGGACTCCACGACCCTCTCGGACACCGCGATCTCCGCGGCGCGGGCGCAGGTCACGCAGTTGTACGGGGCGAACTACCTCCCCGAGAAGCCGCGCACGTACGCCGGGAAGGTCAAGAACGCGCAGGAGGCGCACGAGGCGATCCGCCCCTCCGGCGACCGCTTCCGCACCCCCGCCGAGACCGGGCTCACCGGCGACCAGTTCCGGCTCTACGAGCTGATCTGGAAGCGGACCGTCGCCTCCCAGATGAAGGACGCGGTCGGCAACTCCGTCACCGTCAAGATCGGCGGCCGGGCGAGCGACGGCCGCGACGCCGAGTTCTCCGCCTCCGGCAAGACGATCACCTTCCACGGCTTCATGAAGGCGTACGTCGAAGGTGCCGACGACCCGAACGCCGAGCTGGACGACCGCGAGCGCCGGCTCCCGCAGGTGGCCGAGGGCGACGCCCTGTCCGCCGAAGAGGTCACGGTCGACGGGCACGCCACCAAGCCCCCGGCCCGCTACACCGAGGCCTCGCTGGTCAAGGAGCTCGAAGAGCGCGAGATCGGCCGCCCCTCCACGTACGCATCGATCATCGGGACCATCCTGGATCGCGGCTACGTCTTCAAGAAGGGCACGGCACTCGTCCCGTCCTTCCTGTCCTTCGCCGTGGTCAACCTGCTGGAGAAGCACTTCGGCCGGCTCGTCGACTACGACTTCACCGCCCGCATGGAGGACGACCTCGACCGCATCTCGCGGGGCGAGGCCCAGTCCGTGCCGTGGCTCAAGCGCTTCTACTTCGGGGTCCAGCCCGGTGACGACACCGCCGGAGCCGGAGCGGCCTCCGACGCGGGCAACGGCGACGGCGACCACCTCGGCGGCCTGAAGGCACTGGTCACCGACCTCGGCGCGATCGACGCCCGGGAGATCTCCTCCTTCCCCGTCGGCAACGACATCAAGCTCCGTGTCGGCCGCTACGGCCCGTACATCGAGCGGGGCGAGAAGGACGCCGAGGGGCACCAGCGTGCCGACGTGCCCGAAGAGCTCGCGCCCGACGAGCTGACCGTCGAGCTCGCCGAGGAACTGCTGGCGAAGCCCAGCGGCGACTTCGAGCTGGGCACGGACCCGGTCAGCGGTCACCAGATCATCGCCAAGGACGGGCGCTACGGCCCGTACGTCACCGAGGTGCTGCCCGAGGGGACGCCGAAGACCGGCAAGAACGCGGTGAAGCCGCGGACGGCCTCCCTCTTCAAGTCCATGTCCCTGGACACGGTCACCCTCGCCGACGCCCTCAAGCTGATGTCGCTGCCGCGTGTCGTCGGCGAGGACGCCGAGGGCGTCGAGATCACCGCGCAGAACGGCCGCTACGGCCCGTATCTGAAGAAGGGCACCGACTCCCGGTCGCTGACCTCCGAGGACCAGCTCTTCGACATCACCCTCGAAGAGGCCCTCGCGATCTACGCCCAGCCCAAGCAGCGCGGGCGGGCAGCGGCCAAGCCGCCGCTGAAGGAGCTGGGCACCGACCCGGTCAGCGGTGCGCCGGTCGTGGTGAAGGACGGCCGCTTCGGCGCGTACGTCACCGACGGCGAGACCAACGCGACCCTGCGGACCGACGACAGCGTCGAGGACATCACGCCCGAGCGCGGTTACGAGCTGCTCGCCGAGAAGCGCGCCAAGGGGCCCGCCAAGAAGAAGACGGCCAAGAAGGCGCCGGCGAAGAAGGCGACGGCCAAGAAGACGGCCGCGAAGAAGACGACGGCCGCCAAGACCACGGCCACCAAGAAGACCGCGGCGAAGAAGACGACGGCTAAGAAGGCGACGACCGCCAAGACGGCCGCCAAGACCACAGCCGCCAAGACCACGGCCGCGAAGAAGGCGACGACGGCGAAGAAGACGGCTTCGGCCTCCTCCTCCGCCCTGTCGGACGACTGACGGCCGCGTCGTACGAACCACCCCGCCGCCCGGCACCTCGATCCCCGTGATCCAGGTGCCGGGCGGCGGTGCGTCACGGGTGGGTGGGCGACGCGGCCGGAAGCTGTCCCCGTCCCTATGTCCGGACGGGCCGACAGCGACCGCACCGCTGCCGATAGGCTGGGCGGATGACGCGAGCCGAGCAGCCAACGGTCGTGAGCCCCACCTCCGACACACTTGCCGCAGACTCACGCGAGCGCGCCGTACGGGCCCTGTTGCGCATTCCCCCGCTGAAGCGGTTGTGGAGCGCCCAGCTCGTCGGCGGTATCGGCGACGCACTCGCCCTTCTCGTGCTGGTGCTGCTGTCGCTGCAAGCGGCGGTCCTTGAGGGCTCATTCGGTACCGGATACCGGGGGGCGGCCTTCGCCGTCGCCGCCGTCCTCGGTGCCCGGATCCTTTCCACCCTGTTCTTCGGAGCCGTACTCCTGGGGCCCCTGACGTCCCTCACGGAGCCCGGCGGAAAGCTGGACCGGCGATGGCTGATGATCGGGGCGGACGGGCTGCGCCTGGCGCTGCTGGTCGTCGCCCCGCTGTGGATCGACTGGACGCCGGACAAGGCGCTCATGATGATCCTCATCACCGTCTTCGTGACCGGCGCGGGTGAGCGCCTGTGGGCCGTGGCCAAGGACAGTGCCGCCCCGGCGCTGCTTCCGGCCCCGCCTCTCGAAGGCGCGGCCGTACGCCCGCTGCCCGACCACCTCGACGCCCTGCGCCGTCTTTCGCTCCGTACGAACTTCCTCGCCGTGCCCGCCGCCGCGGTGGTCCTGCTGGCGGCCACGCTGGTGGGCAACCTCCTCGGCTCGGGCCTGGAGTGGTTCTCCTTCCACCAGGCGGCCCTGGGCTCCTATGTCGCGGCCGGACTCTTCTCCGCCTCCATCTCCACCCTGTACTTCCTGGAGTTCCCGGCCACCCGGACGCCCCGGCCGCGCTCCCCGCTGGAGGGCCTGCGCCGCCCCGCCACCGGCAACGGCCCCGACAAGGGCCGCACCGGTGCCGTCCCCCTGCTCGTCGCGGTCTGCGCGGCCGTCGCCGGAGTCGTCGCAGCGGCCGCGGCCGTCTCCGTACTGCACGCCTACGACCTGGGCGGCGGGCCGGCCACCTTCGCGCTGCTGATCCTCGGACTGACCGGCGGTACCGCCCTCGGCATCCGCACCTCACGCCAGGTGCTGCCCACCCTGTCGCGCCGCCGCCTGCTGGCGCTGGCCACCGCCGTCACCGGCCTCGCGCTCCTCGCGCTCGGCCTGGTGCCGGACACCGCGACCGGGATCGCCATCGCGCTGCTCGCCGGCTACGCCGCCGGGGTCACCGCGAACACCGGTCACACCCTGATCGACCAGGAGACCGAGGCGGTCCGGCAGGCCCGGACCACCGAGCACCTCCAGGCCGTCGTCCGGGTGCTCGTCGCGCTCGGCGCGGTCGCGGGGCCCCTGCTGGCCGCCGCGATCGGCCGGCACCGCCTGGTCGCCGGCGATTTCGTCTTCGCCCACGGCGGGGCCGCCTTCACCCTGATGCTGCTCGGCG
The DNA here is from genome assembly GCF_043202835.1 of Streptomyces sp. NPDC048142. Classification (NCBI taxonomy): domain Bacteria; kingdom Bacillati; phylum Actinomycetota; class Actinomycetes; order Kitasatosporales; family Streptomycetaceae; genus Streptomyces; species Streptomyces sp. NPDC048142. The sequence continues at coordinate 51,562 of NZ_JBIDBC010000039.1, forward strand.
CGCTGCTGCTGCCCGTCGCCGCCCTCGTCCTCGCCAGGACGGACGACCGGGCGGGCGTGCCGCTGCGCAGGGACCTGCGCGAGGCGCTGCGCGGCGGCGAACCGGCGGTCGCGCCCGCCGCCACCGGCTTCTTCCTCGCCCTGGAGGGCGGCGACGGAGCGGGCAAGTCCACCCAGGCCGAGGCGCTCGCCGAGTGGATCCGGGCCAAGGGCCACGAGGTCGTCGTGACCCGGGAGCCCGGGGCCACCCCGGTCGGGAAGCGGCTGCGGTCGATCCTGCTGGACGTGTCCTCCGCCGGTCTGTCCAACCGGGCCGAGGCCCTGCTGTACGCCGCCGACCGCGCCGAGCACGTCGACTCCGTCGTCCGCCCGGCGCTGGAGCGCGGCGCGATCGTCATCTCGGACCGTTACATCGACTCGTCCGTGGCCTACCAGGGCGCGGGCCGGGACCTGGCCCCGACCGAGATCGCCCGGATCTCGCGGTGGGCGACGAGCGGCCTCGTACCGCATCTGACGGTGCTGCTGGACGTCGACCCGGCGACCGCGCGGGAGCGGTTCACGGAGGCGCCGGACCGGCTGGAGTCGGAGCCGGCCGCATTCCACGAGCGGGTACGGTCCGGCTTCCTGACCCTGGCCGCGGCCGACCCGACGCGTTATCTGGTGGTGGACGCCGGCCAGGAGCCGGAGTCGATCACCACGGTCGTACGTCACCGGCTCGACCAGCTCCTTCCGCTCTCCGAGGCCGAGATCGAGGCCATCGAGGCCGCCCGGCGCAAGGCCGAGGAGGAGGCCCGGCGCAAGGCGGAGGAAGAGGCCGCGCGCAAGGCCGAGGAGGAGCGCCTGGAGAAGGAACGCCAGGAGCTGCTCGCCCGGCTGCGCGCCGAGGAGGAGGAGCGCAAGCAGCGCGAGCTGGAGGAGGCCCGCCGCCGCGAGGCCGAACGCCAGGCGGAGGAGGCCCGGCAGCGCGCCGAGGAGGCCCGCCGCCGCGCCGAGGAGGACCGGCTCCGGCTGGAGGCCGAGGAGCGGGTCCGCGAGGCCGAGCAGGAACGTCTGCGCAGGCAGGCCGAGGAGGAGGCCCGGCTCCGCAAGGAGGCCGAGGCGCAGCGGCTGGAGAAGCAGCGCAAGGCCGAGGAGGCTTTGGTGCGCGCCGAGGAGGCCCGCCGCCGGGCCGAGGCCGAGGCGGCTGCCCGTACGGAGGCGGCGCGGGCCGAGGCCGACCGGGCGTTCCGTACGGAGTCGTCCTCACGGTCGGAGGGGTCGGAGAGGTCGGCGGGGTCGGAGGGTCCGTCCGTTCCGGATAACGAGCTCACGGTGCCCACACCGATCGTGAACCCGAACGAGATCACGCAGCCGGTCCGGACGACACGACCGGAGGACGAGCGTCCTGCTGGTGCTGGTGCTGGTGCTGGTGCTGGTACGGATACGAGCACGGGTACGGGTACGGGTACGGGTTCCGGTTCCGGGGAGGACGAGACGGCGATGCTGCCGCGCGTCACGGACCGGCGCCCGGCGGACCGGCGCCCGGCCAGGGACGCCCCGGACGCCAGGGCTGCCCGGGACGCGGATGAGACGGCTGTGCTGCCGCCGGTGCCCGCCGATCAGCCCTCCGACCGGGTGCCCCGGGGCTTCTTCCGGGACGAGAGCCCGGCGGCCCCGCCCGCGGAGAGCGAGAACGAGCGCACCCGCGAGCTGCCGCAGATCGAGGACCCGCAGGCCGGGGAGGCTTCCGGCCGGCAGCAGGGCCGCCGCAAGCGCCCCCGCCCGGACTGGGCGGAGGAGACTCCGCTGGACGATCTGCCGACCCTGGCGGACGAGCTGCTCGGAGGCCAGGACGACGACGGCCACGGTCCCGGAGGCCGCGGACGCCGCCCGCGCGGCTGACGCGCCCGCCCCACCGCAGACGGTGAAGTCCCGGCCCGTCCGTCCCTCCGGGGGCGGGCGGGCCGGACTGTCAGTGGCGTCCCCCACAATGGAGAGCGACGAGACGGACAGCGCACCGCGACCCCGGATGACGCTGAACGCCTCCGCCGCACCACGCACGGCACGACACCACCGGAAGGGCGGTGCCCCATGACCGTATGGGACGACCTGGTCGGACAGGACCGAGTGCAGGAACAGCTCGCCGCTGCCGCCAAGGACGCCGATGCGCTGGTCACCGCCGTGTCCGACGGCAAGCCGCTGGACCAGGGCTCGAAGATGACGCACGCCTGGCTGTTCACCGGACCGCCCGGTTCCGGCCGGTCCACGGCGGCGCGGGCCTTCGCCGCCGCGCTCCAGTGCACGAGCCCGGACCGGGCGCTGGGCGGCGTCCCCGGCTGCGGCTTCTGCGACGGCTGCCACACGAGCCTGATCGGCACGCACGCCGACGTCCAGGTCATCCGCACGGACCTGCTCTCCATCGGGGTGAAGGAGACTCGCGACCTGGTCCGGCGCGCCCAGCTCTCCCCGGCGGTCGGGCGGTGGCAGGTCATCGTCATGGAGGACGCCGACCGCCTCACGGAGGGCGCGGGCAATGTTCTGCTGAAGGCCGTCGAGGAGCCCGCGCCGCGTACGGTCTGGATGCTGTGCGCCCCCTCGCTCGAAGACGTCCTGCCCACGATCCGTTCCCGCTGCCGGCACCTGACCCTGAGCACCCCGCCGGTGGAGGCCGTGGCCGACGTCCTGATCCGCCGCGACGGCGTCGACCCCGAGCGGGCGCACTCCGCGGCGCGCGCCACCCAGGGGCACATCGGCCGGGCCCGCCGTCTCGCCACGGACGAGCGGGCGCGGGCGCGGCGGGCGGCGGTGCTGAAGGTCCCGCTGCGGGTCGCCGACGTCGGCGGCTGCCTCAAGGCGGCCCAGGAGCTGATCGACACGGCCACCGACGACGCCAAGCAGATGGCGGAGGAGGTCGACGTCAAGGAGACCGAGGACCTCAAGGCGGCGCTCGGCGGGGTGGCCGGGGGCCGGATGCCGCGCGGTACGGCGGGGGCGATGAAGGAGCTGGAGGACAAGCAGAAGCGCCGCAAGACGCGTACGCAGCGGGACAGCCTCGACCTGGCGCTGACCGAGCTCACCGGGTTCTACCGCGATGTGCTGGCGCTCCAGCTCGGTTCCCGGATCGCCATCGCCAACGTCGACGTGCAGGACTCCCTCGACCGGATCGCGGAGTCATCGAGCCCCGCGCAGACCCTGCGCAGGATCGAGTCGGTGATCGCCTGCCGGGAGGCGATGGACCGCAACGTGGCGCCGCTGCTCGCGGTGGAGGCGATGACGATGGCGCTGCGGGCGGGCTGAGGGCTCCGGCGCGGGACCGTGTTCACCCGAATGAGCAGGGAATCGGGCGACTCGTCACCCGGCGGTTACGCTCCCTGGATGGATACCAGGCGGCTGCTCCGCACCTTCGCCATCGGGATCGGCACTGCCGGCCTCCTCATCTCCGGCTGCAGCGGCAGCGGCTCCTCGCCGAACGCCTCGGCCACCGGTACAGCGGCTCCCGAGGGGCTGTCGTCGTACTACGCGCAGAAGCTGGGCTGGCGCGACTGCGGGGTGGAGGGGTTCGAGTGCACGACGATGAAGGCGCCGAAGGACTACGACAAGCCGGACGACGGCGACATCGAGCTTGCCGTCTCCCGTAAGAAGGCCACCGGTCCGGGCAAGCGGATCGGTTCCCTCCTGGTGAATCCGGGCGGTCCGGGCGGCTCCGCGATCGGCTATCTCCAGGGGTATGCGGCACTCGGCTATCCGGCTCAGGTGAGGGCCCGCTACGACATGGTGGCCATCGACCCGCGCGGCGTGGCCCGCAGTGAGCCCGTCGAGTGCCTCACGGGACCGGAGATGGACGCCTACACCCAGGTCGACCAGACGCCGGACGACGAGGCGGAGATCCAGAAGCTGAGTGCGTCCTTCGAGAAGTTCGCGGCGGGCTGCGAGCAGCGGTCCGGCGAGATTCTCCCGTACGTCTCCACCGTCGACACGGCCCGCGACATGGACGTCCTGCGGGCGCTGCTCGGCGACGAGAAGCTGAGTTACGTCGGAGCGTCGTACGGGACCTTCCTGGGCGCCACGTACGCGGACCTCTTCCCGGAGCGGGCCGGTCGCCTCGTCCTGGACGGGGCGATGGACCCGTCCCTCAAGGCCATCGACATGAACCGCGACCAGACGGCGGGCTTCGAGGGGGCCTTCCAGTCCTTCGCCGCCGACTGCGTCAAGCAGCCGGACTGCCCGCTCGGCACCACGTCCACCGCCGACGCGGCGACCGCGCTGAAGCAGCTCTTCAAGGACCTGGACGCGAAGCCGATCCCGACCGGCGACGACCGCAAACTGGGCGAGTCCCTGGCCACCACCGGGGTGATCGCCGCCATGTACGACGAGGCGGCCTGGCCGCAGCTCCGCGAGGCGCTGACGGGCGCGCAGCACAGCGACGGCTCCGGCCTGCTGTCCCTGGCCGACAGTTACTACGACCGCGAGCCGGACGGGTCGTACGCGAACCTGATGTTCGCCAACGCCGCGGTGAACTGCCTCGACCTGCCGCCCGCCTTCGCCACCCCCGACGCGGTGGAGAAGGCGGTCCCGGACTTCGAGAAGGCCTCCCCGGTCTTCGGCCGCGGCTTCGCCTGGGCTTCCCTGAACTGCGCCTACTGGCCCACCGAGGCCACGGGCACCCCGCACCGCACCGAGGCGCAGGGCGCCGACCCGATCGTCGTCGTCGGCACGACCCGCGACCCGGCCACCCCGTACAAGTGGTCCCGGTCCCTCGCCGAGCAGCTCTCCTCCGGCACCCTGCTCACCTATGACGGCGACGGCCACACCGCGTACGGGCGGGGCAGCGACTGCATCGACACGGCGATCAACACCTACCTCCTGGAGGGCACCCCGCCCACCGACGGCAAGAAGTGCACCTGACCCGCTCCTGACCTGTCTGGATCTGGCCTGACCTGCGCAAACTCTTCCGGGGGCGCCCTGTGCGGAGCACCCCCGGAAACTGTGTAGACTTGGCCCCGCTGCTGATCGCACCATAGTGCGACAGGGCGTGCCGCCTTAGCTCAGTTGGCCAGAGCAACGCACTCGTAATGCGTAGGTCTCGGGTTCGAATCCCGAAGGCGGCTCAGAAGAACCCCAGGTCACATAGCCCGTGACCTGGGGTTTTCTGTTGCTCGGGCATGGCGCGTCACACGGTCGGGGTGCCGTGATGTTGCCTGCGTGAGCGATGCGTGAGCGGAGCCGCTCGGGACCTACTTGTTGGGCTTGCGGCGTGTGGCCTTCTTGACGGCCTTGGCCTGGGCTTTCGCCTTGTCTTCCTTCGGCTTGCCGCCCTTACCAGCGTCGGACTCCTTGGCCGCAGCCTTCCTGGCCTTCTCCTTCTTCGTGGCCTTGCGCGCGGCCTTCTCGGCCTCGGCCTTGCGCTGGAGGGGGACGAGCTTCGCGGTCGCCTCGGCGGCGCTCTTCCCCACGTGGGGGAGGACGCTCTGGTAGATGTCGCGCGTGATCCGGGTGTCGCTGTGCCCGAGGGTGTCCGACACGATCTTGATGTCGATGTCGGCGGCGAGCATGAGGGTGGCCGCGCCGTGCCGCAGGTCGTGTAGGCGGATCGGCGGGAGGCCGGAGGCGGCGACGAGGCGCTCGAAGAGGTCGGTCACCTTGCCGGGGTGGAGCCAGGAGCCGTCTTCCTGCGTGAAGACGTGGCCGGTCTCGACCCAGGCTGTGCCCCATTCTTCGCGGGCCGTTTCCTGCCGTTCGCGGTGGTGCTTCAGGACGTCGACCGTGTCGTCATCGAGGGCGACTACGCGGGAGCCGCTGTCGGTCTTGGGGTCGGACGCTTCCACCTCCCAGCCGTCCTGGACGAGTTGAGAGGAGACGGTGAGGAAGTGGGTGTCGAGGTTCGTCTCCGACCACGGCTGGCCGCACGCCTCGCCTCGGCGCAGGCCGCGGAACGCGATCAGGTGCCACATCGCGTACAGCCGGTCCTCAGCGACGAAGTCGAGAAAGGCACCGGTCTGTTCCGGCGTCCAGACCATCACGGGCGACGGCTTCTCGCCCGTCTGCTCCCACTTGGCGACCCGCTCGTCCGTCCACACGAGCGCCTTCGGCTTGCGCACGGGGTCGATCTCGACATGGGCGGCCGGGTTGAACGTGATGATCTGCTGCCCGATCGCGTCGTTCAGGGCGGCTCGGAGGGTGGCCTTTACGTGCAGCCGCGTGGCAGGGCCGGTGACGCGCCGAAAGGGCGGCATCTCGTCGATCGCAGCTTTCATGGCCTTGCGACGAGCCCGGTTCCCGACACCCTTCCACGGCACCGTCGCCAGCTCGTCGAGAGCGGCTCGCCGCTGGGCGTTGTCCTCCAGGATCTGGGCGTTCGCCTCGCGAATGTCGGTGAACATCTCGCTGAGGTGGCTGACGCCCAGCCGGTCCAGGCGCCGGCTGCCGATGTGCGGCTTCAGATGGAAGCGGATATCGGTTTCGTAGCGGTTGAGGCCGGACTTGCGTATGCGCTTGCCGGCCAACCACCGGTCGAGCCATTCGGCGACGGTCAGGCTGCCTATGAGGTCCTGACCGGAGTTGAGGCGCCGCCGCGTCTCCTCGACCTCGGGCAGAGGTGACCGCTCTCGACTTACCTGGGTCTGTCAAACGTTTTACAGTCCCCGGTCTCTCTCCAGACCACTCGACTGTCGGTGGCCGTCGATATCGTGGCGCTTGAGTACGTGCTGTTACTGAGGCTGAACTCGTAGTGTCGTAGGGGGTGACGGCTGGCCGGTGGCTGCGGTATCACCGGAGTCATGCGGTATCCACAAGGGGGCGGG
>NZ_JBIDBC010000040.1:0-33731 GCF_043202835.1 Streptomyces sp. NPDC048142
GCTTCCCTTCGTTTTCCTGCTGTGTCCTGCTGTCTTGCGTTTCCGACTCTATCAGACTCTTTCGTGTCCGATTCCCGGCCGAAGCGGGTCAAGCATTTCTCGCTTTCCAGGTCCTCCGCTTTCGCGTTTTCCCTTTCCGGCGGTTCCAACCTTACCAGACTCTTATTCGTTCCGTTTCCGGTCCGAATTCGATTTCCGGTGGCCTGTGGAGTGGCCTTGCCTTTCGGCGTGTTCACTACGTTAGCCGATTCTCTTGGCAGCTCATAATCGAGCCGATGGGACGAATTACGGGCATGCCGAATTCGCACCCGCCAGGGTGAGTCGTAGGTAGTGGTTTGGCTGCTTCGAGTAGCTCGGTCCGGCCCGATGGGCTGTGCCGAGAGCTGTACCCGTGTCAAGCGGCTCGGACTACGTTAGGCGTCCGTCGAGGGTGCGTCAAGTTTCCTCCTGGTCACACTGCGCCAGGGTCGTTGTCCTGTGCCGGGGAACCTTGAGTGCGCGTCATCGAGGTCCGGGTGGCGGGCATCACCGACGATCATGGACGTCGCGCCAGGAAGACGAACTCCCTTCCTGGACGGTCGGGCGCGTCGCGAACGTCATCCACCACGTACCCCTGCGCGACCAGATCCTGCTCGACTTCCTCCCGCTCGCGGAAACGCAGGGTCGAATCCGACGTCAGCACCTGTCCGTCCGCTGCGAACCCGTAGGTCCAGCGGAACGTCACCAGAGGCCGGTTCACCTCGATCAGCTCGACCCAGCTCTCGACGGAGCCGACGCCGGGGATCTCCGTCACCCGGTAGGAGTTCTCGCGGGTCCATTCCTCCCAGGCGCGCCTGGCCGGATCGCGCGTCTCGAAGACCAGGTGCCCGCCGGGCCGCAGCGCCTCGTAGGCCGCCAGTAGCGTCATCTGCCACGTCTGCGGATCAGCGATGGCCTGGGCGACATTCGCTGTCATCGTCGCGAGGTCGACCCGCAGCGGCGGGAGGTCTGTCGCGTCACCGCAGATCCAGCGCACTCGCTCACTGCCCGGTTTGGACCGGGCGACATCGATGGACGCCGGCGCGGGATCCACACCGACGACCTCGATCCCGCGGTCGGCCAGGAGAAGTGCGAACACCCCGGTGCCGCAGCCGATGTCCAGCACTCGGCGTGCCTCGAACTCCTCTCCGATCCGGAGGTAGGCATCGAGATCACCGCGGTCGGGGTCGAGCGGATCGTAGATCGCGGCGAGCCGTGGATGCGCGAAGCAGTCGTCAGCCATGCGGTCGAACGTAAACAGAGCTGGGTCCGAACAGCTACCGGGTTTCGCTGCCGGTTCTCACGATGGCGCGGTTTCTCTCAAGGCGCGCAGCGGCTCAGGCTCCGGCGGGTTTGGCTCGCGGGCTCAGCCGGTATGCGGAGACCGTCGGGTCGCCGGCGAGATAGAACCGGTGCTGCCAGTCGTGGGCCCTGCTCACGCCTACCCGAGGACCGACCTGGATGCGCGCGCCGGGCACCGGCTCGCCCTCGGACAGCATGACCGAGGTGCCCGTCAGGAGGTCTGCGCCGTTGTGTTCCGCCGTGATGCCGAGTGCTTGGCAGAAGTTCCCCGGGCCCCGGGCAAGGCGTGGACTCTCGACCTTCTCCCCTCGCCGCTCGCGGGCCAGGTCTTCGCCCTCGATGACCCTGCCGGCCCGGATGAGGACGGCCGAGGCGATGCCGTCCGTCCCGGTGACGACGTTGGCGCACCAGTGGAGACCGTGGGACCGGTAGACGTACAGGTGCCCCGCGGGTCCGAACATGACGGCGTTACGGGGCGTCCGGCCTCGGTAGGCGTGGGAAGCCGGGTCGGCCGTACCGGAGTACGCCTCGGTCTCCGTGATGGCGATGCTCACGGTTCCCTCGGTGCTCTCGCAGGTGAGGACGCTCCCGAGGAGCCTGGGGGCGACCTCTTCGGCAGGATGGGCGAGGCGGTCGACGTTCACGCTGACCGCCTCGACATGCCGTGCATGCGGCCCAGGAGGTCGGGGGCGACTTGCGTTGCGGAGCGGTCGAAGAAGTCGCGCGTCAGCGGGGTGCGGTCGGGGCCCTTGGTCATGACGACCGAGGGTACCGGGATCGCCCGGACGGGAACCGGCTACCGTCATGGCGCGTATCTAGGGGTCAGGACCAAGAAGGAGTGACTATGGGCTTCAAGCGGCTGCTCGCGAGCATGGGTGCCGGCGGTGCCTCGGTGGAGACCGAGCTCACCGAGGTCAACGTCGTCCCCGGTGGGGTCGTCCAGGGCGAGGTGCGGATCCAGGGCGGGTCGGTCGCGCAGCAGATCGAGGGGCTGTCCGTCGGTCTGCAGGCGCGGGTCGAGGTCGAGAGCGGGGACCAGGAGACCAAGCAGGACATCGAGTTCACCAAGCTGCGGCTCGGGGGCGCGTTCGAGGTGCAGGCGGGCGCGGTGCACGTGGTGCCGTTCGGCCTGGAGATTCCCTGGGAGACGCCGGTCACGATGTTCGGCGGCCGGCAGCTGCGCGGGATGAACATCGGGGTGTCCACCGAGCTGGAGATCGCCCGCGCGCTGGACTCCGGTGACCTGGACCCGATCAACGTGCACCCGCTGCCGGCGCAGGAGGCCATCCTGAACGCCTTCGGGCAACTGGGCTTCGGCTTCCGCAGCGCGGACATGGAGCGGGGTCACATCCGCGGTACGCGTCAGCGGCTGCCGTTCTACCAGGAGATCGAGTTCGTCCCGCCGACGCAGTACCGCGGGCTGAACCAGGTGGAGCTGACCTTCGTCACCGACGACCGCGAGATGGACGTCATCCTGGAGATGGACAAGAAGCCGGGACTGTTCAGCGAGGGCAGCGACTCCTACCGCGCGTTCCAGGTGGGGCTGCACGACTTCCAGCAGACCGACTGGGCGGCGTACCTCAACCAGTGGCTGGCCCAGGTCGGCGGACAGCGCAACTGGCTCTAGGGTCGGGTGGGAAGGCAGACGAACCGATCAAGGAGAGGTGCGAGACGTGACCGAGCCGAAGAGGGCCCCGCTGCCGCACGACTTCCACCCGGAGGTTCCGGCGTTCACCGTGGTGAGCGACGATCTCGCGCCGGGGGCCGTGCTGGGCGATGCCCAGGTGCTTGCGGGCGGGAACACTTCGCCGCAGCTGCGGTGGGAGGGCTTCCCCGAGGGGACCAAGAGCTTCGCCGTGACGTGTTTCGACCCGGATGCCCCGACGGGCAGCGGGTTCTGGCACTGGGTGCTCTTCGATGTCCCGGCCTCGGTGACGGAGCTTCCGGCCGGTGCGGGCAGCGGAACGTTCGATGGGCTGCCCGAAGGGGCCGTCCAGGCCCGTAACGACTACGGCTCCAAGGACTTCGGGGGCGCCGCGCCGCCGCCCGGGGAGAATCACCGCTATGTGTTCACCGTGTACGCGGTGGACACCGAGAAGCTCGGGATCGACAGCGATGTCTCTCCCGCGGTGGCCGGGTTCAATCTCCGGTTCCACACGCTGGGGCGTGCTCGGCTGATCGGTGAGTACGAGGCTCCCGCCGGCGATTAGTTCGTTTGCTGTTTGCCCTGCTCTGGTCTTGGAGAGATCAGAGCAGGGCATTTTTTATTGCGTTGTCCATCGCGGCCTGCCCAGCCAGAGTTGATCCGGGCCTGCCAGGGGGCGGGCGGCACACGGGAGGTGGGCAGGATGCGTGACACGCTGGTTCTCAACGCGAGCTTCGAGCCGCTGTCGACAGTGACGCTCAACCGTGCGGTGGTCCTGATCCTGACGGACAAGGCCGTCGTCGAGCAGTCGCATCCCGAGCTCCGTATGCGTGGTGCCGCCGTGGACATCGCGGCGCCCCGGGTGATCAGGCTCTGCCGGTACGTACGGGTGCCGTTCCGAAGACAGGCGCCGTGGTCCAGAAGGGGTGTGCTGATCCGGGACCAGCACCGGTGCGCGTACTGCGGGCGGCGGGCGTCCACCGTCGACCATGTGGTGCCGCGCGCCCAGGGCGGGCAGGACACCTGGCTGAACACGGTGGCCTCCTGCGCCGAGGACAATCACCGCAAGGCCGCCCGGACGCCGGCGCAGGCGGGGATGCCGCTGCTGAAGCAGCCGTTCGTCCCCTCCCCCGCAGAGGCGATGCTGCTGGCGATGGGGGCCGGCGACCGCTCGGCGCTGCCCGAGTGGCTGGACCGGGCGGCGGCCGCGTAGAGCGGTGGCGTACGTGACGTACGCCTGGTGGGGTATCCGTGGGCCCGTCCCCGGGGGCGGGCCCACGTGTGTCAGCGGAGCAGCAGTTGGACGATGGCCACCGTGCCGACGGCCACGATGAGGGCGCGCAGGACGGTGGGACTCAGGCGGCGCCCGACCTTGGCGCCTATCTGGCCGCCGATGGCCGAGCCGACCGCGATGAGGACGACGGCCGTCCAGTCGAAGTGGGCGACGAAGAGGAAGAACAGGGCGGCGATGGTGTTGACCACGGCGGCCAGGACGTTCTTGACGGCGTTGAGGCGCTGCATCGTGTCGTCGAGGAGCATGCCCATCAGGGAGAGGTAGATGATCCCCTGGGCGGCGGTGAAGTAGCCGCCGTAGACGCTGGCGAGCATCAGGCCGGTGAAGAGGAGCGGTCCGCCGTCGGCGCGGGGCGGGGCGCCGGTGTGTTCGCGGCGGCGCTGGACGGCTTTGCTGATGCGTGGTTGCAGGATCACCAGGACGAGCGCCAGGGCGACCAGGACCGGGACGATCGTTTCGAAGGCCGTGGAGGGCAGGGCGAGCAGCAGGATCGCTCCGCAGAGGCCGCCGACCGCCGCTCCGGCGCTCAGTTTGAGGATGCGTCGGCGCTGTCCGGCGAGTTCCTTGCGGTAGCCGATGGCCCCGCTGATGGAGCCGGGGATGAGGCCCAGGGCGTTGGACACGGTCGCGGTGACCGGCGGGAGGCCGGTGGCGAGCAGGACGGGGAAGGTGATCAGGGTGCCCGAGCCGACGATCGTGTTGATCGTGCCGGCTCCGACTCCGGCCGTGAAGACGGCGAGTATTTCCCAGATGGACAAGGCCATCTCCTTCGATGGTCAGTGATGCCTCCCCGCCATGAAGGTCGAGGGGCCTCACTGATCATGCACGAAGGGGCTTCCGAGTCAGGAGACGGGGGGTTCCTCGCGCCGTTCCACCGCGGGGGCACCGGAGTTGCCGCCGCCGCTGTTGCCGTTTCCGTTGCCGCCGTTGCCGCCGGTGTTGAAGCCGGGCATGCCGCCGCCGTGGTTCCCGAAGGCTCCGCTGAGGCCCTTGAGGGCGTCGCCGATCTCGCTGGGCACGATCCAGAGCTTGTTGGCGTCGCCCTCGGCGATCTTCGGAAGCATCTGGAGGTACTGGTACGAGAGGAGCTTCTGGTCCGGGTCTCCGGCGTGAATGGCCTCGAAGACCGTGCGGACGGCCTGGGCTTCGCCTTCGGCGCGCAGGGCGGCGGCCTTGGACTCACCCTCGGCGCGCAGGATCGCGGACTGCTTCTCGCCCTCGGCGGTGAGGATCTGGGACTGCCGGATGCCCTCGGCGGTGAGGATCGCGGCGCGCTTGTCGCGGTCGGCGCGCATCTGCTTCTCCATCGAGTCCTGGATGGAGGTCGGCGGCTCGATCGCCTTGAGTTCGACACGGTTGACGCGGATGCCCCACTTGCCGGTCGCCTCGTCGAGGACTCCGCGCAGGGCCGCGTTGATCTCCTCACGGGAGGTGAGGGTCCGTTCCAGGTCCATGCCGCCGATGATGTTGCGGAGGGTGGTGACGGTGAGCTGCTCGATCGCCTGGATGTAGCTGGCGACTTCGTAGGTCGCGGCGCGGGCGTCGGTCACCTGGTAGTAGATGACGGTGTCGATGTTGACGACCAGGTTGTCCTGGGTGATCACCGGCTGCGGCGGGAAGGGCACCACTTGTTCACGGAGGTCGATCCGGTTGCGGATCGAGTCGATGAACGGGACGACGATGTTCAGGCCCGCGTTCAGGGTGCGGGTGTAGCGGCCGAACCGCTCCACGATGGCGGCGCTGGCCTGCGGGATGACCTGAATCGTCTTGATCAGGGCGATGAAGACGAGCACCACCAGAATGATCAGAACGATGATGATCGGTTGCATCGTGTCTCTCGTGCCCTTCGGTTGGCCGGTGGATCGCGGTGATCGGGGCCGGTCCTCATGTACGGCCGGTGGTCGGCGAGTTGTGGGCCGGGCCGGGTTCTCATGATGATCGGCATGATCGACTTCGAGTCTGGCAGACCGCGGCCCGCCCCGTGCGCGCTTCGGTCACATGACGACGGCCGTCGCTCCGTCGATGTCCACGACATCGACCTGGCTGCCGGGCTCGAAGACCTGGTCGGCGTCGAGCGAGCGGGCCGACCAGACCTCACCGGCGAGCTTGATCCGGCCGCCGGAGGCCGATACCCGTTCCAGAACGTCCGCCTGACGGCCCTTCAGGGCGTCGATGCCGCTGGCGTGCCCGGTCTGCCCGGCCCGGTGTCTGGCGGCGATCGGGCGCACGACGGCGATCAGCCCGACCGAGACCAGGACGAAGACCAGTACCTGGGCGACGATTCCGCCGCCCAGGGCGGCGACAGCCGATGCGGCCACCGCCCCGACGGCGAACAGCCCGAACTCGGGCATCGCGGTCAGGACCAGGGGGATGCCCAGTCCCACCGCGCCGATCAGCCACCACACCCATGCGTCGATGTCCACATGGTCATCGTAGGACTGTCGGAGCGTCACCGACAGGGCGCACGGGTGGCCAACTGCGGTGAGCGGCCTGTCGATCACGGTACGACGGTCCGCTGCGGCGCTCGGTCGGGCCACGGGACGAGCGGGGGCCCCGGCGGGGCCGTCAGGACAGCGGCAGTCCGTGCGCGGTGTAGCGGTCGCCGGTGTGCTCGACGATGAGCGGCAGGCCGAAGCAGCGGGAGAGGTTGCGGGAGCTGAGCTCGGTCTCCATGGGGCCGGCCGCGAGGATCTTGCCCTGGCGGATCATCAGGACGTGGGTGAACCCGGGTGCGATCTCCTCGACATGGTGGGTGACCATGATCATGGAGGGGGCGAACGGGTCGCGGGCGAGGCGGCCGAGGCGGCGGACGAGGTCCTCGCGCCCGCCGAGGTCGAGTCCGGCGGCGGGCTCGTCCAGGAGCAGCAGTTCGGGGTCGGTCATCATGGCGCGGGCGATCAGGGTGCGCTTGCGCTCCCCCTCGGAGAGCGTGCCGAACTTGCGGTCCAGGTACTCGGTCATGCCGAGGCGGTCGAGGAAGGCGCGGGCGCGCTCCTCGTCGACGGCCTCGTAGTTCTCGTGCCAGGTGGCGGTCATGCCGTACGCGGCGGTGAGGACCGTCTGCAGCACCGTCTGGCGCTTGGGCAGCTTGTCGGCCATCGCGATGCCCGCCATGCCGATCCGGGGGCGCAGCTCGAAGACGTCGGTGCCGACGCCGCCCAGCTGCTCACCGAGGACGGTGGCCGTTCCCCTGCTGGGGAAGAGGTAGCTGGAGGCGAGGTTGAGGAGGGTCGTCTTGCCGGCCCCGTTGGGGCCCAGGATGACCCAGCGCTCCCCCTCCTTGACCGACCAGGAGACGTCGTCCACCAGAGCGCGTCCGTCGCGGACCACGGATACGTCCACCAGCTCCAGTACATCGCTCATGAGCGCGTTGTCTCCCCATGCAGTCTCGTCGATCGTCGCGTGCCGGTGGGCACGGCTCCCAGGGAAAACCTACGCCACCGTGCGAGTGCCCCGGGCGTGAGGGCCGATCCCCGGCCGTTGCCTAGGCTGTCGGCATGCTTGTCGAACCACGTTCAGGGTTGTTGGCCGCCTGGGGAAACGCACTTCTGGCGGGACTCGTCTCGCCGGACGAGGCGGCCCTCGCGATTGTCGGACAGGACGCGGTGCACCGCGTCGAGGGGCTGCCGGGTGAGGCGGGGCCGGTCGGGCTCACGCTGGCGCTCGGCCGGCTGAGGGGTCTGAGGGCGACCGGTTTCCGGGTCGCACTGCCGGTGCCGGGGCATCCGCTGGGGCTGAGCGGCCCGCCCGACTTCAACGCGCGGGCGCTGGAGGCGGAGGAGGCGGTGATCGCGTACGGGGTGCCGTACGGGCTGGTGCCCGAGGTGAGCGAAGTGGGGCCGGAGGGGGATCTGCACGTCGAGGTGGTGTGGCGGGTGCTGCCGGTACGGGCGGCGCCGCCCGCGGACGTGCCCTCGCTGGGCGAGGCGGAGCGGGAGCTGGCGGAGGCGTTGCGGGATGCGACGGCGGTGCTGTCGCGGCTGGACGTGGCCGGTTCCGGGCCGGTGGCGGAGGCGGCGGTGGACGAGTACCGGGCGCGGGCGGAACGGGGGCGGGGGCGCGATGTGCTGGCGCCCGGGTATCCGCCGCGGGCGGCGCGGGTGCTGGAGATGGCGCAGCGGGTGGGGCTGCTGGTCTCGGTGGCGTACGCGAACGGGCACGGCGGTGCGGTGAGCGCGTCGGAGATCGCGGCGCGGGGGGAGGCGTTGCGGCCGGTGGAGCGGGTGGCTCGGCGGGCTCAGGTGGCGGCGTACAACGCGTATGTGGAGGGCGGGGAGGTTCGGCGGTAGGCCCGCGGGCCTTTGTCCTCAAGCGCCGGACGGGCTGGGTTGCCGGCCCGTGGCGGGGCTGATGGGCTCGGGATCCCCTTGGTGAGGGGTCCGTCCTCGAACGCCGGACGGGCTGGGGAGTGGCCGGACCGGCTGGAGTGGTGCGCCGGGCCGAGCGGAGGCGGGTGCGGCGGAAGCCGGGCGGGCCCTTGGGGGTGGGAGGGGCGTCCGGCTTTCGGGAGGGGGCTTGGCTCAGTGGTTGAGGCCGGGGCTGCCGAAGGCCGGGGTTGCCGAAGGCCGGGTTGAGCACGCCCACCACGCTGCCCGTGTTCGCCGGGACGGCGACGGGAAGCCGCACGAGGTTAGCCGCCGACGCCCGGGAGTGGGTGGCCGGGCCGTGGACGTCGGCGCCGCTGTGGCCGGAGGCGGAGGCGGCACCGGTTCACCGGCTCCGGCTCCGGCTCCGGCTCCGGCTCCGGAGGACGGGAACCCGCCGTGGTGCCGACGTCAGCCCGCCGCTCCATGACGTACCGCCCAGAGCGCGGCCTGCGTCCGGTCGGACAGGTCGAGCTTCATCAGGATGTTCGACACATGGGTCTTGACCGTCTTCTCGGAGAGGACGAGCGCACGGGCGATCTCGCGGTTGGAACGACCGTCCGCGATGAGGCCGAGGACTTCGCGTTCCCGCTCGGTGAGCGTGCTCCCCCGCCCCGTGCCGGTGCCCGCGTCCTCCTGGGCCAGCAGCGCGCCCGCGACCTCCGGCTGGAGGAGTACGTGGCCGGCGTGGACCGAGCGGATCGCCCCGGCCAGGGCGTCCGGGTCGACGTCCTTGTAGACGTAACCGGAGGCTCCGGCGCGCAGGGCGGGGACCACCGTGCGCTGTTCGGTGAAGCTGGTGACGATGAGGACCTTCGCGGGGTTGTCGAGCTCCCGCAGGAGGCGCAGGGCCTCGATGCCGTCGGTGCCGGGCATCTTGATGTCCATCAGCACGACGTCGGGGCGGAGCTCCTCGGTCCGGGCCACGCCCTCCGCTCCGTCGGACGCCTCACCGACGACCTCTATGTCCTCCTGGATCTCCAGGAACGTACGCAGTCCGCGGCGGACCACCTGATGGTCGTCGACCAGCAGCACCCTGATGATCTTGTCAGCCACCGGGGACCTCCATCTCGATCGTGGCGCCCTTGCCGGGCTCCGAGGCAACGGTGAGTCGGCCGCCGACGCTGCTCGCCCGGTGGCGCATGGAGACGAGGCCGAGGTGGCGGCCCGCCCGCCGGACGGCGGTGGGGTCGAAGCCACACCCGTCGTCGGTGACGCGCAGGACGGTGGCGGTGCCGCGCCGGGCCAGGGTGACGCTCACACGCTCCGCGCCGGAGTGGCGCAGGGCGTTGTGGAGGGCCTCCTGGGCGACCCGGAGCAGTGCTTCCTCCTGGGCGGCGGGCAGCGCGCGCACGCCGCGGCTCTCGAAGGCGACCTCGGCGGTGTGCGCCCGGTCCAGGACCTGGATCTGGGTGCGGAGGGTGGCGATGAGCCCGTCCTCGTCGAGTGCCGCGGGGCGCAGTTCCACGACGGCGGCCCGCAGCTCGTCGACCGCCTCGGCGGCGAGGACGGCGACCTGCTGGAGCTCTCCCTTGGCGCGGACGGGGTCGCGGTCGACGAGGGCGCTGGCGGCCTGGGCGGTGAGGCGGAGCGAGAACAGTTTCTGGCTGACCGCGTCGTGCAGCTCGTGGGCCAGGCGGGAGCGCTCCTCGGCGATGGTCAGTTCGCGGCTGCGCTCGTAGAGGCGGGCGTTGGTGAGCGCGATGGCGGCGTGCTGGGCGAGGATCTGGAGCAGCTCCTCGTCCTCGGCGGTGAAGCCGCAGCCGCCCTCGGGCTTGGGGCACAGCTTGTTGGCGAGGAACAGGGCTCCGATGATCTCGTCGCCGTCCGTGATGGGCAGGCCGAGGAAGTCGGACATGTCGGGGTGGGCGTCGGGCCAGCCTCCGAAGCGGGGATCCTCGCGGACGTCGGCGAGGCGCTCGGGCTTCGCCTGGTGCAGCATCGCGGCGAGGATGCCGTGCTGGCGGGGCAGCGGGCCGATGGCCTTCCACTGTTCGTCGCTGACCCCGTCGACCACGAACTGGGCGAAGCCGCCGTGGTCGTCCGGGACGCCGAGGGCCGCGTACTGGGCGTCGAGCAGCTCGCGGGCGGAGGCGACGATCGTCTTCAGGACGTCGCCCACTTCGAGGTGCCGGCTCATGGCGAGCAGCGCGGCACTCACCGCGGCGAGGCCCGACGGTGGGCGATGACTCATGGGATCACCGTACCGGCGGAAACCGCGCGGTCGTATCGGGCCGGGGTCGGTGATGAGCGGACGGGGGTCTAGGTCCGGGCGGCGGGGGCCCTCGGCCGGAGGTCGTAGGACCACAGGGGACCTACGCCGAAGTACCGGGTACGGGTGCGGCTCCGGGGTGAGGCGCGGTGGGGTGCGGGCTTCCTACGTTGGGGGCACCGGGGTCTCCCGGTGGACGACGAGGGTACGAAGGGGACGGTCATCATGCCGGTCGCGATCATCACGGGTGGTTCGAAGGGGCTGGGGCGCGCGTTGGCGGGGGCGCTGGCCGGGCAGGGGTGGGACCTGGTGCTGGACGCCCGGACCGCCGGGGTGCTGGAGGACACGGCGAGGAAGCTGCGCGGGCGGTACGGGACGCGGGTGGTGGCGGTGCCGGGGGACGTCACGGACGCGGCGCACCGGGCGGACCTGGTGGCGGCCGCCGGGTCGCTGGGCGGACTCGACCTGCTGGTGAGCAATGCGAGCGTGCTGGGCGCGGAGCCGCTGGTCCGGCTGGACGCGCTGCCGCTGGAGGGGCTGCGGCGGGCGCTGGAGACGAATGTGGTGGCGGCGCTCGGTCTCGTACAGGAGGCGTTGCCGTCGCTGCGGGCCTCGGGGGCGGGTGCGGTGGTGATGATCAGCTCGGACGCGGCGGCGGAACCGTACCCGACGTGGGGCGGCTACGGGGCGTCGAAGGCGGCGCTGGACCAGCTGGCGGCGGTGCTGGGCGAGGAGGAGCCGGGGCTGCGGGTGTGGGCCGTCGACCCGGGTGACATGGCGACGGATCTGTACGCCGCGGCGGTCCCGGAGGAGGCGGACGAGCCTCGGCCGTCGCCGGAGAGCGTGGCGCCCGCGTTCCTGCGGCTGGTACGGGAGCGGCCGGCCAGTGGACGGTTCGCCGCCCAGGCGCTGCTGGCCGGGCCGGGCGGGGGCCCTCGGTGACGGCGCGGGGGCGGGGGCCGGGCGGGGTGCGGACGGACGGGCGGCGCTCGGGCCGGCCATGGGCGGACGACGCGCGGACCGACGGGCCGGAGCCGGGCGGGACCGCTTCGGGCGGGGCGGACCCGGGCGAGGCGGAGCCGGACGGGCCGGAGCGGAACGAGGTACGGACAGCCTCGCCCGGCTCCGGCGGAGCGCGGGCAGCCTCGCCACGCCCCGGCGGAGCGCGGACAGACGAACCGTCCCCGGGCGGAGCGCGGGCAGACGCCCCGGACCCCGGCGCGGTGGAAGCGGACGGGAGCCGGACCGACCGGACCTCGCATCGGTGGGGCGGGGCCGGCGGCCCAGCCGCCCTGGAGGCCTTGCGGGTGCCGGACGTCCTGTCGGCCCGGGTGCCCGCCGAGCAGCGGGGTGCTGGGCGGGACGACGTACGGCTGCTGGTGTCGCGGGGGCGGGCGGTCTCGCACCGTGCGTTCCGGGAGCTGCCCGCGCAGCTGCGGGGCGGGGACGTGCTGGTGGTGAACACGTCGATGACGTTGCCCGCCGCCGTGAACGGGCGGGTGGGCGGGGAGCGGGTTGTCGTGCACTTCTCGACGCGGGGTGCGGACGGGCGGTGGGCGGTGGAGCTGCGGGCTCCCGGCCGGGCGGGGGTCACCGGGCCCCGGCCGGGCGGTCCTGCGGGGGCGGTGGTGCGGCTGCCGGGCGGTAACGCCCTGGTGCTGGAGGAGCCGCTCGGGCCCGCGGCGGGGGCCCGGTTGTGGTGGGCGCGGGTGCCGGAGCCAGTGCCGGAGCAGGTGCAGGTGCCGGAGTCGGAGCCGGTGCCTGCGCCGGTGCCGGAGCTGTTGCGGCGGTACGGGCGGCCGATCCGGTACGGGTACACGGAGCGGGACCAGCCGCTGGCGGCGTATCAAACGGTGTTCGCGGCGCCGTCGCCGGACGGGAGCGGTTCGGCGGAGATGCCGAGTGCGGCACGGCCCTTCACAGCCGCGCTGGTGGCGGAGCTGGTGCGCCGGGGGGTGCTGTTCGCACCGCTGTCCCTGCATACGGGGGTGTCCTCGGCGGAGGCGCACGAACCGCCGTACCCGGAGCGGTTCTCGGTGCCGGCGGCGACGGCGTGGCTGGTGAACGCCGTACGGGCGGCGCGGGGTGAGGACCGTGCGGCGGGCGGGCGGGTGATCGCGGTCGGGACGACGGCCGTGCGGGCGCTGGAGTCGGCGGCGGGGGCGGACGGGGTGGTGCGGCCGGCGTCGGGGTGGACGGATCTGGTGGTGACGCCGGGACGGGGCGTGCGCGTGGTGGACGGGCTGCTGACCGGGCTGCACGAGCCGGAGGCCTCGCATCTGCTGATGCTGGAGGCGGTGGCGGGTCGCGAGGCGCTGCGCCGGGGGTACGAGGCGGCGCTCCAGGAGCGGTACCTCTGGCACGAGTTCGGGGACGTCCACCTCATCCTGCCGGATGAGGAACGTAACGCTCCGGATTGCTCCAGCAACGAATGGTGAGACTGTTACGTCGCCGATGTGAGCCCGGGCATAGGACCCACGTCACTTACGAACGTACCTAGTGGGCCCATAAGAGCCATTTGAGCAGGCGTGAGCGGGGGTCATTTCGGGCGAACCGGCCTCCGCTCCACTATCTGGCTTCGTACGTCACATCGTTGCCTCAGAATTTTGCTGCCGCTAAGAATTGCTCTCGTCCCCAACGGAGGTACGCATCGCCGCCTCCGGTCTCGTCCTCCGTGAGGACACCTGAGCATTCGAAGAGGTATCCCTGCATGTCCGCGTCTCGCATTCCCCGCCGTGTCCGTCGTCTGAACAAGGTCCAGAGGATCTCCGTGGCCGGTGTGTCGGCCCTGGGCGTC
This sequence comes from Streptomyces sp. NPDC048142, assembly GCF_043202835.1. Taxonomy (NCBI): domain Bacteria; kingdom Bacillati; phylum Actinomycetota; class Actinomycetes; order Kitasatosporales; family Streptomycetaceae; genus Streptomyces; species Streptomyces sp. NPDC048142. The sequence continues at coordinate 13,633 of NZ_JBIDBC010000040.1, forward strand.
GCCGCCCTGACCTTCTCGCTCGTCCCGTCGAACACCGAGCCCGAGATCTCCCCGCAGGCAGCGGCTGCCGCCGCGCCCGTGGCCTTCGCCGCCGGCTCCGCGCAGGCCAAGACCGTGCAGAACAGCATGATCGAGCAGCACTCCACCGCCGAGAAGCTGGTGAAGGCCGCCGACGCCGCGAAGGCGAGGGCCGCCGCCGCGAACAAGGCCGCCGCCGCGAAGGCCGAGGCCGCGTCCGAGGCGAAGGCCAAGGCCGCCGCGGACGCCAAGGCGAAGGCGAAGGCCGCCGCCGACGCGAAGGCCAAGGCCGCCGCCGACGCGAAGGCCAAGGCCGCCGCCGACGCGAAGGCCAAGGCCGCCAAGGCCAAGGCGGACGCGAAGAAGCGCGACACCGAGGCCGCGAACCGCTCCACCGCGCGCACGCCCGTCTACGCCAACAACCTGGACGGCTGGATCCGCGAGGCCATGTCGATCATGAAGAAGGAAGGCATCCCCGGCTCCTACGAGGGGATCCACCGCAACATCATCCGGGAGTCCAGCGGTAACCGCTGGGCCATCAACAACTGGGACATCAACGCCCGGAACGGCGTCCCGTCCAAGGGTCTGCTCCAGGTGATCCAGCCGACCTTCGACCGCTACCACGTGGCGGGCACCAAGAAGGACCTGTACGACCCGGTCGCCAACATCGTCGCCGCCTGCAACTACGCGGCCGACCGCTACGGCTCCATGGACAACGTGAACGGCGCGTACTGAGCCAAGTCGTCCAGCCGAGCCCAGCCGTCCTGCCGAGCAAGCCGTCCTGCTGAGCCAAGCCGTGCACATGCCGGAGGCCGGCACCCCGTGGGGTGCCGGCCTCCGGCGTCGCTCTGTCAGGGCGGACCCCGGACCCTACTTGCGCATGACCTCGGGCTCGTGGCGGCGCAGCAGGCGTGCGACCACGACGCCGCAGATCACGCCGAGCGCGAGCAGGACGGTGATGTTGATGCCCCACTGGCTCGCGGTGTGCTCCCACAGCGGGTCGAGATCGGTGGGGTTCTTCGGGTCCCACGGCGGCATCAGGTGCGCCAGGTCCAGCGTGGTGCCGGCCGCGGCCATCGCCCAGCGGGACGGCATCAGCCAGGCGAACTGTTCCAGGCCGGGCGATCCGTACACCTGGAAGAGCACGCCGGTGAAGACGACCTGGATGATCGCGAACATGACCAGCAGCGGCATGGTCTTCTCAGCGGTCTTCACCAGCGAGGAGATGACCAGGCCGAACATCATCGAGGTGAAGCCCAGCACGATGATCGAGAGACAGATCTCGACGGCCGGGGGCATGATCAGGCCCTCCGCCGGCAGATCGCGGGTGGCGAAGCCGATGCCGCAGATGATCACGCCCTGGAAGGCGGTGATCACGCCGAGGACGATCACCTTGGACATCAGGTACGCGGATCGGGACAGGCCGGTGGCCCGCTCCCGTTCGTAGATGACCCGTTCCTTGATCAGCTCTCGTACGGAGTTGGCGGCGCCGGAGAAGCACATGCCGACCGCGAGGATCAGCATGATCGTTCCGGCCTTGCCGTTGAACCGGGACGGCGGGTCGGGCTCGGCGAGACCGAACTCCGCCGGGATGACCACGCTGACCACGCCCAGCACGGCGGGCAGGATCAGCATCAGGCCCATGAAACCCTTGTCGGACGCGATGACGGAGGAGTATCTCCGGATCAGCGTCCACAGCTGCGCCATCCAGCCCTGCGGCTTCGGCGGGCGCATCTGCTGCGGGGGCGGCATGTTGACCGGCTGGGCCGCGACCGCGTCGATGTCGGCGGCGTACATCTGGTAATGCTGCGAACCGCGCCAGCGGCCCGCCCAGTCGTAGTCGCGGTAGTTCTCGAAGGCGGAGAAGACGTCGGCCCAGCTGGTGTAGCCGAAGAAGTTCAGCGCTTCCTCCGGCGGACCGAAGTAGGCGACGGAACCGCCGGGCGCCATCACGAGGAGCTTGTCGCAGATCGCCAGCTCGGCGACCGAGTGCGTGACCACGAGCACCGTACGGCCGTCGTCGGCGAGGCCGCGCAGCAGCTGCATGACATCGCGGTCCATGCCCGGGTCGAGGCCGGAGGTCGGCTCGTCCAGGAAGATCAGCGAGGGCTTGGTGAGCAGCTCCAGGGCGACCGAGACGCGCTTGCGCTGGCCGCCGGAGAGCGAGGTGATCTTCTTGTCCTTGTGGATGTCGAGCTTGAGTTCGGCGAGGACCTCGGTGATCCGGGACTGGCGCTCGGCCTCGGTGGTGTCCGCGGGGAAGCGGAGCTTGGCCGCGTACTTGAGGGCCTTGGTGACGGTCAGTTCCTTGTGCAGGATGTCGTCCTGCGGGACCAGACCGATGCGCTGGCGCAGCTCGGCGAACTGCTTGTACAGGTTTCGGTTGTCGTAGAGGACGTCACCCTGGTTGGCGGGCCGGTAGCCGGTGAGCGCCTTGAGCAGGGTGGACTTTCCGGAGCCGGAGGGGCCGATGACCGCGATCAGCGACTTCTCCGGAACGCCGAAGGAGACGTCCTTGAGGATCTGCTTCCCGCCGTCGACCGTCACCGTGAGGTGGCGGGCGGAGAAGGAGACCTCACCGGTGTCGACGAACTCTTCCAGCCGGTCCCCGACCAGCCGGAACGTCGAGTGGCCGACGCCGACGATGTCGTTCGGGCCGATGAGCGCCGAGCCGGACTTCTGGAGCGGCAGACCGTTGACGTACGTGCCGTTGTGCGAGCCGAGGTCGCGGATCTCGAAGCGGCCGTCGGGCGTCGCGTGGAACTCGGCATGGTTGCGGGAGACCTGGAGGTCGGAGACGACCAGCTCGTTCTCCAGCGCACGGCCGATGCGCATGACCCGGCCGAGGGCCAGCTGGTGGAACGTGGTCGGGCTGCGGTCACCGTAGACCGGCGGCGCCCCCGCGGCACCGCCCTGTCCCGGTCCGGCCGGATGCCCGGGGCCCTGCTGGTGCGGCACCCTCTGGTGCGGGGCCTGCTGCTGGGGCGCCTGCTGGTGCGGGGCCTGCGGCTGCTGCCAGGCCTGCTGCTGGGCAGGCGCATGCTGCTGGGCCGGGGCCTGGTGCGCGGGTGCCTGCTGTCCGTGCTGCCAGCCCGCGCCGCCGCCCTGGGGCTGCTGGTGGGGCTGCTGCACCGGAGCCTGCTGGACTCCGGCCGCCTGACCGCCGACGGCACCGGCGCCCGCGGCGGGACCGAGGCTCACCCGGGGCCCGTCGGTGGCGTTGCCCAGGTGCAGCACCGAGCCGGGGCCGATTTCCACCTGTTGGATCCGTTGACCCTGCGTATAGGTGCCGTTGGTGCTGCCGTGGTCCTCGATGGACCAACTGCGGCCGTTCCAGCTGATCGTGGCATGCCGCCACGACACTCTGGCGTCGTCGATCGTCAGGTCGCCCTGCGGATCACGTCCCAGGGTGTACGACCTGGACGGATCGAGCGTCCAGGTGCTGCCATTCAATTCCAGTACGAGTTCCGGCACTCCGCGCCCCACTAGTTGTCCCCCGTGTTACCCCCGTCGCAGGGAGTCTAGGGATGCTGAACATCGTGGGGAACTATTCCAGGAGCAGTCCCCGATCCGAAAGTCGGGCGGGTGAAGAGCGCGCGGAGACCTGCGCGAAGCCCCCGGTACCGGGGGCGAAACGGGAGCGTAACGGAAGAAGTCCTGATGAAGGTCTGATTACCACCCAGAGAACGTTCAGCGACTTCACAACGGTATATACGGGACACCCGGTGCGGCCGGGCGCAAGACCCGTACCGGCCAGATCCGCGACTCCTCGCGTACCCGGGCCCGGACCACCGCCCGGCATCGGGGGCGATGTCGTACGCGGTACCGGGGGTGGCACCGGAGCGATTCCGTCCGGCACTCGGGACGGGCGGCCGGAGGAGGGGACGGGACCGATACGGTGGGAGCACCATGAGCGCATCTCAGCCACCTCAGCCCCTCTCGTCCCCTGAGCCCTCTGAGCCGTCTGAGCCCCCTGAGCCCCGTCGGGTCGACGGGACCGGCGACGGGATCCCTCCGGGCGGCGACGCACCCACGCTTCTCGTCAAGATCTTCGGCAAGGACCGTCCGGGCATCACCGCCGGACTCTTCGACACCCTCGCCGCGTACTCGGTCGACGTCGTGGACATCGAGCAGGTCGTCACGCGGGGCCGCATCGTGCTGTGCGCCCTGGTCACCGCGCCCACCGCGGGCGGAACGACCGAGGGCGATCTGCGGGCGACCGTGCACAGTTGGTCCGACTCCCTGAAGCTGCAGGCCGAGATCATCTCCGGCATCGGCGACAACCGCCCCCGCGGTGACGGCCGCTCCCATGTGACGGTGCTGGGACACCCGCTCACCGCGGAGTCGACCGCCGCCATAGCGGCCACCATCACCTCGACCGGCGGGAACATCGACCGTATCTTCCGGCTGGCGAAGTACCCGGTCACCGCCGTCGAGTTCGCGGTGTCGGGCACCGGGACCGGGGAGCTGCGGACCGCGCTGGCGACCGAGGCCGCGCAGATCGGCGTGGACGTCGCGGTGGTCTCGGCCGGGCTGAGCCGGCGGGCCCAGCGGCTGGTGGTCATGGACGTCGACTCCACGCTGATCCAGGACGAGGTGATCGAGCTCTTCGCGGCGCACGCGGGCTGCGAGGCCGAGGTCGCCCAGGTGACCGAGCAGGCGATGCGCGGCGAGCTGGACTTCGAGCAGTCGCTGCACGCCCGCGTGGCGCTGCTGGCCGGTCTGGACGCCTCGGTGGTGGACAAGGTCCGCACCGAGGTACGGCTCACCCCCGGCGCCCGCACCCTGATCCGTACGCTGAAGCGGCTCGGCTACCAGGTCGGCGTCGTCTCCGGCGGCTTCACCCAGGTCACGGACGACCTGAAGGAGCAGCTCGGCCTCGACTTCGCCTCGGCCAACACCCTGGAGGTGGTGGACGGCAAGTTCACCGGCCGGGTCGTCGGCGAGGTGGTGGACCGGGCGGGCAAGGCACGGCTGCTGCGGAGCTTCGCCGAGCAGGCGGGGGTGCCGCTGGCGCAGACGGTGGCGATCGGGGACGGGGCGAACGATCTCGACATGCTGAACACCGCCGGGCTCGGCGTCGCTTTCAACGCCAAGCCGATGGTCCGCGAGGCGGCGCACACCGCGGTGAACGTGCCGTTCCTGGACACCGTGCTCTATCTGCTCGGTATCACCCGTGAAGAGGTCGAGGCGGCGGACGGTCTCGTCGACTGAAGGCCCCGAGCCGCCCGAGCCGCCCCGGGCCACCGGTTTCGGCCGCCCGGAGCCCCGCCCCGGGCCACCGGTTTCGGAGGCGTACGCGGGAAGGCCCCAGCACGGGAGATGCAGGAGATGTGCCGGGGCCTGACGCGTTCACGTGGTCAGCGGTACGGGAGCCCGCTCAGTCGTTCGGCGTCCAGTACTCGGTGAGCTTGCCCGCCCCGTGCTCCACGCTCTTCCAGGAGCCGGGGAACTCCACCACGGCGTAGGCGGCCGTGGGGAAGCCGTCCCGGGTCATCCGGGCCAGGGTGTCGCCCTCGGCCGAGCCGGACAGGGCGTCGGCGGCCCCGTGCATCCCGGGGTTGTGGCCGATGACCAGGAGGTTGCGCACCTCGTCCGGAGTTTCGTTGAAGAGGGCGATCAGTTCACCGAGGGAGGCCTCGTACAGCCTCTCCTCGTAGACGGTCCGGGGTCGCTGGGAGAATTCATGGACCGCCAGCTTCCAGGTCTCCCGCGTCCTGACGGCACTGGAGCAGAGGGCCAGATCGAATGCGATGCCGGAATCGGCGAGCCTGCGGCCGGCCACGGGCGCGTCCTTGCGGCCGCGCTCGGCCAGCGGGCGCTCATGATCGGAAGCCTGTGACCATTCCGCCTTGGCATGCCGGAGAAGGACGATCCTGCGAGGTGTCTCGACGCTCATACACCTCAGCTTCGCATGAAATGCGGCCTCGGGCGCAGGGTGTTGACGTGCTCGTCCGGGGAGTTGACGCGCTGGTCCGGGGCGGCTTCGCCTCAGCGGGACAGCAGCTGGAGGGTGTGCTCGATCAACTGTCCGAGCGCGGGGTCGCCGGTGGCGGCCCGAGCCTGTCCGGGGCTGAGGATCATCAGCAGCAGAGCGGCGAACGCGACGGCGGGCAGGGCGACGGCCCACCAGGGCAGCCGGATCTCGACGCCGTCCGCGGCCCGTCGGTGGGGCCTGGTGTGCGTCGGTGTCGGCATGTCCGCCTCCGTTGGGTCATCGGTCGTTACCGAAGAACCTACGGAGTGGGAACGGTCGGTCCCATCCGGTGACCCACCCACTTCACCCTGACCCTGGCCCCCTAGGGCTTGTCTGATAATTGATCTTGTGACAGGTCGAGGCGAGCTGACGGATGCGGCGTGGGAGCGCATAGAGCCGATGCTTCCGGGCTCGGACGGGTGCGGGCGGCCGTGGCGGGATCACCGGCAGGTGATCAACGGAGTGCTCTGGCGACTGCGGACGGGTGCTCCGTGGCGTGATCTGCCGGAACGATATGGACCGTGGCAAACGGTCTACGAGCGATTCGCCCGCTGGGATGCGGATGGCACTTGGGCGAAGCTGCTGGAGCAGGTCCAGGTATGTGATGACGCGGTGGGCACGGTGGAGTGGACGGTTTCGGTGGACTCCACGATCAACCGCGCCCACCAGCATGCGGCCGGCGCCCGTAAAAAGGGGAGGCCAACGGGGACAAACTGGAAGACCCGGGACGCTCGGCGGAACGGCAGGCCCTCGGCCGGTCCCGGGGCGGGCTGACCACCAAGGTTCACTTGGCGGTTGACGGCCGCGGCCTGCCGCTGTCGCTCGTGCTCACCCCCGGCAACACCAACGACTCCACCGTGTTTGAGGCGGCACTGGACGCCATCCGCGTCCCGCGCACCGGGCGGGGACGACCGCGCACCCGCCCGGATCGGGTCCTCGGCGACAAGGCGTATTCGTCCCGGGCGATCCGCGCCTGGTGCAGGCGTCGTGGCATCGCCGCTACGATCCCTGAACGCTCTGACCAGGTCGCCAACCGGCTCCGTCGGGGTTCCCGAGGCGGCCGACCGCCCGCCTTCGACGCGGAAGCGTACAAGCATCGCAACGTCGTCGAGAGGTGCTTCAGCCGGCTCAAGCAGTTCCGCGCGATAGCAACCCGCTTCGACAAGCTCGCGGACCGATATCAGGCCGGGCTCCGCCTCGCCTCGCTGATCCTCTGGCTCCGCGAGCCTGCGTCGGCAGGCGCTCAGCGCCCGGGAGCCAGGACGGTCAGCACACCCGATGAGATTCCCAGCTGACCCAACCGGGACAGAAGGGCTGCTTCCTGTTCCTGGGTTACCTCAACCCACAGGGACGTTCCCGAGTCGCTGGCGCTGAAAACCTGCTGGCCGTCCCGCCAGCCTTCCGCGTGGATCGTGTAGGGAGCCAAGTCCGACAGCACCTTGAAGTGCCCGTCGTCTTGGACATCAAGGTCGACCCCCATCCCGGGGTCAGAGCGCCGGGAGCGGGTGCCGCTCACGACCTCCTCCCGAGCCAGTGACAAGGCACGTTCATGCGAGTCCAGGACTTCGGGCGGCCAGGCGTCATCGCTGTACGCATCGATGTGGGCTGCATCGATGCTCGAACGCAGCACGCGAAGAGCTTCGCGATGAACACGCACAACGTCCGCAGGGCGAACTCCGTCCGCGAGTACGAGCTCGCGGACCCGGGCGCCATTCTGACTGATCACATGCAGGACCCTCCCACAGGCAGCCAGCTGACTCCACCGAGAATTGCCTCCCCGACGTGATCATTATCAGACAGGCCCTAGGGGAAGGGGGGCTGGCCCCACCCCCCACGGGGTCCACCGGGTCCTCGGGCGTCAGGGCGAGGCGATCGTGGCGATCACACCGATGACGACGGTGATGAGGAGCATCGCCCCGAACACGAGGAGAAGCTTCTTCTGGCCGTTCTGGGGATTCGGATCGAGCACTGGCATGACGTCAGTGTCGCATCTCAGCACTCGTCCTCGATCGTCCGGTCCCGGCCCGCGAGGATCCCCGCCACCATCTGGGGAATCATGAGGCCCGCCATCAGGGCGATCGGCAGTCCCCAGCCGCCGCTGTGCTGGTAGAGCACGCCGACGAGCAGCGGGCCGGGGATCGAGAGCAGATAGCCGGTGGACTGGGCGAAGGCGGAGAGCCGGACCACGCCCGCGCCGGACCGTGCCCGCATGCCGATCATGGTGAGGGCGAGCGGGAAGGCGCAGTTGGCCACCCCGAGGAGCAGGGCCCAGGCCCAGGCTCCGGCGGCGGGGGCGAGGTAGAGGCCGCTGTAGCCGATCAGGCCGCACAGGCCGAGGACGACGACGATGGGGCCCTGGTGTGTGAGCCGGGAGGCGACCCGGGGGATGACGAAGGCGAGCGGGACGCCCATCGCCATGGTGACCGCGAGCAGGAGTCCGGCCGTGCCGGCGGAGACCCCGGCGTCGCGGAAGATCTGCGGCATCCAGCCCATGGTGATGTACGCGGCGGTGGCCTGGAGCCCGAAGAAGCAGGCGAGGCCCCAGGCGGTGCGGCTGCGGGTGATCCGGAGGGCCGGCGCGTCCACGGCTGACGTACCGGAGGCTGACGTACCGGAGACGGTCGAGCCGGAGACGACCGGACCGGAGGCGGGCGAGCCCGGAAGGGGTGCACCGGGGGGCGGGGTGCGATCGCGTACGAGGACGATCCAGGGCAGTACCGCGACGGCGGCGAGCACCGCCCAGACGACGAGACCCGTCCGCCAGTCGCCGCCCAGCGCCCCGGTGACGGGCACGGTGACGGCGGCGGCCAGGGCGGTGCCGAGGGCCAGGGCCATGGAGTAGAGACCGGTCATGGTGCCGACGCGGTCGGGGAACCAGCGCTTGACGATCACCGGCATCAGGATGTTGCTGACGGCGATGCCCATCAGCGCCAGCGCGCTGGCGGCCAGGAACCCGGCGGTGGAGCCGATGTACGGGCGGATGAGCAGGCCGGCCGCGATGGCGGCCATACCCGCGCAGACGACGGCGCCCGCGCCGAAGCGGCGGGCCAGGCGCGGCGCCATGACCCCGAAGACGGCGAAGCAGAGCGGCGGCACGGAGGTGAGGACGCCGGCCACGCTCCCGCTCATGTGCAGCCCCTCGCGGACCTCTTCGAGGAGGGCGCCGAGGCTGGTGATGGCGGGGCGGAGGTTCAGGGCGGCCAGGACGAGTCCTACGGCGATGAGGCGCAGCAGCCAGGGCGCGGGGGTCCCGTCCGTGCCGGGGAGCCGTCGGGCGGGGGGCTCGTGGGGGGTGCGCGCGGCGGGGCCGCGGTTCAGGGTCGGGGTCTGCGTCTCGTCGTCCGGCATGGAGCCATCATAGAATCATGGGATGATTGATTGTCCAATCCCGCGGGCACCCCGGGATCCCCCGGTGTCCCCCGGATTTCCTTGAGAGAATCCGGCCCGGACCTGACAGCTCACGAGCAAGGAGCACCATGGCGCTGACGTCTCCACGGCGTTCGGCACTCTCCGACCAGGTGATCGCCCAGTTGCGGAACCAGATCACCTCGGGCGAGTGGCCGGTCGGCTCGCGGATTCCGACCGAGCCCGAGCTGGTCGAGCAGCTCGGGGTGGCCCGTAACACCGTCCGCGAGGCCGTGCGGGCCCTCGCGCACAACGGGCTGCTGGACATCCGGCAGGGCTCCGGCACCTATGTGATCGCCACGAGCGAGCTGGCCGGGGTGATGCACCGCAGGTTCGCGACCGCCGATCCCCGTCATATCGCGGAGTTGCGCTCGACGCTGGAGTCGTCGGCGGCCCGGCTGGCCGCGGTCCGGCGTACCGAGCGGGATCTGCGGCAGCTCGACTCGCTGATGGCGCACCGGGAGGAGGCCTGGTCGTCGGGGGACGCGGAGGCGTTCGTGGCGGCGGACGCGACGCTGCACCTGGCGGTGGTCGCGGCCTCGCACAACGACGTCCTGACCGAGCTCTACGCCGACCTCGGGGATCTGCTGCGTGACTATCTGCGCGGCGATGTGGGCCCCGAGCTGCGGCCGGAGAACCATATGGACCACGGCCGGCTGGTCGAGGCGATCCGGGCCGGGGACGCGGAGACGGCGGCGGCCGAGGCGGCGAGCCACGCACTCACCTGCCTGACGGAACGCGCCTGACGGACCGGGCCCGGCGGACCCGGCCCGGCAGACCGAATCCAGGGGGTCCAGGGGTCTCCGGCGGCTCTTCCGTCACCGCCCCACCCGGCCCCACCGCGCTCACCCCGCCGCACTCGCCCCGCGCCGGAATCTCTCAGACCGGGGCGGGGTGGTGGCTGACCCAGGCCGTGGCGACCTCCTTCCAGCAGCGGTCCTCCAGCCGTACGGTCCGGCCGGGCTCCACCGCGACCGCCGCGCCGTCCGCGTCGACGTCCCACCAGCGGTCGCATTCGGTGTGCAGCCGGACCAGGTCGGTGGAGGGGTAGGGGTTGTGGCAGTACGCGACGACCCGGGAGCCCTCGATGGACGTACGGCATTCCGAGCCGGCCGGTTCGGGCTTCGGGGGCCCCTCTCCCGTACCGGAGTCGGCCCCCTTTGCGGCGTGGACCCCCATGAGTACGGCGAGGGCGGCGACGGCCACCGGAGCGGCCAGGAGGAGACGGGTTCGGCGGCGCGTGGGACGCATGGCGATCTCCCTCCCGCAGCCTGACAAGAAGTCCGGTTCCTCCCCATTCTGCGGTGGATCGGCCGAATTCTCGACCGGAACGGCAGCGGGCGGCCACGGACCGTGAACGGCCCCCGGCCGCCGACCGCCTCCGGGAACCGGGAGGGGGTCAGCGGCCGGGGGCCGTCCCGCAGGGGTGGCGCGCGGTCAGGCGCCGATCATGTGCACGCCGCTGTCGACGTGGATGATCTCGCCCGTCGTCCTCGGGAAGAAGTCGGAGAGCAGGGCCACGATGCTGCGGCCGGCCGGCTCCGGGTCGTTCATGTCCCAGGCGAGCGGAGCGCGGGTGTTCCAGACGTCGGCCAGCTCCTCGAAGCCCGGGATGGACTTGGCGGCCATGGAGCGGAGCGGTCCGGCGGAGATCAGGTTGCAGCGCAGCCCGTCCTTGCCCAGGTCACGGGCGAGGTAGCGGGAGGTGGCCTCCAGCGCGGCCTTGGCCGGGCCCATCCAGTCGTACTGCGGCCAGGCGTACTGGGCGTCGAAGGTGAGGCCGACGATCGAGCCGCCCTCGCTCATCAGCGGCTTGCAGGCCATGGCCAGCGACTTCAGGGAGAACGCCGAGACGTGCATCGCGGTGGCGACGGACTCGAACGGCGTGTTGAGGAAGTTGCCGCCGAGCGCGTCCTGCGGCGCGAAGCCGATGGAGTGGACGACGCCGTCCAGGGAGCCGAGCTCCTCGCGCACCAGGCCGGCCAGCCGGTCCAGGTGCTCCTGGTTGGTGACGTCCAGCTCGATGACCTTGACCGGCTTCGGCAGCTTCTTGGCGATGCGCTCGGTCAGGGTGGGGCGGGGGAAGGCCGTGAGGATGACCTCGGCCCCCTGCTCCTGGGCCACCTTCGCGGCGTGGAACGCGATGGACGACTCCATCAGCACCCCGGTGATGAGGATGCGCTTGCCGTCGAGAATTCCGCTCATGGTGATCAGTGACCCATGCCCAATCCGCCGTCAACGGGAATGACGGCTCCAGTGATGTACGACGCGTCGTCGGAGGCGAGGAAGCGCACCGCGGCGGCGATCTCCTCGGGCCGCGCGTAGCGGCCGAGCGGCACCTGGGACACGATGCCCTTGCGCTGCTCCTCGGTGAGCGCCTGGGTCATGTCGGTGTCGACAAAACCGGGGGCGACGACGTTGAAGGTGATGTTCCGCGAACCGAGTTCACGGGCCAGCGACCGGGCGAAGCCGACGAGCCCGGCCTTGGAGGCGGCGTAGTTGGCCTGGCCGGCCGAGCCGAGGAGGCCCACGACGGAGGAGATGAGGACGACGCGGCCCTTCTTGGCGCGCAGCATGGCGCGGTTGGCGCGCTTGACGACCCGGAAGGTGCCGGTGAGGTTGGTGTCGAGGACGGAGGTGAAGTCGTCCTCCGACATCCGCATCAGCAACTGGTCCTTGGTGATGCCGGCGTTGGCGACCAGCACCTCCACGGGACCGTGCTTCTCCTCGATCTCCTTGTAGGCCTGCTCCACCTGATCGACGTCCGTGATGTCGCAGCGGACCGCGAGGACACCGGCCTCGGTGAGCGCCCGGGGCGGCTCTCCGGAACGGTAGGTGATCGCGACCTGGTCGCCGTTGTCGGCGAAGGCGCGGGCGATGGCGAGGCCGATGCCCCGGTTTCCTCCGGTGACGAGAACCGAGCGGCTCAACGGATCACCCTTTCCTTGGCGGTCTGGTACGTCGAAAACCTATCGGTACCGTGCGCCGATCGAGGAATCGGGCCCTGACAGTGGCTTGTCCGGGGTGCTGTTGGGTTCCCACAGTTCGCACACTTGCGTGGTCGGCCCACGCGTCTGTGATATCCCCCGGTGCGGTCACCCTCCGGCGTGGTTCACTGCCGTGGTGTATCGAGAAGGGAATTCCCTGTGCCCCACGAGGTAGATCAGTCATTCCTGGCCCTGCCGTCGCGCCCGCTGGCCGACGCGGCGCTCGCCCGAGCGCGGGCGCTCGGCGCGACCCACGCCGACTTCCGGCTGGAGCGGGTGCGCAGCGCCTCCTGGCGGCTGCGGGACGCCCGTCCGGCCGGGGCGTCGGACGGTACGGACCTCGGGTACGCGGTGCGGGTGGTGCACGGCGGGGCGTGGGGGTTCGCGTCCGGAGTGGATCTGACGATGGACGCGGCCGCGAAGGTGGCCTCGCAGGCCGTCGCGATGGCCAAGCTGTCGGCGAAGGTGATCGCGGCGGCCGGGTCGGACGAGAAGGTCGAACTGGCGGACGAGCCGGTGCACGGCGAGCGGACCTGGGTCTCCGCGTACGACGTCGACCCCTTCTCCGTACCGGACGAGGAGAAGGCGGCGCTGCTCGCCGAGTGGAGCGGGCGGCTGCTGCGCGCGGAGGGCGTCGCGCATGTGGACGCGTCCCTGACGGCCGTGCACGAGAACAAGTTCTACGCGGACACGGCGGGCACCGTCACCACGCAGCAGCGGGTGCGGATCCACCCGCAGTTCACCGCCGTCGCGGTGGACGGCACGACCGGTGGGTTCGACTCGATGCGGACCATCGCGCCGCCGGTGGGCCGGGGCTGGGAGTACCTCACCGGGACCGGCTGGGACTGGGACGCCGAGCTGGACCGGATCCCCGGGCTGCTCGCGGAGAAGATGCGCGCGCCGAGCGTCGAGGCGGGGACGTACGACCTGGTCGTCGACCCGTCGAACCTGTGGCTGACCATCCACGAGTCGATCGGCCACGCCACCGAGCTGGACCGGGCGCTGGGGTACGAGGCGGCGTACGCCGGCACCTCGTTCGCCACCTTCGACCAGCTGGGCAAGCTGGCGTACGGCTCCCCCGTGATGAACGTGACGGGCGACCGCACCGCCGAGCACGGGCTCGCGACCATCGGGTACGACGACGAGGGCGTCGAGGCGCAGTCCTGGGACCTGGTGAAGGGCGGCACGCTCGTCGGCTACCAGCTGGACCGCCGGATCGCGAAGCTGACCGGGCTCGGCCGCTCCAACGGCTGCGCGTACGCGGACTCGCCGGGCCATGTCCCCGTACAGCGCATGGCGAACGTGTCGCTCCGGCCGGATCCGGGCGGGCTGTCGACCGAGGACCTGATCGGCGGGGTGGAGCGCGGGATCTACGTGGTCGGCGACCGGTCCTGGTCGATCGACATGCAGCGCCACAACTTCCAGTTCACCGGGCAGCGCTTCTTCCGCATCGAGAACGGCCGTCTCGCCGGACAGCTGCGCGATGTGGCGTACCAGGCGACGACCACGGACTTCTGGGGCTCGATGGAGAAGGTCGGCGGCCCGCAGACGTATGTGCTGGGCGGCGCGTTCAACTGCGGCAAGGCCCAGCCGGGCCAGGTCGCGGCGGTCTCGCACGGCTGCCCCTCCGCCCTCTTCCGGGGCGTCAACATCCTCAACACGACGCAGGAGGCCGGACGATGAGCCGCGTCAGCAAGCCGTACGAGATCGTCGAGCGGGCCCTGGATCTGTCCACCACGGACGGCCTGGTGGTCATCGCCGACGAGCAGTCCTCCGCCAATCTGCGCTGGGCCGGCAACGCGCTCACCACGAACGGGGTGACCCGGGGCCGGACCCTGACCGTCATCGCGACCGTCGACGGGGCGAAGGGGACGGCGTCCGGTGTCGTCTCCCGGTCCGCCGTGACCACGGACGACCTGGAGCCGCTGGTGCGCGCGGCCGAGGCCGCCGCGCGCGGTGCGGGTCCGGCGGAGGACGCGCAGCCGCTGGTGAGCGGGGTGCCCTCCTCCCCCGACTTCACGGACGCGCCCGCCGAGACGGGTTCGGAGGTCTTCGCGGACTTCGCCCCGGCGCTCGGTGAGGCCTTCGCCCGCTCCCGGGCCGGGGGCCGCGAGCTGTACGGGTTCGCGAACCACGAGCTGACCTCCACCTACATGGGTACGTCTACGGGGCTGCGGCTGCGCCACGACCAGCCGAACGGGACGCTGGAGCTGAACGCGAAGTCGCCGGACCGGACGCGCTCCGCGTGGGCGGGCCGGGCGACCCGGGACTTCAAGGACGTCGATCCGGCGGCGATGGACGCGGAGCTGGCGCAGCGGCTGCGCTGGGCGGAGCGGCGCGTCGAGCTGCCCGCAGGACGGTACGAGACGCTGCTGCCGCCGACCGCGGTCGCGGACCTGCTGATCTACCAGCTCTGGTCGTCGACCGCACGGGACGCCGTCGAGGGCCGGACGGTGTTCTCCACGCCGGGCGGCGGTACGCGGCTGGGCGAGACGCTCTCCCCGCTCCCGCTCACCCTGCGCAGCGACCCGCACGCGGCGGGCCTGGAGTCGGCGCCGTTCGTGATCGCGCACTCCTCCGGCGACAGCGGTTCCGTCTTCGACAACGGGCTGCCGCTGGCCCCGACGGACTGGGTCCGGGAGGGGAGGCTGGAGCGGCTGACGACGACCCGGCACACGGCGGGCCTGACCGGGCTGCCGGTCGCCCCGGGCATCGACAACCTGCTGCTGGAGGGCGGTGGCGAGCGGTCGCTGGAGGAGATGGTCACCGCGACGACCGGGCGGGCGCTGCTGCTGACGTGCCTCTGGTACATCCGCGAGGTGGACCCGGCGACGCTGCTGCTGACCGGGCTGACCCGGGACGGCGTCTATCTGGTCGAGGACGGCGAGGTGGTCGGCGAGGTGAACAACTTCCGGTTCAACGAATCGCCGGTGGACCTGCTGTCCCGGGCCTCGGAGGCGGGGCGTACGGAGAAGACGCTGCCGCGCGAGTGGGGCGACTGGTTCACCCGGGCCGCGATGCCCGCGCTGCGCATCCCGGACTTCAACATGAGCTCGGTCAGCCCGGGGGTGTGACCCGCCTAGACTGACCCGTACATCTCCACCAGCATCTCTGCCAGTCGTAAGGAGCACCGGAACCGTGACGGACATCGTCGACGAGCTGAAGTGGCGCGGGCTGTTCGCCCAGTCCACTGACGAGGACGCATTGCGCAAGGCTCTCGCGGACGGTCCCGTCACCTTCTATTGCGGCTTCGACCCGACCGCCGCGAGCCTCCACGTGGGGCACCTGGTGCAGGTGCTCACCATGCGGCGGCTCCAGCAGGCCGGGCTGAGGCCGCTCGCCCTGGTGGGCGGCGCGACGGGCCAGATCGGTGACCCGCGGCCCACCGCCGAGCGCACGCTGAACGACCCGGAGACCATCGCCGCCTGGGTGCGGCGGCTGCGGGGGCAGATCGAGCCCTTCCTCACCTTCGACGGCCCGAACGCGGCGACGATGGTCAACAACCTGGACTGGACCGCGGGCATGTCCGCGATCGAGTTCCTGCGGGACATCGGCAAGCACTTCCGGGTCAACAAGATGCTCACCAAGGACTCGGTCGCCCGCCGGCTGGAGTCGCAGGAGGGCATCAGCTACACCGAGTTCAGCTACCAGCTGCTCCAGGGCATGGACTTCCTGGAGCTGTACCGCCGGCACGGCTGCACCCTCCAGCAGGGCGGCAGCGACCAGTGGGGCAACCTCACCGCGGGCATCGACCTGATCCACCGCCTGGAGCCGGGCGCCACCGTGCACGCGCTGGCGACGCCGCTGATGACCAAGGCGGACGGGACGAAGTTCGGCAAGTCCGAGAGCGGCGCCGTCTGGCTCGACCCGGAGATGACGACGCCGTACGCGTTCTACCAGTTCTGGCTGAATGTGGACGACCGGGACGTCTCGCGCTACCTGCGCATCCTCAGCTTCAGGAGCCGTGAGGAACTCGAAGAGCTGGAGAAGCTGACCGCGGAGCGACCGCAGGCCCGCGCCGCGCAGCGCGCGCTGGCCGAGGAGCTGACCACGCTGGTGCACGGCGGTGCGCAGTGCGCCGCCGTCATCGCGGCGTCGAAGGCGCTGTTCGGGCAGGGCGACCTGGCCGAACTGGACGAGGCGACGCTGAGCGCGGCCCTGTCCGAGGTGCCGCACGCCGAGGTCGCCGAGCTGGGTCCGCTGGTGGACCTGCTGGTGGAGGTCGGCCTGGCGCCCAGCAAGTCGGGGGCACGCCGCACGGTCAAGGAGGGCGGCGCCTACGTGAACAACGTGAAGGTCGCCGACGGCGAGATCGCGCCGGACGCCGGGGAGCTGCTGCACGGGCGCTGGCTGGTGCTGCGCCGGGGCAAGAAGAACCTGGCGGCCGTGGAGGTCCGCCCGGCGGGCTGACTCCCTCCGCACCACAGCGCCGCGGCCGGACACATTTCCTCGTGTGTCCGGCCGCGGCGCTGTGGTGTCAGGGCCCGGCTCGGCCGTCGTGCGGGGCGGTCTCCGGCGCGTGGGTCGCCGACCGGCCCTCACGGGACGTCCGTCATCCTCCCTGCGCCTTGATGTGCTCGATGACCTCGTTGAAGTCCTTGGTCGGCGAGAAGTCGATGTACTCGCAGTCTTCGAGCGCCACCGGGGCGTGTCCGGGCGGCCAGTAGAACGCCTCACCCGCTTCGTAGAGATCGTCGCCGTGGGGCGTCCGCATCTTCAGCCGGCCCTTGAAGAGATAGCCCCAGTGCGGGCACGGGCAGAGGTCGTCGGCCAGCCCCTTGAGAGCCGGGCCCATGTCGGTGCCCTCGGGAAACCTCACAAAGGCGACCGACAGGTCTCCACCGACGTCCTGAACACGCAACTCCACTCCGTCACCTTCGATGACGACAGGAGCATCCCTTCGTGTCGTCGCTGTCATGGCTCCTCCTTGCTCACCTGTTGAGGAGACAGCAAGTACTTCCTCCCTCCAGTCTGGGCCCGGCAACGGCACACGGCGAGCCCGGTACCGGCCGGGGGACGGCGGCAGAGCACGGCACCCGTCTTCCGGCGCGCTGCCCCTCCCGCACATGACAGCGCCGCGGCCGGACACGCGTTTCCCGCGTGACCGGCCGCGGCGCTGTGCCGGCCTCGGTGCCGTGGTGACCCAGTGGGTCAGGTTCTCTGACTCCGGTTGCCCCGGAGCGCCTGCCAGGCCATGTCACCGACGGCGACGACCGCCACGGCGCCCGCCAGCTGGAGCGCATGACGGATCCAGTCGATGCCCCTGGTGTCCTCGACACCGATCCAGCCGGCCACGGCGTTGCCGAGGATGCTGCCGAGGATGCCGAACACGGCTGTCAGCCAGAGCGGGATGTCCTGCTTGCCCGGCAGGATCGCTCTGGCGATGACACCGAGCACCAGTCCCACGATGATTGCCCACAACCAGCTCATTTCGCCTCCTCGTACGGCGCGGAGTGCGCGTCCGCCCAGTCTTGGCCCGCCGCCCCGGCGGCGCATGCCCGGCTGGACCGTCCGGGGGACCCCGGCCAGTCCGCCGAACGCGCCCCGGTCGCCTGCCCGGCGGGCTGCGGGCGTACCGTGGACACGGCCCGGTCCGGGAGTGCCCGGCGACGAGATCTGGTGGTGGAGCATGCTGCGGAAGAGCGCGGATACGGAGGTCTTCCGGATCACGGGCGCCCGTCAGGGGCTGGAGGACGACGTCCGGGGCCGGCAGCGGCGCTATGTGATCTCGATGTCGGTGCGCACGGTGTCGGTGGTGCTGGCCGCGGTCCTGTGGAACGTGGAACGGCATGTGGCGATCGTGGCGCTCGCGCTGGGCGTGCTGCTGCCGTACGTGGCGGTGGTCATCGCCAACGCGGGCCGGGAGAACGCGACTTCGCTGCCGACGACGTTCGTGCGGATGCCGACGCCGCCTGCTCTGGAGGCCGGGCCGGCGTCCGGGCCGGCGGAGTCCGGGGACGCCGAGGGGGCGTCCGGCCGGGTGCCGCCGCCGCACGAGCACCTCTGATCCCGCAGGCCCCGCAAAGCTCAGGAAAAGCTCAGATCAATCATGACGTTCCGGTGCACCGCACCCCGGTCCCCGTGACATACTTCAAATGCGCTCCGCATCCCCCGTCGGAGCGACGGACCGACGCCGGGCAGCTCCCCCCGTGGCTGCTCGGCGTCGCCCTTTCTCCGGCCGGGGATGCGTCAGAAGGCTCGCGGAGCACCTGACTTAGGCTGGGTCACGTGATCTTTCCCGAGACGTCCGCCGAGAGTCCCACCGGTGCCCCGCTCTGTTCCGCCAAGGGCTGCCGGGCCGCCGCCGTGTGGGTGCTCGCCTGGAACAACCCCAAGCTGCACACGCCCGAGCGGCGCAAGACCTGGCTGGCCTGCGAGGAGCACCGGGAGCACCTGTCCTCGTTCCTGGGGGTACGGGGTTTCCTCAAGGACGTGGTGGCGCTGAAGGACTGGGAACCCGGAGCAGAGGGCTCGCGGGACGCCTGAGTCTCAGCCGCCGATCGCCGACATCGGGCGGTCGGGCTGCAGGAAGGACGGGTCGTCCAGTCCGGAGCCCGCCTTCTTGCCCCACATGGCCACTTCCCAGAGCCGGGCGATCTCCTCGTCGGACGCGTCCCCGCGCAGTGCCCCGCGCAGGTCCGTCTCCTCGCGGGCGAAGAGGCAGGTGCGGACCTGGCCGTCGGCGGTGAGCCGGGTGCGGTCGCAGGCGCGGCAGAACGGGCGGGTGACGGAGGCGATCACGCCGACGCGGTGCGGACCGCCGTCGACGGTCCAGCGCTCGGCGGGAGCGGAGCCGCGGGACTCGTCGCTCTCGGCGGTGAGGGTGAAGCGGGTGCGCAGCGAGGCGAGGATGTCCCCGGCGGTGATCATGCCGTCGCGCTTCCAGCCGTGCTGGGCGTCGAGGGGCATCTGCTCGATGAAGCGGAGCTCGTAATCGTGGGCGACGGCCCAGGCGAGGAGCTCGGGGGCCTCGTCGTCGTTGAGTCCCGGCATCAGGACGGAGTTGACCTTCACCGGGGTGAGCCCGGCCTCGCGGGCGGCCTCCAGTCCGTCCAGGACGTCCTTGTGGCGGTCACGACGGGTGAGGGTCTTGAAGACGTCGGGGCGCAGGGTGTCCAGCGAGACGTTGACCCGGTCGAGGCCCGCGGCCTTGAGGGCGGTGGCGGTCCGCTTGAGTCCGATGCCGTTGGTCGTGAGCGACATGCGGGGGCGGGTGGTGAGCGCGGCGCACTGCTCGACGATGGAGACGAGGCCGGGGCGCAGCAGGGGCTCGCCGCCGGTGAAGCGGACCTCGGTGATGCCGAGCGAGGTGACGGCGATACGGATCAGGCGCACGATCTCGTCGTCGGAGAGCAGCTCGCTCCTGCCGAGCCACTGGAGGCCCTCTTCCGGCATGCAGTAGGTGCAGCGCAGGTTGCACTTGTCGGTGAGTGACACGCGCAGGTCGGTGGCTATCCGGTCGTAGGTGTCGATGAGCACGGTGGGCCCCTCCCCCGGTGGTTTCCGCAGCGGTACGGCAGCTCTTGCTCACGAGCCTACGTGAGACCGCTGACATCGGGGTGGCCCGTTTGCCACGAGGTGCGGCCGGGGGGCCGCCGGGGGCGAACCCACCCCCCCCCCCCCCGGGGGGGGGGTGTTGTGCCCGCTAGGGCCCGCGACGGGGTGGGGGGGGGGGGCCCGCCCGGGTGGTCAGT
This sequence comes from Streptomyces sp. NPDC048142, assembly GCF_043202835.1. NCBI lineage: Bacteria > Bacillati > Actinomycetota > Actinomycetes > Kitasatosporales > Streptomycetaceae > Streptomyces > Streptomyces sp. NPDC048142. Next base: position 33,714 of record NZ_JBIDBC010000040.1, read on the forward strand.
TGGGGAGCCGCCCCGGGT